>NZ_OBDX01000005.1:0-69251 GCF_900215185.1 Pseudomonas sp. LAMO17WK12:I10 | reverse complement strand
GGAGGTTTGGCGCAAGATCGGGAACCAAGGCCCTGCGGGCCTTATCGCAGCCTCGCGGGCTCGGCAGCGGCTACAGGGCCAATGTCGATCCGAGATCGGTGTGGCAATGGCTACAGCGAAAATTCCTACAACACGCGTCGACTCCCATCACCTTGTCCCGCCGGGCCCCGGACTCTATGGTTTGGCCTGTCACTGCAAACTCAGTGACAGGGTGTGGAAGCCCTTATATCGTTAGGCGCGCAAAGCAACGTGAGTCAGGCGTTTTTTCGCCTGCACTTTATGGTGGCTGTGCGTGGGGCACTCTCGAGTGCGCCGGGTGCCTAACGTCCCGGTCTTCCACACCTGCGTACAGCCGCCACCTGATTACGTGGAAGTGATTTCTGGCGACTCCGACTCATACGTTAGGAACAGACCAATGAAAAAACTCACTCCCGATCCACCCGCGCTCATCGACGACACCTCACCCCGCCGCTACATGGCCCTGACCAGCAACGACTGCACCATCCCCGCCTTGCTGATCGACACCGAGGCGCCATTGGATGTGCTGCACGAAGCCGCCGCTCACCGCATCCGCGCCGCGGCCCAGTTGCTGGAAAACCTCGCCAGTGACGCCAACCTGCACGGCAACCCGGCGCTGCTCCAGGATTTCGCCCAGCTCTGCGTCATCCCCCTGCGCGACGGTTGCGACCTGCTGGACGTACTCGGCCGGCGCCTGCAGGAACAACTGCTGAGCTGAACCTCGATCCGGGGCCGGCGACTCCAGCCGGCCCTGCGCCGACGCCGTCCTCAACCCGGTCATTGCAAAGGGACATTAGCCCATCTGTGCTAATCGACCCTCCCCCACCCCGGCGATATAGTGCCAACCACTCACTCGCTCTTCTCAACACCGCCGCTCTGCGGTGTCGGGGTCGGCTGCGCCGTAGAAAACACAACAATGCCAAGGAAGAATCACCATGAACCTCCACCCCACTGCTCGTCCCCTCGCCCTGCTCGGTATCCTGGCCCTCGCCCTGGGCGGTTGCGCCATTGCCAAACCCAGCAACGACGACCTCAAGAACCGCGCCCAGACCACCCTCGGCAAGCCCGTGACCACGGTCTCCAATGTGCGCAGCGACGCGTCCCAGACCTACTTCACTGCCAGCACCAGCAACGGCGAATACAATTGCGTATTGCCCAGTGGCGGCATGGTCGCCTTCGCCTCCATGGGCGGCGTCGTGGCGCTCCCCGCCGAGTGCACCAAGCAGTAAGCCGCGGCCCATCGCCGAGGGTTCATGGCGCCAGACTTCACACCGTGAAGCAGGGCCTGCAGATCTCTGGCTGCAGCGCCCGGTGCGGCCACACAGGGCTGCTCAGCTGGAAATCCGCGACTTCAGCAGCCAAGCCTCGAAGGCTGTGGCAGTCAGCGGCCGGCTGATCAGGTAGCCCTGGGCCGTGTCGCAATGCCAGCGCTCCAGCAGGCGCAGGCTGCGCTCCTGCTCCACCCCTTCGGCCACCACCTTGAGCCCCAGGTTGTGGCTCATCTCGATGGTGGAACGCACGATCACCGCGTCGCCGCTGGTTTCGTCGAGGTTGCGGATAAACGACTGGTCGATCTTCAGCTCCTGCACCGGCAGCCGCTGCAATTGCGCCAGCGACGAGTAGCCGGTGCCGAAGTCGTCCACCGACAGGCTGATGCCGCAGTCGCGCAGGCTCTGCAACACCTCCAGCGCCTGCTCCGGATGACGCATGATCGCGCTTTCGGTGATCTCGAAAATCAGCTGCTCGGCGGACAATCGATAACGCTGCAGCAACACGCTCACCCGCGCCGCCAGGTCGTGACCATGCAGGTCGTCCGCCGAGATGTTCAGCGACAACTGCAGATGCAGCCCGCGCATGTTCCATTCGGCCAGTTGCCGCATGCCCTCCTCGATCACCCACAGGGTCAGGCTGTTCATGCTGCCGGTCCGCTCGGCCAGGGGGATGAACTCCGCCGGCGAGACCATGCCGAACTCCGGGTGCTGCCAGCGCAGCAGGGCTTCGGCCTGGTGCACATGGCCGTGACGCAGGTCCAGCTTGGGCTGGTACAGCAAGAACAGCTCGCCTTCCGCCGCGGCCCGGCGCAGGTCGCGGATCAGTCCGATCTGGCGCTGATGGGCCAGGTCGCGATCCTGCTGGTAGATCTGCAGGTAACCGGGCTGGGCGGCCGCATCGTGGCGAGCGATGGCGGCGCGGCTGATCAGCTCTTCCGCCGATTGTCCGTCGGTGGGGTAGACCGCCACGCCGATGCACACCTGGCGCTGCACTTCATCGCCACGCAGGGGCTGCGGCCGGCTCAATAACGCATGGAGCCGGTCGGCCATGGCCACCGCGCCATCGATCTCGGTATTTTCCAGCAGCAACAGAAACTCGTTGGCGGTGATGCGCGCGGCGGTGTCGCCGGTGGACACCGTCTCCGACAGCCGCCGGCTGACTTCGCGCATCATTTGCTCCACCCCTTCCGGGCCCAGGCCTTCGTTGATCGCCCGATAGTCCTCGATGCCCAGGTACAGCAGCACCACCCTGCGCCCGGCGCTGATGGCGTTGCTCAGGCGCTCCATGGCCAGCGCCCGGTTGGGCAAGCCGGTCAGGGGGTCGTGCAGGGCGTTGTGGGCCAGTTGCAGTTCGCGGCTGGCAATCCCGCTCTGCATGGCGTTGATCGCCTCGGCCAGCAAGCCGAACTCGTCGGTGCGCTTGAGCACCACTGGCACCTGGTAGTTGCCGGCGCCGATGCGTTGGGCGGCATCGGCCAGCACATTCAACGGCCGCGACACCCGCCGCGCCATGAACAGGGCGCCGGCCAGCGACACCACCAGCGCCGCCAGGGCAATCACCAGGAACTCGCGGTCCAGCGGCGCGAAGGCCTGCAAGGCGTGATCCAGCGGGCTTTGCAGCAACGCCAGAACCTTGGGGTCGTCGGGATCGTCGGTATTGGCCAGTTGCAGGGCCTGATTGAGGAAGCGCTTGCCGTGGGCATCGCTCAACTGTGGTCGCGCGCGCCAGGACGCATTGCGCAGGGTGGTGATGATGGTCGCCCAGAAAATATCCGGCTGAGTGCTGAACAGCTCCCCCGCGCGCCCGTCCTGCAGGGTGAGGAAGGACACCTCCAGGTTGCTCATGGAGCGCAACTCGCTGGCGAACAGGTCGTCCATGCGAAACGCCATGACCACCCGATTCATGTGCATCGGCGTCAGTACCTGCCCCTGGACCAGCAGATAAGGCTGGCCCTTGAGCGCGACGATCAACATGCTTTTGTTCTGCCGCAGGGCCGTGCGCAAGGCTCGGTCGTAGGGGAAATGCTCACGCTCGGCGATCGCCCCCAGGGTGCTGGCGATCACCGTGCCTTCGGCGCCGAGCACGAACAGCTCGCTGCCGCGGGTGCCGGTACCATGCTGGCGCAGCGCCTCGAGAATCGCCCGCGAGTCGCCGCTGATCACCGCCTCACGGAACTGCGAGTCCACCACCAGCCAGTCCACGCCATAACGCAAGCGCCGACCGCGCAGTTCCAGCAGGCGTTCGAAGACCCGGGTGCCGGTTTGCAGCTGCACTTGCGCCTGGTTTTCCACCGCATGATTGGTCGCGGCCTTGACGGCGAAATACACCACCCCGATCACGATCAACAGCAACAACGCCAATACCCCAGTGATCCTTACCTGGAACGTATGGCGCCACTTCATGAGACGGCTCTCGTCGCCGCGACCTCACTGTTGTCGCCCCTGCACCCCCACGGCGACACCCGCCGCTCCCCGCTGAAAAGTCCTTTGATCATTACGCGTCCCTCTGGGCAGCTAAAGATGCGTCAAATAAATGCCTTTTCCCTGACAACATTTAGTCGGTCCAGATTAGACTGCCAAGAGAAGAAGATCACGCAATAAAATCAGGGGGTTCATAAAGTCATTTTTTTGTCACCGCCAATTTACCAACGCTCTTGCGCAGAAATGACAGCCTCACAATCAGCGCTTTGGAGGCTGCCCTGCGTTGCGGCGACAAGGACTGAAATAATTGATCCGGCCCGGGCACCATTGAAACCGCTCGTCACCTGCCCCATCTAACTTCGCATACCCCATTGCGCAGGTGCCCCATGAGCGACCAGCAAGAACTTCCTGAAACCATGAGTGAATACGCCGATCCGGAAAACCCCGAACTCCATACCTCCTCCGGCAAGGGTCTGGCTCTGCCCGGGCAGAATCTGCCGGACAAGGTCTACATCATCCCGATCCACAATCGGCCGTTCTTCCCCGCGCAAGTCTTGCCGGTGATCGTCAACGAAGAACCCTGGGCCGAAACCCTGGAGCTGGTGAGCAAGTCCGAACACCATTCCCTGGCGCTGTTCTTCATGGACACCCCGCCGGAAGACCCACGCCATTTCGACACCTCGGCCCTGCCGCTGTACGGCACCCTGGTCAAGGTGCACCACGCCAGCCGCGAGAACGGCAAGTTGCAGTTCGTGGCCCAGGGCCTGACCCGCGTGCGCATCCGCACCTGGCTCAAGCACCATCGCCCGCCCTACCTGGTGGAGGTCGAATACCCGCACCAGCCGAGCGAGCCGACCGACGAGGTCAAGGCCTACGGCATGGCACTGATCAACGCGATCAAGGAACTGCTGCCGCTCAACCCGCTGTACAGCGAAGAGCTGAAGAACTACCTCAACCGCTTCAGCCCCAACGACCCGTCGCCGCTGACCGACTTCGCCGCCGCGCTGACCTCGGCCACCGGCAACGAACTGCAGGAAGTGCTCGACTGCGTGCCAATGCTCAAGCGCATGGAGAAAGTCCTGCCGATGCTGCGCAAAGAAGTCGAGGTCGCGCGCCTGCAGAAAGAGATTTCCGCCGAGGTCAATCGCAAGATCGGCGAGCATCAGCGCGAGTTCTTCCTCAAGGAACAACTCAAGGTCATCCAGCAGGAGCTGGGCCTGACCAAGGACGATCGCAGCGCCGACATCGAGCAGTTCGAGCAGCGCCTGGCTGGCAAGGTCCTGCCTCCTCAAGCGCAAAAGCGCATCGTGGAGGAAATGAACAAACTGTCGATCCTCGAGACCGGCTCGCCGGAGTACGCGGTCACCCGCAACTACCTGGAATGGGCCACCGCGGTGCCCTGGGGCGTGTACGGCGAGGACAAGCTCGACCTCAAGCATGCGCGCAAGGTGCTGGACCAGCATCACGCCGGGCTCGACGACATCAAGAGCCGGATTCTCGAATTCCTCGCGGTCGGCGCCTACAAGGGCGAGATCAGCGGCTCCATCGTGCTGCTGGTGGGCCCGCCCGGCGTGGGCAAGACCAGCGTCGGCAAGTCCATCGCCGAATCCCTGGGCCGGCCGTTCTACCGCTTCAGCGTCGGCGGCATGCGTGACGAGGCCGAGATCAAGGGCCACCGCCGCACCTACATCGGCGCCTTGCCGGGCAAGCTGGTGCAAGCGTTGAAAGACGTCGAGGTGATGAACCCGGTGATCATGCTCGACGAGATCGACAAGATGGGCCAGAGCTACCAGGGCGACCCGGCCTCGGCGCTGCTGGAAACCCTCGACCCGGAACAGAACGTGGAATTCCTCGACCACTACCTGGACCTGCGCCTGGACCTGTCGAAAGTGCTGTTCGTGTGCACCGCCAACACCCTGGATTCGATTCCCGGCCCGTTGCTGGACCGGATGGAAGTGATTCGCCTGTCGGGCTACATCACCGAGGAAAAACTGGCCATCGCTAAGCGCCACCTGTGGCCCAAGCAGCTGGAAAAGGCGGGTGTGTCCAAGGCCAACCTGAGTATCAGCGACGCGGCCCTGCGCGCGGTGATCGATGGTTACGCCCGCGAGGCCGGCGTGCGCCAGCTGGAGAAACAGCTGGGCAAACTGGTGCGCAAGGCCGTGGTGCGGCTGCTGGAAGATCCGGACGCGGTGATCAAGCTCGGCACCAAGGACCTGGAAGCCTCCCTGGGCATGCCGGTGTTCCGCAACGAGCAGGTGCTCAGCGGTACCGGGGTGATCACCGGCCTGGCCTGGACCAGCATGGGCGGCGCCACGCTGCCGATCGAAGCCACGCGGATTCATACCCTCAACCGTGGCTTCAAGCTCACCGGGCAATTGGGCGATGTGATGAAGGAGTCGGCGGAAATCGCCTACAGCTACGTCACCTCGCACCTCAAGCAGTTCGGTGGCGATGCCAAGTTCTTCGACGAGGCATTCGTCCACCTGCACGTGCCGGAAGGCGCCACGCCGAAGGATGGCCCGAGCGCCGGGGTGACCATGGCCAGCGCCCTGCTGTCGCTGGCGCGCAACCAGCCGCCGAAAAAGGGCGTGGCCATGACCGGCGAGCTGACCCTGACCGGGCATGTCCTGCCCATCGGCGGGGTGCGCGAGAAGGTCATCGCGGCGCGCCGGCAGAAGCTCTACGAGCTGATCCTGCCGGAAGCCAACCGCGGCCACTTCGAAGAGCTGCCGGACTACCTCAAGGAAGGCATCACCGTGCACTTCGCCAAGCGTTTCGCCGATGTGGCGAAAGTGCTGTTCTAAACGCGGATCTGTAGGAGCAGCGTCGACCGGCTGCTCCTACAACGTCTCGCCTGCCCCACCACATATTCCTCAATCTTCGGTTATGCTCGCCCTTTGTCATGACCGGAGCTTTCTGACCCATGTCACCGATTCGTCTGTTGCTGCCCCTCAGCCTCGCCCTGCTCGCCGCCTGCGCCAGCCAACCCAAGCAAAACGTTACGGTCGAGAACCAGAGCGAATGTCCAGTGCAACTGAGCAACGGGCAAAACCTGATCCTGACCCTGCCGAGCAACCCGACCACGGGTTATCGCTGGGCGATCCAGGACTCGGCCGGCGGCGTGCTGCGCAAAATCAGCCCCGAGGTCTACAGCAACCCCGAAGACAGCGGCCTGGTAGGCAGCGCCGGCCAGTCCACCTGGCGCTTCCAGGCCTTCGCCGCCGGCACCGGGCGCCTGCTGCTGACCTATCAACAGCCCTGGGCTCCGGAAGTCGCGCCGGTGAAAGCCTTCGACTGCGCCATTTCGGTCAAATGACATGGGCTGGCTGATCCTGGCGCTGATGGGCGCGGTGACCTTCCTCTACGGCCTGAGCATCCACGCCACCCTGCTGTGCCTGCTGGTCAAGCCGCTGCCGGTGCTGGCCCTGCTCGGCTGGTTGCACGATGCGCCCCCCAGCGACTATCGCCGCTGGATCAGCCTCGGCCTGTTGTTCTCCCTGCTCGGCGACGTGCTGCTGGCCTGGCCCGCCGACCTGTTCGTGTTCGGCCTCGGGGCCTTCCTGGTCGCGCACCTGGCCTATCTCAAGGCCTATACCAGCGATTGCCGGCGCCTGGCGCCCTTGCCCCTGCTGCTGGCCCTGGTCGTCGGCGCGGCGTTGCTGGGCATCCTGATCAGCCATGGCCTCGGCCCGTTGCTGGTGCCGGTAATCGTCTACGGCCTGGCCATCAGCGCCATGCTCTGGCGCGCCCTGGCTCGCCTGGGCAGCGAGGTGCCCAAGCGCTCGGCGCAACTGGCCGCCGCCGGCGCCGTGGCCTTCGTGTTCTCCGACAGCGTGATCGGCATCAGCCGTTTTGTGGTGGCCTTCGATGCCGCGCCCTACCTGATCATCCTCAGTTACTGGCTGGGGCAATGGGGGATCGCGGCGTCGACCTTCAGCCAGAAGCCCCGCTGAACCTGTAGCCCTGTAGCCGCTGCCGAGCCCGCGAGGCTGCGATCGGCTGCGCAGCGGCCGTAAAACCAGTCGCCACGGCTCTTCAGATAAACCCCATGCACAGGCTTGGCGAGGACTGCGTCCTCGTGCGCAGCCTCGCAAGCTCGGCAGCGGCTACAGGGCCACAGGTGGGCATCAACCTTGTGTCGCCCTTGAGGCCCCGAAGGCCCTTCGGGCCTTATCGCAGCCTGCGTCAGCGGCTACAATGCCGCCCCTCTTTCTATCTCCACCGCTGGAACCGCCGTGAGCAAAGAACCCGACCGCCTTTTCGCCCAGCCCCTGGCCCAGGTGCCCGACTTCGCCTTCAACGAGGACGTGGTGCGGGTGTTCCCGGACATGATCAAGCGCTCGGTGCCGGGTTACCCGACCATTGTCGAGAACCTCGGCGTGCTCGCCGCCCAGTTCGCCCAGCCCAACAGCGTGCTCTACGACCTGGGTTCGTCCCTCGGTGCCGTGACCCAGGCCCTGCGCCGCCATGTGCGCACCGACGGCTGCCGGGTGATCGCGGTGGATAACTCGGCGGCCATGGTCGAGCGCTGCCGCGAGTACCTCAACGGCCAGGACTCGATGTTCCAGGAGCTGTTGCCGGTCGAAGTGATCGAAGGCGACATCCTCGCCCTGGAATTCCAGCCGGCCTCGGTGGTGGCGCTGAACTTCACCCTGCAATTCATCGCCCCCGAACAGCGCCTGGCCCTGCTCGGGCGCATTCGCCAGGCGCTGCTGCCTGGCGGTGCGCTGATCCTCTCGGAGAAGCTGCGCTTCAACGACCCCGAGGAGCATGCGCTGCTCACCGACCTGCACATCGCCTTCAAGCGCGCCAACGGCTACAGCGAACTGGAAATCGCCCAGAAGCGCAGCGCCATCGAAAACGTCATGAAGCCCGACAGCCTCGAAGAACACCGCGAACGCCTGCTGGCCGCCGGGTTCTCGAAAGTCGTGCCGTGGTTCCAGTGTCTTAACTTTGCCTCGTTGATTGCCTTGCCATGATCGATCTGTCCCCCCTCGCCCGCCGTCTGGCCGGTACGCCGCTGGCCGACTGGGCCAACACCCTGCAAGCGCAACTCGACACCAAGATGGAAAAGGGCCACGGCGACCTGGAGCGCTGGCAGAGCGCGCTGGACGCCCTGCCGAAGATCCAGCCGAGCACGATCGACCTGCTCAATGGCCTGACCCTCGACACCGACTGCGACGACGCCACCCGCGCCCAGATGCGCAGCGCGCTGATGGGCCTGTCGCCCTGGCGCAAGGGCCCGTTCGACCTGTTCGGCGTGCATGTGGACACCGAATGGCGCTCGGACTGGAAATGGTCGCGGGTCGCGAAGCACCTGGACCTGCAAGGCAAACGCATCCTCGATGTCGGCTGCGGCAACGGCTACTACATGTGGCGCATGCTCGGCGCCGGCGCCCACAGCGTGATCGGCGTCGATCCGAACTGGCTGTTCTTCTGCCAGTTCCAGGCGGTGCAGCGTTACCTGTCGGAGCCTGCGGTGTGGCACCTGCCGTTCCCGTTCGAGGACCTGCCGCCCAATCTGGAAGGCTTCGACACGGTGTTTTCCATGGGCGTGTTCTACCACCGCCGCTCGCCGATCGAGCATTTGCTGGCGCTCAAGGACTGCCTGGTCAAGGGCGGCGAACTGGTGCTGGAAACCCTGGTGGTGGAAGGCGACCGGCATCAGGTGCTGGTGCCGGAAGACCGCTACGCGCAGATGCGTAACGTGTGGTTCCTGCCGTCGGTGCCGGCCCTGGAACTGTGGCTGCGCCGTGCCGGCTTCAGCGATGTGCGGTGTGTGGATGTGAGCGTGACCAGCGTCGAGGAACAGCGCGGCACCGAGTGGATGAAGTACCAGTCGCTGAGCGATTTCCTCGACCCGAACGATCACAGCAAGACCATCGAAGGCCTGCCGGCGCCGATGCGCGCGGTGATTGTCGCCAGGAAGTAATTGCAGAGTCTGGGCGGATCAGCGCGCCCGGCGCGCCTTGAAAAACTCGCTCAACACCGCGCCGCACTCTTCGGCCAGCACTCCGCCCTCGACCAATACCCGGTGGTTGAGAAAGCCCTGGCTGAAGAACTGCCCCTGGCTCTGCACGATGCCCGCCTTGGGCTCCAGCGCGCCGTACACCACCCGGGCGATACGCGAATGCACGATCAGCCCGGCGCACATGCTGCACGGCTCCAGGGTCACGTAGAGGGTGCTGCCGGGCAGGCGATAGTTGTCGAGCGCCTGGGCCGCGGCGCGGATCGCGACCATCTCCGCATGGGCGCTGGGATCGCTGCCGCTGATCGGGCAGTTGTAGCCGCGACCGATGATTTCCCCGTCCTGCACCAGCACCGCGCCCACCGGCACCTCGCCCAGGGCCGCGCCCTGGGCGGCCAGGGCCAGGGCTTCGCGCATGAAGTCCTGGTCGCGGCTGCGATCGATGATCCGGGCGGGGCGAATCTGCCGCATCAGCCCACCTCGATGGCGGCCATCAAGCCGGTTTCCATGTGGTCGATCACATGGCAATGGAACATCCACACCCCCGGGTTATCCGCCACCAGCGCCACCCGGGCACGCTCGTTCTTGCCCAGCAGGTAGGTGTCGGTGAAGTACGGGGTGATCTTCTTGCGGTTCGAGGCGATGACCTTGAAGCTCATGCCGTGCAAGTGGATCGGGTGCTGGTACTGAGTCATGTTCTTCAATTCGAAAATGTAGCTCTGGCCCTTCTTGAGCGTGGCGATCGGGCGGTCGGCGCAGGTCTTGTCGGTGATGTCCCAGGCCTTGCCGTTGATCTGCCAGAGGCTCGGTGGCTTGCCATTGTCCACGTTCACCGAGACCGAGCCAACCCACTCGAAGTTGAAGTTGAGCTTCTCGGCGTTATCCAGGTCCGGCTCGGCGATCGGGTTGGCCGGCAACGCCGGCGGCCACTCGGTCGGCGCGTCGCTGTTGGCCACCGAACGCAAGGTGCCCAGGCGCACCGGGCCGTTGCGCAATGACAGCTCTTCGCCGGCCGGCGGTGCCTTGATCGCCAAGCAAATGCGCATGCCCGGCCCCAGCCAGTACTCCTTGCCCAGCGGCCGCGGCTCGATGGGGTTGCCGTCCAGGGCGTAGATCTGCGCTTCGACACCCGGAATGTTGATGCGGTAGGTCAGGGTGTTGTCGAGGTTGAGCAGGCGCACGCGGGTGATCTGCCCGGCCGGGATCTCCACCACCGCCTGGGACACGCCATTGATGGTCGACAGGCGCCCCGCCGTGCCGCCACGCGCCGCCTCGCGGGGAATGCTGAAAGGCACGAAAGCGCCGGCTTCATCCACATGCCAGCTTTTCAGGCTCAGGGTGCGTTCGTACTTGAAGCCGGTGGGTTCGCGCTCTTCGATGATCAGCGGGCCGACCAGCCCGCGGCCCAGTTCTTCGCTGCTGTTGACGTGGGGGTGGTACCAGTAGCTGCCGGCATCCGGCACGCGGAACTTGTAGTCGAAGTATTCGCCCGGCATCACCGGCAATTGCGAGACGTACGGCACGCCGTCCATTTCCAGCGGCAGGCGGATGCCGTGCCAGTGGATGGTGGTGGCCACCGGCAGGTGGTTGATGAAGCGCACCCGCAGCCACTCGCCCTGGCGCACCCGCAGCTCGGTGCCCGGCGCGGACGGGCCGAAGGCCCAGGCTTCGGTCTTGAGGCCCGGCACCAGTTCCACGTCCAGCGGCGCGGCGATCAGTTGATAATCGTGGCCCGCCTCGGCGTCGGCCATCTTGCCCAGCCAGTAACGCGCCGCGCCGCCGGCGCCCACGCCAACCACTGCAAGACCGGCCAGACCACCGAGTATCTGTCGACGGGTAAAGGACATGGACTCAACTACCTCACGTATCCGCGGCGGGCCGAGGCCCGCAAAAGGCGAATACGATACACCCGCAGTTGAGAAACAGTAAGAGCGGCGCGGCGACCGGCCGCAGGCGTCACCGCCCCCGTAGCCGCTGCCGAGCCTGCGAGGCTGCGTACGGGCGCGCAGCGCCCGCCAAGGCATCCAACGTGGTGGCTCAGGTGCAACGCATTGCCTGGGTTGCGGACGCTTCGCATCCGTACGCAGCCTCGCTCGCTCGGCAGCGGCTACGTCGGAGATAAGCCGACGAGCAGATGCACCACGCCGCCGACCAGCGCCATCGCCCCGGGCACGCCGGCATTACGCAAGGCCGTGGCATCGAGCAAGGTCGGGTCATGCAATTCCACCCGCACCCGGGTCAGGGCCACGCGCTGCCGGGTCTTGAGGTTGTTGGCGCCGCCCAGCGCCGCAATCACGGCCTCGTCCAGGGCGGCGTCGTCCTTGTCCGGGGCCGTCGCTTTCGGCTGGTCGGGCACCAGGTCCGGGGTCAGGGCCTTCCAGAACGCCCGCTGCAATTTCTCGAACATGTTCAGTTCTCCAGAACCGGTGAAGGGGCCAGCGTCGATTGCCGATGCTGGTGCAAGGCGTCACGCACCTGCTCGGCGCTTTCCAGGCCGAGAATGCGCCCGGCGAGGGCCTGGCACTGGCTCAACTCGACCTCGCGCACGCCGGCCTTGATCGCCGGGATCAGCGGCACGCTGACCGACAGCTCGTCCACGCCTAGCCCCAGCAACAGCGGCACCGCCAGGGTTTCCGAAGCCAGCGCCCCGCACACGCCGACCCACTTGCCATGGGCATGGGCGGCCTTGACCGTGGAGGCGATCAGGCGCAGCACCGCCGGGTGGAAACTGTCGGCCTGGCTGGCCAGGCGCGGATGATCGCGGTCCATGGCCAGGGTGTACTGGGTCAGGTCGTTGGTGCCGATGGAGAAGAAATCCACCTCCGGCGCGAACAGGTCGGCCAGCAGCGCCGCCGACGGCACTTCGATCATGATCCCCAGCTTCGGCAATTCCTTGAGCCCCAGGGCCAGGGCTTCGTCCTCCAGCATCTGCCGCGCCTGGCGCAACTCCGCCAGCTGGCTGACCATCGGCAGCATGATATGCAGGCGAGCCAGCCCGGCGCTGGCGAGGATCGCCCGGAACTGTTCGCGCAACAGCTGCGGGCGCTCCAGGCACAGGCGAATCCCGCGCATGCCGAGGAAGGGGTTGGCTTCAGGCTCCATCGGCACATAGGCCAGCGGTTTGTCGCCGCCGACATCCAGGGTCCGCACCACCAGATTGCGCTCCGGCCCCAGGGCCCGGGCGATGGCGCTGTAGGTCGCGGCCTGTTCCTCGTGGCTCGGGGCGACGCCGCGGTCCTGGTAAAGAAACTCCGAACGCAACAGACCGACGCCCTCCCCGCCCAGGTCCATGGCCTGCTCGGCCTCGGCCAGCGAGGCGACGTTGGCCGTCACCTCGAAGTGATGGCCGTCGCGAGTCACCGCGGCCTGGGCCGACTGCTCCAGCTCCTGGCGCTGGCGCTGCTGTTGCTGCTGACGTCGTGCCTGCAACTGCGCGATCACCGCCGGCGCAGGCTCCAGGTGCAATTCACCCTGGTCGGCATCCAGCAGCACCGGTGTACCGCTGGCCAACGCCAGCACCTGTACCGGCAGGCCGCAGATCGCCGGCAACCCCAGGGCCCGGGCCAGAATCGCCACATGGCTGGTGGCCCCGCCGCCAACCGTGGCGAACCCCAGCACCTTGCGGGTATCGAGGCCGGCGGTCTGGGACGGGGTGAGCTGCTCAGCAATCAGGATCGCCTGCTCCGGCAGGGCCCAGGCGC
The DNA here is from genome assembly GCF_900215185.1 of Pseudomonas sp. LAMO17WK12:I10. Classification (NCBI taxonomy): domain Bacteria; kingdom Pseudomonadati; phylum Pseudomonadota; class Gammaproteobacteria; order Pseudomonadales; family Pseudomonadaceae; genus Pseudomonas; species Pseudomonas sp. LAMO17WK12:I10. The sequence continues at coordinate 55,869 of NZ_OBDX01000005.1, read as the reverse complement.
TGTCCTGCACGCCCAGCAGCAACTTGAGCACCCGCTGGCCGACATCCATCAGGTCCAGGGCACGCTCGGCCAGCAACGGACTGCCTGACCCCTTGAACAGCTCGGCGGTGGCTTCGGTGGCGAGGTTCCAGGCGAATGCCGCGCTCTTGCCATCGCTGATCAGGGCCTGGGCCTGCTCCAGCAGGCTCGGGTCTTCCAGCAATTCCTGGTGAGCCTTGAAGATCTCGCCCTGGGCTGTGCTGGCGGCCTTGTCCCGCAGCGCTTGCAGGGCCTCGGTGGCCTGCGCCAGCGCCCGCTCCAGCTGCCCGCGCTGCGCGGCCTGATCGCTGGCGAACTCGACGATCTCAAGCTTCTGCTCGGCCACCTGCACCACTTGCCCGAAGGCCGAGCCCGTCGAGGCGCAGACGCCCCGCAGCAACTTGCCCGCTGGCGCCGCAACCGCCGCCACCGGCTCGGCGGCAATCGCCGTCACCGCCTCGCCACAACCACTCGCCAGCAACTTGGCCAGAGCCTTGATCGCCGCCTCGGCATCCTCGCCCGCCGCGCTGACCTGCAAGGCATCACCCTGCGCGGTCTGCAGCGCCATGATCGCCACCAGGGACTTGGCGTTGGCGCTGGCCTGCTGCTTGTGCAGGCAGATGTTCGCCTTGAAGCCCTTGGCCGCCTGGGCGAACACCGCCGCCGGGCGCGCATGCAGGCCATTGGGATTGGGCAGCAGCACAGGTTTGGAGAACAGTGTCTCGCCCTCCTCCTCGGGCTCCGCGCTTGGCGCAGTCTCGCCCAGGCTCAACTGCAACAACGGCTGGCCGCTGTCCACCAACGCGCTGTCCGCGGTCAGACAGGTGAACGGCTCGCCACTGACCACCAGCATCAGCGTCAACAGGCTGCGGGCATGCACGGCGATGTAGTCGGCATCGAACTCGATCAGCGGCTGCCCGGCCTCGACCCGCTGGCCCTCCTGCACCAGGCGGCTAAAACCCTTGCCCGCCAGGTTCACCGTGTCCAGGCCGATGTGCATCAGCACCTGCACGCCGTTGTCGTCGGTGATGCTCACCGCATGGCCACTGTCCTGCACGTTGCTGACCACACCGGCCAGCGGCGCGCGCAGGGTCTGCGAGGTCGGGTCGATGCACAGGCCGTCACCGATGACCCGGCTTGAGAACACCGGGTCCGGCACTTGCTCCAGGGGCATCAGCAGCCCGGACAGCGGCGCGAGCAGTTGCAATTGTTGGGTTGTAGCCATGACTTCACCTGCTGTTTGTTCTTGTAAGTGCCGATGGAGCGCGAGCCCCGACAGCATCGCTTATTTCCACCAGTACTCGACTTGCAATCCGACGTTCGCGCCATGCCTGGCGGTGCCGAAGGCGCCGGTATCGGACAGCGCCGAACCCGCCGCCAGCTCATTGGCCGCGCGCTTGGCGGCCTGGTTCCAACTGGCATAGGTGTAGTACAGACGCACCTCGGGGCGTGCCCAGAATTCCGGGCCCTTGGGCGACCAGGTCGGGGCAAAGGTGAACTTGCTGAGCTTGCGCGTGCCGCCGGGGGCCTCGACCTGATCGTGGCCCAGCTCGGTGACCAGTTTGAACTGCTCGCTGATCGCATAGGCCGGGCGGATGCCCAGGGAGATCCAGTTCTGGTCGTTGCCGTCGGGGCGGATGTCTTTCTGATAGATCGCCTCGACCTGCCCGCCAAACCGCGGGGTCAATTGCCAGTCGAAGAACTCCACCAGGCGGTAGCTCTTGCTGCTGTCGTCCAGTTGCACATTGCCGGTGTAACCCAGCCCGGTGCCCGGGCCTTCGCCGTACTGCAACGCCAGCTTGTTCTTGCCGCCGAGGAAGTCCTTTTGCACATGCTGGGCGGTGATCGCCCACCCCCGATGGGCGTCGCGACTGTCGGGCTTGTCGATGTAGCTCAGGCCCAGCTCCAGCTCGCCGCCGGGGTTGGTCTTGAAACCGGCGACGTTGAAGTCGTGCCGGTTGATGTAGTCCTTCTGGTACAGGTTGTCCTTGCGCGAGAAGGCATAACTGTATTTCAGATCGCCGATCAGCACGTCCTCGATGCCGCCGCCGGTGGCACTCTGGTTCCAGTAGTAGAAGTCGGAGATATGGATGTCGTTGCGCTTGTAGTAACGCCGGCCGGCCCACAGCGAGCCGCCATTGAGGCTGGGCATGTTCGACCACTGGGCATACATCTGCGGCATGCGCGCCGAGCCGTTGTCGCCCTGGAAGGTCAGGCTGCGGTCGTACTGGTTATACAACGACGCCATGGCATCGACACTGAGCACCGAGCCGTCGTCCAGGGTGTACAGGTCCTGGCGCAGCTCCAGCTCGGCATACTGTTCGCATTCGTTGCCCAGGCGGTATTTGGACTGCGCGCCGGGCAGCTGGAAACAGGATTGCGAGCTGCTGTTGACCGAGGTCCCGAGGCCGCTACGCAAGTAACCGGCGAACTCCAGGGCCTGGGCCGGGAACGGCAAGGCCAGGCAGACGCAAGAGGCTGCAAGACCGCGATTTATTGTTGTTTTCATAAGCCACCCCATTATTTTTATTCTGTGTGTGCCCCGCAGGCGCCGCCCTACCGGCGAGCGAAAGCTCGCGGTGTGCCGGGCACGCCGCGCTCATGCGGGGAAGGTTGTCAGCGGTCGATCAGGTGCAGGACAAAGGACTCGTAAGGCCGCAGGAACAGCTCGCGACTGCGGGTTTGATGGTCTGCGTAGTTACTGATGACCAGGCGCTGCTCCATGCGCTCGGCCATCACTCCCTCCGGCAACTGCACTTCACAGGCGTTGCCGTAGAAATTGTTCACCACCAGCAGGCGCTCGCCCTGGCCCTCGCGCAGATAGGCCCAGACCTGCGGGTGCTCGGCCAGCAGCTGGCGATACTCGCCGTCCTGGATCAGCGGCTCGCGACGGCGCAGGGCAATCAGTTGGCGGTAGTGGTGCAACACCGAATCCGGGTCTTCCAGCTGCTGCGCGACATTGATCCCCGCGGCATTGGCCGGCACGCCGATCCAGGGCTCGACGCTGCTGAAACCGGCATGGGCCTCGGTATTCCATTGCATCGGCGTGCGCCCGTTGTCCCGGGACTTCTGCATGATCGCCGCCATGTTGTCCGCTTCGTTGTCGCCGGTTTCGCGCTTGAGGCGGTAGATGTTCAGGGTCTCGACATCGCGGTATTGGTCGATGTGGGTAAAACCGGGGTTGGTCATGCCCAGCTCTTCGCCCTGGTACACGAACGGCGTGCCCTGGAGGAAGTGCAGCGCGGTGGCGAGCATCTTCGCCGAGACCACCCGGTATTCGCCGTCGTCGCCGAAACGCGACACCACCCGTGGCTGGTCGTGGTTGCACCAGAACAGCGCGTTCCAGCCACCGCCGGCCTGCATGCCGCTCTGCCAGTCGGAGAGGATGCGCTTGAGCTGGAGGAAGTCGAAATCGGCGCGAATCCACTTCTGCAGGTTCGGGTAATCGACCTTCAGGTGGTGGAAGTTGAAGGTCATCGACAGCTCTTTCGACTCGGGCTGCGAGTAACGAATGCAGTGCTCGAGGCTGGTGGAAGACATCTCGCCGACGTTGATCAGGTCAAAGCCCTCGAAGACCTCGCGATGCATCTGCTGCAGGTACGGGTGCACGTTCGGGCCGTCGGTATAGAAGCGTCGACCGTCGCTGGCGTCTTCCGGGAAATCGGCCGGCTTGGAGATCAGGTTGATCACATCCAGGCGGAAACCGCCTACGCCCTTGTCGCGCCAGAAACGCATCATCTTGAACACTTCGGCGCGCACCTGGGGGTTGTCCCAGTTGAGGTCGGCCTGGGTATGGTCGAACAGGTGCAGGTAGTACTGGCCGGTCTGCGCTTCGTATTCCCAGGCGGAACCGCCGAACTTGGACTCCCAGTTGTTCGGCTGGTCGCGCCAGATATAGAAGTCGCGATACGGGTTGTCGAGGCTGCTGCGCGCCTGCTGGAACCACTCATGTTCGATGGAGGTGTGGTTGACCACGATGTCCAGCATCAGCTTGATGCCGCGCTTGCCGGCCTCGGCGATCAGCAGCTCGCAATCGGCCATGGTCCCGTAGCTCGGGTCGATGGCGTAGTAGTCGCTGATGTCGTAGCCGTTGTCGCGCTGGGGCGAACGCAGGAACGGGGTGAGCCACAGGCAATCGACGCCCAGCCAGTGCAGGTAGTCGAGCTTGTCGACCACCCCCAGCAGGTCGCCGGTGGCCTGGCCGCTGTGGCTGTAGAAACTCTTCGGGTAGATCTGGTAGATCACCGAACGCTGCCAGTCTTGCATGGCGGGCTCCTTCAATGGGTTGGGTACTGGCCCTGGGGGCCTTGTCGCGATCTGTCAGGCGACGCGATACCCCGGCCGGATGATCTTCATGCTCAAGCCGCAGGTCAGCACGAACGGCACCACCAGGGCGACGACCATGCCGACCACGAACATCGGGATGTACTGGGGAATGATCGAGATGAATCCCGGCAGCCCGCCGACGCCGATGGCCGAGGCCTGGACCTTGTTCAACGAGAGGAAAATGCAGCCCAGCGCCGAGCCGATCAGCGCGGCGTAGAACGGGAACTTGTAGCGCAGGTTGACCCCGAACATGGCCGGCTCGGTGATGCCGAAATAGGCGGAGATCGCCGAGGTCGAGGCCATGCTGCGGTCCCGCGCGTTGCGGCTCATGCTGAACACCGCCAGCGCCGCGCTGCCCTGGGCCAGGTTGGACATGACGATCATCGGCCAGATGAAGGTGCCGCCCTGGGTCGAGATCAGTTGCAGGTCCACGGCGAGGAACATGTGGTGCATGCCGGTGATCACCAGCGGCGCGTAGAGCAGGCCGAAAATCGCTCCACCGACCATTGGCGCCAGTTCGAACAGGGTGACCACGCCTTCGGTGATCAGGATCCCCAGGTGCCGGGTCACCGGGCCGATCACCGCCAGCGCCAGCACGCCGGTGACCACGATGGTGGTGATGGGCACGACCAGCAGGGTGATCGCATTCGGCACCCGCGCCCGCAGCCATTTCTCGATGACGCTCATGACATAGGCCGCCAGCAGGATCGGCAGGATCTGCCCCTGGTAGCCGACCTTCTCGATCTGGAACAGACCGAAGATGTCGAAGTACGGCAGGCTCTGGCCCTCCAGCCCGGCCACGGCCTTGCCGTAGTTCCAGGCATTGAGCAGGTCGGGGTGCACCAGCATCAGGCCCAGCACGATGCCGAGGATTTCGCTGCCGCCAAAGCGCTTGGCCGCCGACCAGCCCACCAGTGCCGGCAGGAATACGAAGGAGGTGTTGGCCATCAGGTTGATCAGGCTCCACACGCCATCCAGGGTCGGATAGGCCTCGAGCAGGGTCCGGTCTTCGATGAACATGCCCTTGGCGCCGATCAGGTTGTTCACCCCCATCAGCAGGCCGGCAATGATCAGCGCCGGCAGGATCGGCATGAAGACATCGGAAAACACCCGCACCAGACGCTGCATGGCGTTGGTCTTGTCGGCGCCCTTCTGCTTGACGTCGGCGATGGTGGAAGCGGCCAGCCCGGTGAGTTGGCGCAACGCGGCATAGACCTTTTCGACTTCGCCGGGGCCAATGACCACCTGGAACAGGCCACCGGTGAAAAACGAGCCCTTGACCAGATCGATCTGGTTCAGCGTCGCGCTGTCCACCCGGCTCGGGTCCTTGAGCGCCAGGCGCAGGCGGGTGACGCAATGCGCGGCTTGTTCGAGGTTGTCGGCGCCACCGAGGCTGTGCAGCAACTCGCTGGCGATCGTGGAGTAATCGTGGCTCATGCTTGTTCTTCCGCTTTGGTTTTTTGTTATTGGCAGCACGCCGAAGCGAAAAATACTCGTCTGTACGAGTTAAAGCAACAACTCGTACAGACGAGTTTGCCGGCATCGCTCCGAAACCCAGGTCGCAGGCAGTTTCTGCTGCGCAAAAACGGCTCTAGATCCACCCTCTCCGGCAGAGCGCGCCATGCGCGACAGAAAATTCTTAAACTGCTGTAAGGTGTTTCATTGCCATTTCGACACCCGCAGTCAGGCGTTCGACCCAAGCCCTCAAATAGACAAATCCGCTCACGGCCCTTAAGGTTCCCGCCTTGAGCGCAGACGGCACAGAGCCATCCCATGAGTAAATACAACCAGATCTACAGCGATCTGCTTGCCAGCATCACCACCGAGCGCCTGGAACGCGGCGCTCGTCTGCCTTCCGAAACCGAGTTGATGGACAGCTACCAGGCCAGCCGCGGCACCGTGCGCAAGGCCATCGAGCAGCTGCAGGAGCGCGGCTTCGCCCAGAAGATCCACGGCAAGGGCACTTTTGTGCTGTCGCCGCACCCGATCGAGTTCCAGCTGGGCGGCATCGTCAGCTTCCAGGAAACCTATCCGCGCCTGGGCAACGACGTCAGCACCGAGGTGGTGGAGTTCACCCAGTTTCCCCTCGAAGGCGCGTTGCGCGAACACCTGCAGGCGGAAGAAGGCAGCCTGATCACCCGCATCAAACGGGTGCGGCGTATCGATGGCAAACGGGTGATTCTCGACATCAACCACTTCGTCGCCGAGTTGATCCCGGGGCTGGACCGGCAGATAGCCGAGCATTCGATCTACGCCTATATCGAGCAGACCCTGCAATTGCAGATCAGCTACGCCCAGCGGACCATCGAGGCCACCCCGCGCACCCGGGATGACCAGCAACACCTGGACCTGGAGGGCCAGAGCCACGTGATAGTGGTCAGCAACCAGACCTTCCTGCAGGACGGCCGGCAGTTCGAATACACCGAATCACGCCATACCCTGGACAAGTTCTACTTCTCGGACGTCGCCCGACGCTGACCACCGCGGCAGGCCCGCTCAGCCCAGCAGCGCCACCAGTTCGGCGCTCGGGGTGCCGACCCGCCGGGCCTCCTTGGCGACGTTCACGGATTGCGCGACCCGCGCCACTTCTATCACCGGATGCTGCAACTCGTAACTGCCCCGGGCCGCCAGCCAGCTCAGCACTTCCGCCAGATGCCAGAGCGAGGCACTGCCCTCGTGGATCGCCAGGGGGAAACTGCCGGCATGGTTGAGCATCAACTTGCGCATGTTCTGCCGGGAGACCCCGACGATATCGGCAATCTCGCTCAGGCCGACGAAATCCGGGCTGGCCTCTACCAGCCGCGCATCCGGAATGATCCGCTTGATATCGCTCAGGGCACTGAGCAGGGCCGCTTCGCCGCTTTCGGCCTCGCGGCTGAACTCCAGCGCCAGGCGCCCCGCCAGCCCGGTACCGACCAGCGCGTCGGTGCAGCCCCCCGCGCCAAGGCGCTCCACCAGCACGTCCGGGTCGCAGTCGTGGGCGGGCAGCAGGTAGTTGAGGGTAAACAGGTATTCCATGGTCATGACTCCCGACGAGGTTGCGGGACTTTCCCGCCGCGCAGCTGATTCAGCGTGCAGTTGTCGATTACCCGGCACAGTGCCCGGGCATGCTGGAGGGGGTTTTTCGGCGTGCTCCACACACTGGTGATGCAGAACTCGCCGCAACGACACACCTCGCTGTTGTAAGGGCAGTAGATCCTGCCCCAGGCATGACCACCGCCGACTTCGACGCGCCAGCCCTGCCATTCGGCGTAGCGCAGCGCCATTTCAATGTCTTTCCTGGGATGAGGTGTGCGAGCCATCCATGGCCTCCAGTCTCGTCAACAATGAAAAGATTGTCAACTGACAACCACGAATTCTTTCAACGCCTGCGCCGGCATCGCCAAAGGCCGCCGCTGGGCGTTCGATGAATGTCTGTCGAGGGTACACAGGCCAGGCGGGCGACGATGGGCCCAAGTCTTTCCTGGTATTGCGGGAGGGCTGGAAAGCGGGCTTTTTAAAGACCCTGAAACACAAATGGCGATCGACACCCGAAGGTCTCGATCGCCATTGCTGTTGCCTGAACGATCAGTTGCCGATCACTCGACCGAGATCATTCCCACTCGATGGTGGCTGGCGGCTTGCTCGACACGTCGTAGGTGACGCGGGAGATGCCTTCGATCTCGTTGATGATCCGGCCGCTGACGGTTTCCAGCAGCTCGTAAGGCAGGTGCGCCCAACGCGCGGTCATGAAGTCGATGGTTTCCACGGCACGCAGGGCCACGACCCAGGCATAACGACGGCCGTCACCGACCACGCCCACCGATTTCACCGGCTGGAACACCACGAACGCCTGGCTGACCTTGTGGTACCAGTCGGCCTTGCGTAGCTCTTCGATGAAGATGTGGTCGGCGCGACGCAGCAGGTCGGCGTATTCCTTCTTCACTTCGCCAAGGATACGCACGCCCAGGCCCGGGCCCGGGAACGGGTGACGGTAGACCATGTCGTACGGCAGGCCCAGCTCCAGGCCCAGACGACGGACTTCGTCCTTGAACAGCTCGCGCAGTGGCTCGACCAGCTTGAGGTTCATTTCTTCCGGCAGGCCGCCCACGTTGTGGTGCGACTTGATCACGTGGGCCTTGCCGCTCTTGGCGCCCGCCGACTCGATCACGTCCGGGTAGATGGTGCCCTGGGCCAGGAACTTGATGTTGTCCAGCTTGCAGGATTCGGCATCGAACACGTCGATGAAGGTACGGCCGATGATCTTGCGCTTCTTCTCCGGGTCGGCTTCGCCGGCCAGGTTGTTGAGGAACTGCTCCTCGGCGTTGGCGCGGATCACCTTGACGCCCATGTTCTCGGCGAACATGGCCATCACTTGCTCGCCTTCGTGCAGGCGCAGCAGGCCGTTGTCGACGAAAACGCAAGTCAGCTGGTCGCCGATGGCCTTGTGCAGCAGGGCCGCAACCACCGAGGAATCGACGCCGCCGGACAGGCCGAGCAGCACGTTGTCGGTGCCGACCTGGGCACGCACCTGGGCAATGGCGTCTTCAGCGATTTTCGATGGGGTCCACAGGGCTTCGCAGCCGCAGATGTCGAGGATGAAGCGCGACAGGATGCGACCGCCCTGCTTGGTGTGAGTCACTTCCGGGTGGAACTGCACGCCGTAGTAACGCAGGTCGTCGTTGAACATGCCGGCGATCGGGCAGCTCGGGGTGCTGGCCAGGATGTGGAAGTCTTGCGGCATCTTGGTGACCTTGTCACCGTGGCTCATCCACACGTCGAGGCCGAACAGGCCGTCGGCGTCGACGTGGTCTTCGATGCCGTCCAGCAGGCGGCTCTTGCCGACCACATCGACGCGGGCGTAACCGAATTCACGCAGTTCGGAACCCTCGACCTTGCCGCCCATTTGCTCGGCCATGGTCTGCATGCCGTAGCAGATACCGAAGACCGGCACGCCCAGGTCGAACACCGCTTGCGGGCAACGCGGGCTGTTGGCTTCGTGCACGGACTCGGGGCCGCCGGCGAGAATGACGCCTTTGGGAGCGAATTCGCGAATCGCTTCGTCATCCATGTCGAACGGATGCAGTTCGCAGTACACGCCGATTTCACGCACGCGACGGGCGATCAATTGGGTGTACTGAGAACCGAAATCGAGGATCAGGATGCGGTGGGCGTGAATGTCGAGGGCCATGATTCAGTCTCGTCTAGGTAATTCGAAAACAGTCGTGATTCAGAAACGACTCGGGGCTGAATAAAACAGCCCCGGTCATTTAACGTTTTGCTTGAAGCATCAACCTACGCGGTAGTTTGGCGCTTCCTTGGTGATCTGCACGTCATGGACGTGGGATTCAGCCATGCCGGCGCCAGTGATGCGTACGAACTCTGGCTTGGTGCGCATTTCTTCGATGTTGGCGCTACCGGTGTAGCCCATGGAAGAACGCAGGCCACCCATCAGCTGATGGATGATAGCGGTCAGGGTGCCCTTGTAGGGAACACGGCCTTCGATGCCTTCCGGAACCAGCTTCTCGGCACCCGCGGAGGAGTCCTGGAAGTAACGGTCGGAAGAGCCCTGGGCCTGGGACATGGCGCCCAGCGAACCCATGCCGCGGTAAGCCTTGTACGAACGACCCTGGAACAGTTCGATTTCGCCTGGCGCTTCTTCGGTACCGGCGAACATCGAGCCCATCATCACGCAGGAAGCACCGGCGACGATGGCCTTGGACAGGTCACCGGAGAAGCGGATGCCGCCGTCGGCGATCAATGGAACGCCGGTGCCTTCAAGGGCCGCGGCGACATTGGCGATGGCGCTGATTTGCGGTACGCCGACACCGGCGACGATACGGGTGGTGCAGATCGAGCCAGGGCCGATACCGACCTTGACCGCATCGGCGCCCGCCGCGGCCAGGGCCTTGGCTGCGGCACCGGTGGCGATGTTGCCGCCGATCACCTGCACTTGCGGGTAGTTCTCCTTGACCCAGCGAACGCGATCGATCACGCCCTTGGAGTGACCGTGGGCGGTGTCGACCACCACCACGTCCACGCCGGCATTGACCAGGGCGGCAACGCGGTCACCGGTGTCTTTACCGGTACCGACGGCAGCCCCTACGCGCAGACGACCTTGATCGTCCTTGCTGGCCAGCGGGTAAGCCTTGGCTTTTTCGATGTCGTTGACGGTCATCATGCCTTTGAGGGCGAACTTGTCGTCGACGATCAGCACGCGCTCGATGCGGTGCTTGTGCAGCAGTTCGCGCACGTCGTTCTTGTCGGCGCCTTCCTTGACCGTGACCAGGCGCTCTTTAGGCGTCATCACTTCACGGACGCTGGCGTCCAGGCGGTTTTCGAAACGCACGTCACGGGAAGTGACGATGCCGACCAGGTCGCCATCGTGCAGTACCGGAACGCCGGAAATGTTGTGCATGCGGGTCAGTTCGAACAGGTCGCGCACCGTGGCGTCAGCCTCGATGGTGATCGGGTCTTTGACGACGCCGGCTTCGAACTTCTTGACCTTGCGGACTTCGGCAGCTTGCTGCTCGATGGTCATGTTCTTGTGGATGATGCCGATGCCACCTTCCTGAGCCATGGCGATTGCCAGACGGGCTTCAGTGACGGTGTCCATTGCGGCGGAAACCAGTGGAATATTCAGCTCGATGCCACGGGTAAGACGGGTCTTGAGACTGACTTCGTTAGGAAGCACCTCGGAATAACCGGGCACTAGGAGAATGTCGTCGAAGGTCAGAGCTTCTTGGCTGATACGCAGCATCGCGGGGGCTCCCGAGCGGGAAAATGGAAGCGCGCCATTATACTCAGACACCTACCCGGGCTCAATGTAAAACTCTGTCTATTATCAACGGGGTGATGGATGGGGAATTTGCCGGAACGCAGCGTCTGTTTCGCGAACAGACATGACACCTGCCGATGATGAATTCCCCCCCCGGAACCGGCTGCCGAAATCGCCTTACAACTCCACCTTCACCCAGCTCACCGGCTGATCCAGCCATTCGGCGAACTCGTCGAGAAAGCTCTGCTTGAACCCGGCCTCTGCCCAATTGTTGAAGATGAAACCGAGGTTGGAAAACCCGCACTCCTGCAAGAACAGAAAGCCATTGATGTCATCTTCATGCCCGCACTCGGGGCAAGTGAAGTTATCGGTGCGCCCGGGCATCCAGTCTTCCAGGCTCTCGAACAGCGCCTCCCCCACTTCCTGGCGGCACTCGGCGCAACCCGCTTCCTCGAGAAACCCTTTGGCCGGGGTATAGATGCAGCGCTTGGTAATGATTTCCAGGCCGTTGACCGGTTCACCGAAGGGCAAGGCCTCCGGGCGCAGCACCACATCCCGCGCGCCTGGGGCGATCGCATGCGCCATGCGATTGCCGGTACGGCCACAGGTGCTCAAGGCTTCCTCGACGATATTCTTGCGCACCAGCCAACGCACGATCGCCCGGGCGCGGGGTTCGTGAACCGGCAAGGTGGAGATTTTCGGGACGATGATGCTTTGCGAGTTCATGGATGGGGCCTGAAGCGTTTGAAGGGAAGTCTGCGTCGCCTGCTCGAACAGTACCGTCAGCGAGCCGATACCTGCCAATAAGTGTAGAAGTCGGCGTGCCTGGCAAATCCGAGGGCCCGCAGCTTAATCCCTGAACCCCACAGGTCAAGTGCTCAGGTAACGACCGACCAGGGCAATGCCGCTGGCCAGCACCAGCCAGGTCACCAGCCGGACGAACGCCTCGCGGGACAATCTCATGGTCAGCCGCCGGCCAATCCACAGGCCCAGGGCCATGGCCGGCAACAAGCACAGCGCCAGCACCAATAAAGGCAGCTGCGCATAAACGCCGGCAATGGCGAACAGGCTCAGGCGTACCACCGTGCTGCAACTGATCAATGCACTCTGGGTAGCCCGCGCCGCATCCTTGGGCAAGCGGCTGTTCAAATAGATGGCATATAAAAAGCCGCCACTGCCGAACAGCGCGCCGAACGTTCCACCCACGGTCCCCATGGGAATCGCCCAGCCCGCCGCCAGCGCCTTGGGCCTTGCCTTGACCCAAAGGCTGTACACCGCATAAGCACTGATAAACAGCCCCATCAACAGCAGCAACACATCGGACTTGAGGTTGAGCAGGAAGATCACCCCCAGGGTGCAGCCCAGTGCCATGCACGGCAGCAGGCGCAACAGCTCGGAGCGATCGACATCCCGCCGCGACGGCAGGAGATTGCCAAAGGCCGCGACAAAATCCAGCAGCACCAACAGCGGGATTATCTTCGACAGCGGCATGAACAGGATCAGCACCGGCCCGGCCACCAGCGCCGTACCGAACCCGGCGATGCCAAAAACGATATACGCCAGTGCGATCCCCAGGCCGATCGCCAACCAGCCACTCGTCCCCCACGACCACTGCCCCAACAACTCGACCATGCTCATCGATTCGCCTTCCTCCTTTAATCGAGGAATGACTTTAGCCAGCCACAAGCCTTGCGACTAATATCATCAAAGCCATCTACCCATCTCAAAAAGGCATGACGCGTGATTTCAACCCGCCAACTGCGCTACTTCGTGGAAATCGCCGACAGCGGCAGTTTCAGCGCCGCCGCCGAACGCCTGTTCATTGCCCAGTCCGCCCTCAGCCGGCAGATCAAGGAACTGGAAACCCACCTCAAGACCCCGCTGTTCGAACGCACCGCGCGCCTGCCCAGGCTGACGGCGGCGGGCGAGGCGTTCTACCCGCGCGCCCGCAACCTGCTCGATGAGCTGAACAAGGCCAGCGAACTGGCGACCCAGGTCGGCCAGGGGCAGCTGGGGACATTGCGCCTGAGCCACTCCAGCACAGTGTCCATGAGCGGCCGCTTGCTGCGGGCCATCAGCGGTTACCTGGAGCAGTGCCCGGGGGCCTCGATGGATATCGCCACCCTGTCTTCCGAAGCGCAATTGGAGGAAGTCGCCGAAGGCCGGCTGGATATCGGCCTGCTACGACTGCCGGTACTGCGCCAGCGCGAGGGCGTGCAGATCACGCCGCTGTTCAGCGAACGCCTGCTGCTGGCCGTGCCGCCGGGCCACCCTCTGGCAGCAGATCCTCCCAAGCAGGGCGTGGATCTGGCGCAACTGCGCGACGAAGCCTTTATCTCCATTCCCCATCCGCAGCGTGGCGGCCTGAGTTACCTGTCGGCCGAGCTGTGCATGCGCCAGGGCTTTTTCCCCAAGGCGGCGCGGGTGCTGTCGCGCAAGACCACGCAGTTGCAGTTGATCCAGGCCGGATTCGGCATCGCCCTGCTGCCCGAGTCGATGCGTGACATCGCTCCCGCCAGCCTGCACTTCCTGCCCTTGGCGGACCCGGCCTGCCAGAGCACGGTCGCCCTCGCCTGTCGGCAAGATCCGACACCTTTGGTCATGCAGTTCATCGAACACTTCCACAACGCTCTCACGCCCTAACCGCCGAAGGCGTATTCGAGGCCGGCAAAGGCATCGTCTCCTTTTGTTTCGATCCATGGAGATTGTTTGCCGAATGCCTTTAAACTGCGCCCCATGATTAAAGATCCCTTTGCAAGACTCGGCCTGGACCGCGAAGTCCTGACCGTCAGCCAGCTCAACGGCCGTGCGCGGGTGTTGCTGGAAGACGTGTTCAGCAACATCTGGGTCGAAGGCGAAATTTCCAACCTCGCCCGCCCGGCGTCCGGCCATGTGTATTTCACCCTCAAGGACAGCAATGCCCAGGTGCGCTGCGCGCTGTTTCGGCAAAATGCCGCGCGGGTGCGCCAAGCGTTGAAGGATGGCCTGGCGGTCAAGGTACGCGGTAAGGTCTCGCTGTTCGAAGGCCGCGGCGACTATCAACTGATCCTCGATACGGTCGAACCGGCCGGCGACGGCGCCCTGCGCCTGGCCTTCGATGCGCTGAAGGAAAAGCTCAGCGCCGAAGGCCTGTTCAGCAGCGAACGCAAAGTGCCACTGCCCGCTCATCCGCAGCGCATCGGCATTATCAGTTCGCCGACCGGGGCGGTGATTCGCGACATCATCAGCGTGTTCCGGCGCCGAGCACCACAGGTGGCCCTGACCCTGATCCCTACCGCCGTGCAAGGCCGCGAGGCGACCGCGCAGATCGTCCGCGCCCTGAAAATGGCCGATGCCCGGGGCTTCGACGCGCTGATCCTGGCCCGTGGCGGCGGCTCCCTGGAAGACCTCTGGTGCTTCAACGAAGAAGCCGTGGCCCGGGCGGTGGATGCCTGTGTCACGCCGATCGTCAGCGCCGTGGGTCATGAAACCGACGTATCGATCAGCGACTTCGTCGCCGACGTGCGTGCCCCGACGCCTTCGGCGGCCGCCGAATTGCTCGCGCCGAACTCCAGCGACCTGCAACACCGGGTCGAAAGCCTGCATCGACGCCTGGTGATGCGCATGCGCGATCGGTTGCTGCGTGATCGCCTGCGCCTGGAAGGCATGGCCCGGCGCCTGCGTCACCCAGGTGAGCGCCTGCGCCAGCAAGCGCAGCGCCTGGACGACCTGGACATGCGCATGCGCCGGGCGTTCGAGCGCAGCATCAATACCCGCCGCGAGCGCCTGATCCGCCTGGAAACCCGGCTCGCCGGCCAACACCCCGGGCGTCAGCTGGCGCTGCTGCGGCAACGCCTCGACAGCCTGGCCGAACGCCTGCCACGGGCCATGCGCGAAGGTCTGAAATCCCGTCGCCTGCAACTGCAAAGCCAGATGCAAACCCTGCATGTGGTCAGCCCGCTGGCCACCCTGGGCCGTGGCTACAGCATCCTGCTGGACGAACGTGGCCAGGCCATTCGCAGCGCCGCACAGACCCAGCCGGGCCAGCGTCTCAAGGCCCGGCTCGGCGAAGGCGAACTGCAGGTCCGGGTCGAGGACAATCACCTGACGCCTGTCACCCTTTCTTTACTGGATTGATCCATGCCGCGTTTTCTGAGCTCCCTGCTGTTGCTGTGCCTGACCTTCAACGCCCACGCCGATAGCTACATCACGCGCCTGCTGAACAAACCGGTGCCCGGCGGCGTGGCGGTGATCGATCTGGGCAGCGCCGCCCAGGCTCCCAAAGCCAGCTACCAGGGAAAACCGCTGCTGGTGGTCAAGGAACAGAACAACTGGCTGGCGATTGTCGGCATCCCGCTGACCGTCAAGCCGGGCACCCAGCAGATCAGCGCTGGCGGTCGCAACCTGAACTTCAGTGTGGGCAGCAAGAAATACCCGGAACAGCACATCACGCTGAAGAACAAACGCCAGGTCAACCCCGATCCGGCCGACCTCAAGCGCATCGACGCCGAGTTGGCCGAGCAGGTCCGCGCCTACCGCAGTTTCAGCCCCAACACCCCGAGCAACCTGCTGCTGGACAAGCCGGTGAGCGGCCCGCTGTCGAGCAAGTTCGGCGTCCGCCGCTTCTTCAACGGTGAGGAGCGCAACCCGCACGCCGGGCTGGACTTCGCGGTACCCGCCGGCACGCCGATCAAGACGCCGGCGGCCGGCAAGGTGATCCTGATCGGCAATTACTTTTTCAACGGCAACACCGTATTCGTCGACCACGGCCAGGGCTTTATCAGCATGTTCTGCCATATGTCGAAGATCGACGTGAAGGTCGGCCAGCAACTGGCCCGCGGCGGCGTGGTCGGGAAAGTCGGCTCCACCGGGCGCGCCACCGGGCCGCACATGCACTGGAACGTCAGCCTGAACGATGCCCGGGTCGATCCGGCGATCTTTATCGGGGCCTTCCAGCCCTGAGCCGTGGCTCCCGCAGGGATTGCGCAGGTTCAAAACTCTGCGCAATAAGATCGAGCCAGCCATAAGCTCGACAGAATAAAATCTCGCAAAAAACCATTTTTAAGAGATTTATCTCAATTTTTTTCGACTGCTTGCCATCTTTTACCCCAGTGGTTAGGGTTGAGGGCATGAAAACCTCTCACACCCTCATTCAGCGCCGTCAACACCGAAGCCTCTGCCTCGTCAGCGCACGACTGCCAGGTTGAGTCGCGGTACCTCGTCCCCTGCTTCAAACAACACACCCATTGATTCACCGGCAGGCCGCCTCTTTTCGGCCCGGACAATAAGGATTTCCCCATGAGCATGCTCAAAGACCCTTCCTCGAAGTACCGCGCGTTCCCGACCATCAACTTGCCGGACCGCACCTGGCCGTCGAAGACCATCACCCGCGCGCCGATCTGGTGCAGTTCCGACCTGCGTGATGGCAACCAGTCATTGATCGAGCCGATGGATGCGGTGAAGAAGCTGCGCTTCTGGAAAACCCTGGTCGCCGTCGGCGTGAAAGAAATCGAGGCCTCCTTCCCGGCCGCTTCGCAGACCGACTTCGACTTCGTGCGTACCCTGATCGAAGGCGGCCACATCCCGGACGACACCACCATCCAGGTGCTGACCCAGGCCCGTGAAGACCTGATCGCCCGCACTTTCGAATCGTTGCGCGGGGCGAAGAAAGCCATCGTCCACCTGTACAACGCCACCAGCCCGTCGTTCCGCCGCATTGTCTTCAACCAGGACAAGGAAGGCGTGAAAGAGATCGCGGTGAACGCCGCCAAGCTGTTCGTCAAATACGCTGCCCAGCAGCCGGAAACCCAATGGCAGTTCGAATACTCGCCAGAGACCTTCAGCGCCACTGAGCTGGAGTTCGCCAAGGAAGTCTGCGACGCGGTGATCGAGGTCTGGAACCCGACGCCAGCCAACAAGGTGATCCTCAACCTGCCGGCCACCGTCGAAGTCGCCACGCCGAACATCTATGCCGACCAGATCGAATGGTTCGGCCGCCACATCAACCGTCGTGACAGCGTGATCATCAGCCTGCACACCCACAACGACCGTGGTACCGGCGTAGCCGCCACCGAGCTGGGCCTGATGGCCGGCGCCGACCGCGTCGAAGGCTGCCTGTTCGGCAACGGCGAACGTACCGGCAACGTCGACCTGGTCACCGTGGCCCTGAACCTCTACACCCAGGGCATCGATCCGGAACTGGATTTCTCCGATATCGACGGCGTGCGCAAAGTGGTCGAAGAGTGCAACCAGATCCCGGTTCACCCGCGTCATCCGTATGTCGGCGACCTGGTTCACACCGCCTTCTCCGGCTCGCACCAGGATGCTATCCGCAAGGGCTTCGCCCAGCAGAAATCCGATGCACTGTGGGAAGTACCCTACTTGCCGATCGACCCGGCCGACATCGGCCGCAGCTACGAGGCAGTGATTCGCGTCAACAGCCAGTCGGGCAAAGGCGGTATCGCCTACCTGCTGGAGCAGGAATACGGCATCAGCTTGCCACGCCGCATGCAGATCGAGTTCAGCCAGGTGGTACAGCGGGAAACCGATCGCCTGGGCCTGGAGATGACCGCCCAGCAGATCCACGCGCTGCTCCACAGCGAATACTTGCAGGCCAACACCCCGTACGCGCTGGTCAGCCATCGCCTGCAGGAAGAAAACGGCCACAGCGCCGTGGAAGTGGAGGTGTCCGGCAAGGGCCAGGGCGAGACCAACCTGCACTGGCGCGGCAAGGGCAATGGCGCCCTGGAAGCCCTGGTGGCCGGCTTGCCGGTTCCGGTGGAAATCATGGACTACAACGAGCACGCCATCGGCGCGGGCACCAACGCCAAGGCTGCCGCCTATATCGAACTGCGGGTGAACGGCGAACGCGCGGTGCACGGTGTGGGTATCGATGAAAACATCACCACCGCCAGCTTCAAGGCCCTGTTCAGCGCGCTGAACCGCTCCCTGAGCCAGCTGGACGCCAAAGCCGCCTGACGGTTTCACGGCGACAAAAAAGCCCCGGATGATCCGGGGCTTTTTTATTGTGTATTTATTGCCCCGCTCAGGCGGTGGTATTGATCCGCGCCGTCAGCGCCTGGAGCAAGGCCGCCTGCAACACCTGCAGGTTGTTGGCGGTGATCGCGATCTGCGCCTGCACCTCCAAGGCCTGTTGCGCCTTCTGCTCCTCGCTCGCCTGCCCCTTCTGCACCCCGGACAATTGCGACTGCTGCTCGGACAGGGTCTTTTCGGTCTGGTCGATCTGCTTCTGCAACTGCGCGACGATATCAGCGGTGGATGAGCTGAAGTCGGCCTTGGCACCGTACTCCTGCATGTCGACACTCACCGAGTCGCTGTCATCGACAGCGCCCTTGTCCTGCACCTCGAGCGGGCTGGCCTGCTGCTCGGCGATGTTGAGCTTTTGCGGCGCGGCCCCCAGCGGGAATGGATTGATGCTCGCGGCACCGATAGTGGTCATGACAAATCTCCCTGAAAATCCTCTTACCCCTTAACGGCCCACCCCGACAGATCTTTAAGCCTGGGTGAACTCGAAGGTGTCCGCATCGAGGTAGGCTGGAAAGCGCGCGCGATAGGCCGCCAGGTCCGCGGCATTCAGGCAGACCTGGAATACCCCGTCGGCCTCACCGGCGCTGAGCAGGGTCTCGCCCTGGAAATCCAGCACCTGGCTATCCCCGGTGTAGGCAAACCCCTTGCCGTCGGTACCGACCCGATTGACCGCAGCCACATAACACAGGTTTTCGATGGCCCTGGCCGGCAACAAACGGTTCCAGTGCTGGCGCCGCGCCCCCGGCCAGTTGGCCGTGTACAGCAGCAAGTCGGTATCCCGGGCATCGCGGCTCCATACCGGAAAGCGCAGGTCGTAGCAGATCAGCGGCCTGACCCGCCAACCCTTGAGTTCGAACTGCACCTGGCGCTCGCCCGGCGTGTAGTGATCGTGCTCGCCCGCCATGCGGAACAGATGGCGTTTATCGTAATGCCAGACCTCGCCGTCAGGGCGAGCCCAGAGCAGGCGGTTACGGTGGCTGCCGTCGGCGGCCTGGATAATCACGCTGCCAGTGATGACCGCATCGAGCCTGGCGGCCTGGCTGCGCAGCCACTTGCTGGTCGGGCCGTTTTCCGCCTCGGCGAGGGCTTCAGACTCCATGGAAAATCCGGTGGTGAACATTTCCGGCAGGATAATCAGATCAGCGCCCCGGGCCTGTTCGAGCAACAGCTCGAAGTGCTCGAGATTGGCCTGGCGGTCGTGCCAGACCAGAGAGGTCTGGATCAGCGCCACATTCAGATTGGGCAAAGCACTCAGATCACGCATAGCTTCTCCGCTGCCTGACGCAGCGTCTCCTCACGCTTGGCAAAGCATAGCCTCACCAGACGCTGTCCTTGCGGTGGCTCGTGGTAGAACACCGACACCGGAATGGTCGCGACACCGTGCTCGCGGGTCATCCAGATCGCCATCTCGACGTCATTCAGGTCCGGGCGGATCTGCGAGTAGTCCACCAGTTGGAAGTAAGTACCGGCCACCCGGGTAAAGCTGAATCGCGAAGGTGCCAGCAGGTCGCAGAACAGGTCGCGCTTGGCCTGATAGAAACCGGGTAGCTCTTCAACATGTTCCGGGTGCTCGGCCATGTAGTCCGCCAGAGCGTACTGCAAAGGGGTCACGCCGCAGAAGCTGACATATTGATGCACCTTGCGCAGCTCCGCGCTCAGGGCCGGCGGAGCGACCACGTAGCCGGTTTTCCAGCCGGTCACGTGATAGGTCTTGCCGAAGGAGCTGACCACGAATGCCCGCTGGTACAGCTCCTCATGGGCCAGCACGCTGGCGTGGGGGATGCCGTCGAACACCAGATGCTCGTACACCTCGTCGCTGACCAGGTAGATATCCCGATCGCGAATCAGCGCAGCCAGCCGGTCCAGTTCCGCATGGCTGATCAGCGCACCGCTGGGATTGTGCGGGGCATTGAGAATGATCATCCGCGTACGCGGGCTCAGGGCCTCGCCAAGCTTCTGCCAATCGATGGCGAAATCGTTCAGGCCAAGCTGTACATGCACGCAGCGCCCGCCGGCCAGCTCCACCGAAGGCTCATAGCTGTCGTAACAAGGATCGAAGACGATCACTTCGTCACCGGCCTGGATCACCGCCTGAATGGCACAGAAGATCGCCTGGGTGGCCCCCGGAGTGATGGTTACCTCGGTATCGGCATTCACCTGCACGCCATAACTGCGGGCGATCTTGGCCGCCACTTGCTGGCGCAAGGCCGGCAGGCCGGTCATCGGTGCGTATTGGTTGTGGCCGCTGGCGATATGCCGGGCAACCGCATCGCGCAGGGCCTGCGGGCCATCGAAATCGGGAAAACCCTGGGACAGGTTCAGCGCGCCGGTTTCCACGGCGAGCTGCGACATTTGCGTGAAGATGGTGGTGCCGACATTCGGCAGCTTACTGGTGATCATGGGTGATTCCCTGCTGAACACCCGGCTCTACGGCGGCTCGGGGAGGCCCCGAGAATAGCCCAAACCACAGGCATGAAAAAGGGCGCCAAAGGCGCCCTTTTTCCAAGGCAAATCCTGTAGGAAGTAGCTTACCGGCGAAGCGTTGAACCAGGTCCAGGGCTTCGCCGGCAAGCCGGTTCCCGCAGCGAGTCTCAGCGCTTGTCCTTGCGCTTCTTCTCGGCCTTTTTGTGGTGTGTCATCAAACGACGCTTCTTGTTGACCTGACGGTCGGTGAGCGTGTTCTTGTTGCCTTCGTACGGGTTTTCACCGCCCTTGAATTCGATGCGGATCGGCGTACCGACCAGCTTCAGGACACGCCGGTAGGTGTTTTCCAGGTAGCGCACATAGGACTTCGGTACCTTCTCCACCTGGTTGCCGTGGATCACGATCAGCGGCGGGTTGGCGCCACCCAGGTGGGCATAACGCAGCTTGATGCGACGGTTGTTGACCATCGGTGGCGCGTGCTCGCTTACGGCGTCTTCGAGAATCTGCGTCAGGCGGCTGGTCGGCCAGCGGGTTACCGCGGACTTGAAGGAGTTCTGCACCGACTGGTAGAGGTTGCCCACGCCAGTACCGTGCAACGCCGAGATGAAGTGGATGTCGGCGAAGTCGACGAAGAACAACCGGCGCTCCAGCTCGGTCTTCACATAGTCACGCTCGCGCGGGTCCATGCCATCCCATTTGTTCAGGGCGATGACCAGCGCCCGGCCTGCTTCCAGGGCAAAGCCCAGCAGGTTCAGGTCGTGATCCACCACGCCTTCGCGGGCGTCCATGACGAAGATCACCACGTTGGCGTCCTTGATCGCCTGCAGGGTCTTGACCACCGAGAACTTTTCAACTTCCTCGTGGATCTTGCCGCGCTTGCGCACACCGGCGGTGTCGATCAGCGTGTACTTCTCTTCGTTACGCTCGAAGGGAATGTAGATACTGTCGCGGGTGGTGCCCGGCTGGTCATAGACGATGACCCGGTCTTCGCCGAGCATGCGGTTGACCAGGGTCGACTTGCCCACGTTCGGCCGGCCGATGATGGCGATCTTGATCCCGTCTTTTTCGCTCGGGCCCGGAATGCGCTTGGCTTCCTCGCCTTCGGCTACGACTTCTTCCTCGCCCTCTTCCGGCTCGTCTGCGTCGTCTTTCGGGAACTCGCGCAGGGCGATTTCCAGCATCTGCGTGATACCACGACCGTGAGCACCGGCGATCGGGATCGCGTCGCCCATGCCCAGCGGGGCGAACTCGGCACGCGCCATGTCAGGGTCGATATTGTCGACCTTGTTGGCGATCACGTAAGAGGTCTTGTTACGTTTGCGCAGGTGCTCGCCGATCATCTGGTCGGCCGCGGTGAAACCGGCCTTGGCATCTACCAGGAACAGGACGACATCGGCTTCTTCGATGGCCAGCAGAGACTGCTCGGCCATCTTTTCGTCCATGCCATGCTCGTCACCGGAGATACCGCCGGTGTCGATCAGAATGTAGGTACGCCCTTGCCACTTGGCCTCACCGTATTGGCGATCACGGGTCAGACCGGACAGGTCGCCGACAATGGCGTCGCGAGTCCGAGTCAGGCGGTTGAACAAGGTGGACTTGCCGACGTTCGGTCGGCCCACCAGGGCGATTACGGGAACCATGCGGCTCTCCACTGCGTTAATTCAGAAAATACAAAAGCCGCTGCGGGGCAGCGGCTGGTGCTCGGGGCAGCACATGACGTGCTGCGAACCTTGCCAGGGCAAGGCCGCTTGGGGATCAACCCCAAGCATAGTCAAACCATTACTTGATGGTCAGGGCTTCCAGTTTGCCGCTGTTGCCATACACATAAATCATGTTGCCCACTACCAGAGGGCGCGCACGCAGACCATCGCTGTCGATACGCTCACGGCCGACGAAGCGACCGTCAACCTGGCTCAGCAGGTGCAGGTAACCTTCCAGGTCACCGACCGCCACGTAGCTGGAGAAGACTTCCGGGGCCGACAGTTGACGGCGAGCCAGCGAGTCGTTGCTCCACAGCGCAGTGGTGGAACGCTCGTCGATGCTTTCGACTGTGCCGGAGGACAGGCTCACATAGACGCTGCCGAAACCTTGAGCGACACCCGCATAGCTGGAAGCATCGCGCTGCCAGAGCGGACGACCGCTTTCCAGATCCAGCGCCGCTACGCGACCCTGGTAGCTGGCGACATACAGGGTGCCGCCGGACAACAGCAGGCCACCGTCGATGTCAACTACGCGATCCAGCTCGGAACGACCTTGCGGAATAGCCACGCGCTGTTCCCACACCGGCACGCCATTACGGATATCCAGGGCCACCACTTTACCGGTCGACAGACCGGCAACCGCCAGGCGGTTGGTGGTGATTGGCGCACTGGTGCCGCGCAGGGTCAGTACCGCCGGGGTGCTGTCGTAGACCCACATCTGGTTGCCGGTGGCGGCATCGAGGCCGATCACACGGTCATCCTGGGTCTGGACCACCACCACATCGCCATTGGTGGACGGCGGAGCCAGCACTTCACTGGTCACCCGCGCGCGCCACTTTTCTTCGCCGCTCGAAGCGTCCAGAGCGACCACTTCGCCCTTGAGGGTACCGATCATGACCAGGCCGTAACCCACGCCAACGGCACCGGACACAGGCAACTCCAGGTCCTGTTTCCATTTGACGTCGCCGTTCATGCGATCCAGTGCCTCTACCACGCCAGTGACGTCGGCGGCGTAGATGGTGCTGCCGTCGATCGCCGGAACCAGCATGTTGTAGGTTTCGCCCTGGCCGTCACCGACCGAACGGCTCCACTGTTTCTGCAGGACCACTTCTTCTTTGAAGTCGACCAGTTCGGCAGGTGGCAATTCTTTCTTGCTGTTGCTGCTGCAACCCGCGGCCAGAACGGCCAGAGCCAGCAATGCTGCATGTTTCCAACGGATCACGTCACGCATCCCCTTTGGCCAGGTCGTCCAGCTTGATTTGTAGGCCACCGACCGCCGCTTCATCGGACAGCGCGGCCTTGGCTTTTTCGTACGCAGCATGGGCTTCGTCGGTACGGCCCAATTGGACCAGCAGGTCGCCCTTGAGCTCTTCGCGAGTAGCCAGGAATGCCTTGTCGGCATCGCCTTCGAGCAGCTTCAGCGCTTCGTCGGCCTTGTTCTGCGCGGCCAGGACCTGGGCCAGGCGCTGACGGGCGATTTCGCCCAGCGTCGGGTTGGCCGGCTTGTCGGCGATGGCTTTGAGCTCGGTCGCTGCGTCGTCCAGCTTGCCGGTGTCGACCGCCACCTTGGCGACGAACAGGCTGCCGTATTGCGCGTAGGCAGTACCGCCGAACTCACTGTTGAGCTTGCCGGCCAGGTCTGCCACACGGGCTGCATCCGGCTTGCCGTCAGGCGTCAGCGTGGTCTCCAGCAATTGCTGATAGAGCATCGAGGCGCCTTGCGATTGATTGTTCTGATACTTGTGCCAGGCCTGCCAGCCGAACACGATGACCAGCGCCAACAGGCCGCCGGTGACCAGGGGCTTGCCGTTGCGCTGCCACCAGTCCTTCAAATCCGCCAGCTGTTCATCTTCGGTACTCGACACCCCAATACTCCTTATTCGCTAAATCGGCTGTTTGACAGCTTCAACCCTGCACGACGCAGGTGGCCAGGTGTGCAGCGAGCGCATCCCAGGCAATGCTTTGTTGTTCGCCCTGGCCACGCAGGGGTTTGAAACCTACCACTTGCTGGGCCAGTTCGTCGTCACCGAGGATCAATGCGTACAACGCACCGCTCTTGTCGGCTTTCTTGAACTGGCTCTTGAAGCTGCCGGCGCCGGCGTTGATCTGCAGGCGCAGGTTGGGCAACTGATCACGAACCCGTTCGCTCAACGCCAGAGCAGCCAGTTCGGCGGCTTCCCCGAAGGCGCAGAGGTAAACGTCGACCTGGCGCGAGATCTCTTCCGGGATCTGCTCCAGGGTTTCCAGCAGCAGCACCAGACGCTCGATACCCATGGCGAAACCGACGCCCGGGGTAGGCTTGCCGCCCATCTGCTCGACCAGGCCGTCGTAGCGGCCGCCGGCACAGACGGTGCCCTGGGCGCCGAGCTTGTCGGTGACCCATTCGAAAACGGTCTTGCTGTAGTAATCCAGCCCGCGCACCAGCTTCGGGTTGATCACATAAGGGATACCAGCGGCATCCAGACGGGCCTTGAGGCCCTCGAAGTGCACGCGGGATTCTTCGTCCAGGTAATCGGCCAGCTTCGGCGCGTCCACCAGTACGGCTTGAGTGTCCGGATTCTTGGTGTCGAGCACGCGCAGCGGGTTGGTTTTCAGGCGGCGCTGGCTGTCTTCGTCGAGCTTGTCCATGCGTGCCGAGAGGAACGTCACCAGCGCATCGCGATAACGCGCACGGGCTTCGGCGGTTCCCAGGCTGTTCAGCTCGAGCTTGACCGCGTCACGGATACCCAGTTCGCCCCACAGGCGCCAGGTCAGCACGATCAGTTCGGCGTCGATGTCCGGACCGTCGAGGTTGAAGACTTCGCAACCGATCTGGTGGAACTGACGATAACGGCCTTTCTGCGGACGCTCGTGACGGAACATCGGGCCGATGTACCAGAGTTTCTGCACCTGGCCACCGCCAGTGATGCCATGCTCGAGCACAGCGCGCACGCACGCCGCGGTGCCTTCCGGACGCAGGGTCAGGGAGTCGCCGTTACGGTCGTCGAAGGTGTACATCTCTTTTTCGACGATGTCGGTCACTTCACCGATGGAGCGCTTGAACAGCTCGGTGAACTCGACGATCGGCATACGGATCTGCTTGTAACCGTAGTTATCCAGCAACCGCGCAACGGTGCCCTCGAAATAGCGCCACAGGGGCGTCTGCTCGGGCAGGATGTCGTTCATGCCACGAATGGCTTGCAGAGACTTGCTCACAAAAAATCCTTAATTCGTTCGATTAGCCGCGCGCGATCAGCGCTGCGTCGGCTTCGACCTTTTCGGCCGCTTTCTCGCGGATCAGTTTTTCCAGTTGATCCACAAGATTGTCATTCGTCAGTTTCTGCGACGGCTTGCCGTCGATGTAAATCAGGTTCGGCGTCCCGCCGGTCAGGCCGATATGCGCCTCTTTGGCTTCGCCCGGACCGTTGACCACACAACCGATGACCGCCACGTCCAGCGGTACCAGCAGATCCTCGAGACGCCCTTCCAGTTCGTTCATGGTCTTGACCACATCGAAATTCTGCCGCGAGCAGCTCGGGCAGGCGATGAAGTTGATGCCACGGGAACGCAGATGCAGGGACTTGAGAATGTCGTAGCCGACTTTCACTTCTTCGACCGGGTCGGCCGCCAACGAGATGCGAATAGTATCGCCAATCCCTTCGGCCAGCAGCATACCGAGGCCCACGGCGGATTTCACCGTGCCTGAACGCAAACCGCCGGCTTCGGTGATACCCAGGTGCAGCGGCTGGATGATTTCCTTGGCCAGCAGCCGATAGGCTTCGACGGCCATGAACACGTCGGAGGCTTTCACACTGACCTTGAAGTCCTTGAAGTTCAGGCGCTCGAGGTGCTCGACGTGACGCAGGGCAGACTCCACCAGCGCCGCCGGGGTCGGCTCGCCATATTTCTTCTGCAGGTCTTTTTCCAAGGAACCGGCGTTGACGCCGATACGGATCGGGATCCCGCGATCACGGGCCGCATCCACCACCGCACGCACGCGGTCTTCACGACCGATGTTGCCGGGGTTGATCCGCAGGCAATCGACGCCCAGTTCGGCCACGCGCAAGGCGATCTTGTAGTCGAAGTGGATGTCGGCAACCAGCGGCACCTTGACCTGCTGCTTGATACGGCCGAAAGCTTCGGCCGCGTCCATATCCGGTACGGAAACCCGCACGATATCGACACCGGCGGCTTCCAGACGGTTGATCTGGGCCACAGTGGCCGCCACATCGTTGGTGTCGCTGTTGGTCATGCTCTGCACGGCAATGGGGGCATCGCCACCCACAGGTACCGAGCCGACCCAGATCTTGCGGGACTCGCGACGTTTGATTGGAGATTCGCCGTGCATGACTTATTGACCTAACTTCAGGCGAGCAGTCTCGCCACTGGTGAACGGAGCCACATCGACCGCTTGTCCGTTGTAGCTGACCTGCGCACCACGGGCATAACCCAGGCGCACGGCAAATGGCGGCTTGCCGGAAACATCGGCGGTCTCGCCCTTGCGCTTCAGGCCACTCAACAGCACTTTGCCGCTGCCGTCGGTGATCTGGGTCCAGCAATCGGCTGTGAACTGGATCTGTACCTGACCCGCGCCGGCTACAGGCGCGGCGGCGGGCGCAGTTGGAGCTGCCGGGGCAGCCGGAATAGTCGCTGCTGCGACTACGGGCGCTACAGGGGCAGGCGCGGCCGGAGCGCTCGGCGCTGGTGCCGCCGGTGCCACGACCACTGGAGCAGGAGCAACCGGGGCTGCAGGTGCGGCAGCCGGAGCACTTGGCGCAGGAGCCGCGGCATCCGCAGCGGTCTGGCCTGGAGCCGGGGTTTCAGGTAGGACCAGGGCGGTTTCGCCCTCGGTCTGACCTTCCACGACCGCCTGGTCTTCCGGCTCGTCGATCGGATGAATCTGCGTGGTACCGTCGGCCCCTTCGACTTCGACGTGTTCCTGATTGAGGCCAACCAGCTCCTTGGTGCGTACGGACGTTTGATCCTGCCACCAGATAAAGCCACCACCGATCACCGCGATCAGCAGCAACAGGCTGACAATGCGCAAAATGGTGTGGGAAACCCGTACTGGCTCTTCGATACGGCCGAGGCTGTGCACATTGCTGCCCTGGGAATCGGTGCCCGTGTATTGGTCGAAGGCCTGGACCAGAACGGCCTGGTCCATCCCCAGCAACTTGGCATAGGCACGGATATAACCGCGGGCGAAGGTATGCCCCGGCAGTTTGTCGAAAGCGCCGGCTTCCAGGTTGCTCAACGAGTTTGCGGTCAGATTGAGCTTGAGGGCCACTTCAGCCAGCGACCAACCATTGCTTTCGCGGGCCTGACGCAGGGTCTCACCGGGGTTGACGCGAGTCGCTGCTAGAACTTCGGGATGCGCCGCTTTCATCATTGCTCCGACAGGTATTGCTGATATTCCGGCGTACCGGGATAGAGTCGTTTTAATTGCAGGCCGTAACTGGCGGCCTTGTCGCGATCTTCAAACACCGTTGCCAGCCGAACGCCGAGCAATAGACTACGTGCATTTTGCTCGCTCAGCAGGCTAAAACGATCGTAATAGTCGCGTGCGGGCACATAATGCCTGTCTTCGAAGGACAACTCAGCCATTTCCAGCAATGCGCGAGGCTGCTGGCGGTTCAGGCGCAGGGCTTTTTCCAGGTGTTGCCGGGCCAGGTCACGCTCACCCAGCATCGCGGCGGTCATGCCAAGGTTCTCGAACACTCGGGATCGCTCGGGGTACAGGGTATCAGCAGCCGCCTGTTCAAAGCGCTGATAAGCATCTTTGTAACGTTTTTCTTCAAAGAGAAAACTGCCGTAGTTGTTCAGGATACGGGCATCGGAGGGACGCGCAGCCAGAGCCTTGCGGTAATGCTGGTCAGCCAGCTCGGGTTCCATTTCAGCCTGGAACACCAGCGCCAGGGCGGCATTGGCGTCAGCATCGGACTCGTCCAGCTCCAGGGCCTTTTTCAACGGTACTTTCGCCCGCTCGGTCATGCCTTGCTGCAGATACCCCAGGCCCAGCTGAACATAGGCCTCACGCGCCTCGTCCCGCCCCTTGCTTGTCTTCATCGGGTTGAAATCCCCCGAAAGAACACAGCCAGCCGACAGGCTGACAAAAAGCAGAAGCAGCGCGACGCGCAAGGTCATGGAGATCCTCTCTCAGGTACGATTCGCAGCGCTTTGCGGCATATCGGCGTCGGCGCTCAACTCGCGCACGGCGATATAACGTTCGCTACGACGGGTGCGATCCAGCACCTGCCCGACCAGTTGTCCACAGGCCGCATCGATGTCTTCGCCGCGCGTGGTGCGCACGGTGACGTTGAAGCCTGCGTGATGCAGTTGATCCTGGAACCGGCGAATGGCGTTGTTGCTCGGCCGCTCGTAACCGGAATGCGGGAACGGGTTGAACGGGATCAGGTTGATCTTGCAAGGAATGTCCTTGAGCAACGCGATCATCTCGACAGCGTGTTCAACCTTATCATTGACGTCCTTGAGCAGCGTGTACTCAATCGTCAGCACACGTTTCTCGCCCAGCGACGACATGTAGCGCTGGCAGGACTCGAGCAGCATCTTCAGCGGGTACTTCTTGTTGATCGGTACCAGCTGGTTGCGCAGCGCATCGTTCGGTGCGTGCAGGGACAACGCCAGGGAAACGTCGATGTGCTTGGCCAGCTCATCGATCATCGGTACCACGCCGGAGGTCGACAGGGTCACGCGGCGCTTGGAAATGCCGTAGCCCAGGTCGTCCATCATCAGGTGCATGGCCGAGATGACGTTGTCGAAGTTCAGCAGCGGCTCACCCATGCCCATCATCACCACGTTGGTGATGGCACGGTCGACGGTCGCCGGGACGCTGCCAAAGGATTTGTTGGCAATCCACACCTGGCCGATGACTTCGGCGGCGGTGAGGTTGCTATTGAAGCCTTGCTTGCCGGTGGAGCAGAAACTGCAGTCCAGGGCACAGCCTGCCTGGGACGAAACGCACAAGGTGCCGCGTTTGCCCTGGGGAATGTAAACGGTCTCGACGCAGCTGCCGGACGCCACGCGCACCACCCACTTGCGGGTGCCGTCGCTGGAGATGTCCTCGCTGACCACTTCCGGACCACGAATTTCGGCAACGGCCTTGAGCTTTTCGCGCAAGGCCTTGCCGACGTTCGTCATGGCGTCGAAATCATCGACGCCAAAGTGGTGAATCCATTTCATTACCTGACCGGCACGGAAACGCTTCTCCCCGATTGAGTCGAAGAATTTTTCCATTTCCGGTTGAGTCAGACCCAACAGGTTAGTTTTGCCAGTCGATGTAGTCATGGTTTCACCTTCACTCACGGGCCTTTGGCTTAGCGAGTGGTCACTTCGGTGGAAGCGAAGAAGTAAGCGATTTCGCGTGCAGCAGCGGCTTCGGAGTCCGAACCGTGAACAGCGTTGGCGTCGATGGATTCAGCGAAGTCAGCGCGGATGGTGCCGGCAGCAGCTTCTTTAGGGTTGGTAGCGCCCATCAGCTCACGGTTCAAAGCGATAGCGTTTTCGCCTTCCAGAACCTGAACGACAACCGGACCGGAAGTCATGAAAGCAACCAGCTCGCCGAAGAAGCCACGAGCGCTGTGCTCAGCGTAGAAACCTTCAGCTTCGGCTTTCGACAGTTGCTTCATTTTCGAAGCTACAACGCGCAGGCCAGCTTTTTCGAAACGGGTAACGATCTCGCCGATGACGTTTTTTGCAACAGCGTCAGGCTTGATGATGGAGAAAGTACGTTGAACAGCCATGGTGTAACTCCAGAAACGGTGATTAAAGCGAAAAATTAAACCCGCGAATTATACGCGGGTTTATAGGGATTGCCTAACTGCGTACGGGACAGACTCAGTCTGCTTCTTCGATCCAGGCGGCCTGAATGGCTTCAAGAACCTTCTCGCCACCGCGAGCCGGATCGTCGCTGAATTCCGGCAGCGCCAGAACCCATTGGTGCAGATCGACAAAGTTTACGTACCGCGGATCCACATCCGGCTTGGATTCAGCCAGCTGGATCGCGATTTCCAGCACATCAACCCATTTCAGACTCATGATGATTCCTTGAATCAGTGCGGCGCTTCGGCTGCATGGTTGAGCGAGTATTTCGGAATTTCGACGGTCAGGTCTTCCTCGCCGACGATCGCCTGGCAGGATAGACGCGATTGCGCCTCCAGGCCCCAGGCTTTGTCCAGCAAGTCTTCTTCCAGCTCGTCGGCTTCGTTCAGCGAGTCGAAACCCTCGCGAATGATGCAATGGCAGGTGGTGCAGGCGCAGACGCCGCCGCAGGCGCTCTCGATCTCGATGTGGTTGTCATGCGCCACTTCGAGAATCGAGGTACCCGGGGCAGCCTCTACAACCAGGCCATCCGGGCAAAACACGGCGTGTGGCAGAAAAATGATCTGCGGCATCAGTTATTCCTCGATTTCATTCAGATTGCGCCCCGCCAGAGCGGCTTTCACCGTCGAGTCCAGGCGGCGGGCAGCAAAAGCATCGGTCACTTGCGACAGACGCTTGGTCTGCTGCTCGATGGCGTAACCATCGGTGCCACGCATCAATTCACTCAATTCCTGCATTTGCAGCTCGATGACCATGCGCTCCTCGGCATCCAGCAGACGCTCGCCGTCCGCTTCCAGAGCGCCCTGCACCGCCTCGATCAGGCGCTGGGCATCGACCTGCTGCTCACGCAGCACGCGGGCGACCTTGTCGTCGCTGGCGTACTGGAAGGAATCCTTGAGCATCCTGGCGATTTCGCCATCGGTCAGACCGTAGGAGGGCTTGACCTGGATGCTGGCTTCGACGCCCGAGCCCAGCTCGCGAGCGGACACGCTCAGCAGACCGTCGGCATCGACCTGGAAGGTCACGCGGATCTTCGCTGCCCCGGCGACCATGGCCGGAATGCCGCGCAGTTCGAAACGCGCCAGGGAACGGCAGTCACTGATCAGCTCGCGCTCGCCCTGCAACACATGAATCATCATGGCCGACTGGCCATCTTTGTAAGTGGTGAAGTCCTGGGCCCGGGCAACGGGGATGGTGGTGTTACGCGGAATCACCTTCTCCATCAACCCACCCATGGTTTCCAGCCCCAGGGACAGCGGAATCACATCAAGCAGCAGCAGTTCGCCACCATCGCGCTTGTTGCCGGCCAGGGTATCGGCCTGGATCGCGGCACCAATGGCCACCACCTGGTCCGGGTCGATCTCGGTCAGCGGCTGGCGACCGAACATTTCGGCAACTGCCTCGCGAACCCGTGGAACACGGGTCGAACCACCGACCATGACCACTGCCTGGACATCTTCCAGCTCGACATTGGAATCACGTACGGCGCGACGGCAGGCCTTGAGGCTGCGCGCCACCATCGGTTCGATCAGAGCATCGAAGGCTTCGCGGGTCAGCGGTGCCGACCAGGCGCCATAGGTCACCTCGACCGACGGGGCATTGGTGAGCGCTTCCTTGGCGGCACAGGCGATTTGCAGCAGATTGCGCTGCTTGCCCGGATCGAGATCGGCGGACAGGCCGGCGCTCTCGATGATCCAGCCGGCGATCGCATGATCGAAATCGTCGCCGCCCAGGGCGCTGTCGCCACCGGTGGCCAGCACTTCGAAGACGCCGCCGGTCAGGCGCAGAATGGAAATATCGAAAGTCCCGCCACCCAGGTCATAAATGGCCACCACG
This sequence comes from Pseudomonas sp. LAMO17WK12:I10, assembly GCF_900215185.1. Classification (NCBI taxonomy): domain Bacteria; kingdom Pseudomonadati; phylum Pseudomonadota; class Gammaproteobacteria; order Pseudomonadales; family Pseudomonadaceae; genus Pseudomonas; species Pseudomonas sp. LAMO17WK12:I10. The sequence continues at coordinate 23,964 of NZ_OBDX01000005.1, read as the reverse complement.
CCTTCGGCGTGTTGATCCAGGCCATAGGCCACGGCCGCCGCGGTCGGCTCGTTGAGCAGACGCAACACGTTGAGACCGGCCAGCTTGGCCGCATCCTTAGTCGCTTGACGCTGCGCATCGTCGAAATAGGCCGGAACGGTGATCACTGCCCCCACCAATTCACCACCCAGGGTCGACTCGGCACGCTGGCGCAAGACCTTGAGGATATCGGCGGAGACTTCCACCGGGCTTTTCGGGCCCTGGATGGTGTCGATGAACGGCATGTGCGACTCGCCGTCGACGAAGCGGTATGGCAGCTGCTCGCCCAACTGTTTGACGTCGGACAGACCACGCCCCATCAAGCGCTTGACCGACAACACAGTGTTCAGGGGATCGGCAGACGCCGCCAGCCTGGCGGACTCGCCCACCTCGACACGGTCGGCGTGATAGCGCACGGCAGACGGCAGGATGACCTGCCCGTTGGCATCGGCCAACGGCTCGGAAAGACCACTGCGCAAGGCAGCGACCAGCGAATTGGTAGTACCCAAGTCGATCCCCACAGCCAGGCGACGCTGGTGCGGTTGAGGACTTTGGCCGGGTTCAGCGATCTGCAGTAGGGCCATGTTTATCTGGACTTATCTGTATATCAGGCGTGCGACCGGAGCGGCACTGGGTTAATCGTCGAGGCGCTCTTCTAACTGGCGCACTTCGTAGGTGAGCTTGTCGAGGAACTGCATGCGCCGCATCAGGCGCTCGGCCTGTTCGCGTTGCGCAGCATCATCCCAACAGGCTGCGAAGCTTTCGTTCAATTCATCCTGGGCCACTTTCAGGCGGCGCTTGAAAGCTGCGATACCGGCCAGGTCGGCCTCGTCCTGCAGATCCTCGAGCTCTTCGCGCCACTGCATCTGCTGCAGAAGGAACTCCGGATCGTGCACCGTGACCTCCAGCGGCAGCTCATGGCCGCCCATCGCAAGCAGGTATCGCGCGCGCTTGGGAGGACTCTTGAGAGTCTGGTAGGCCTCGTTGAGGCTGGCGGATTGTTCCAGCGCCAGGCGCTGCTCACGCTCGGAAGCGTCAGCGAAGCGGTCCGGATGAACCGCACGCGCCAACTCACGGTAGCGCGTGGCCAGCTGCTCGAGATCCAGGCGGAAGCTCGGTTGCAGCTCAAATAAAGCGAAATGACAAGGAGTACCCACGAGCTGCCTCAGATGTTGAAGCTTTCGCCGCAGCCACATTCACCGCGCACGTTGGGGTTGTTGAACTTGAAGCCCTCGTTCAACCCTTCCTTGACGAAGTCCAGTTCGGTGCCATCCAGGTAGGTCAGGCTTTTCGGATCGATGATCACTTTCTCGCCATGACTCTCGAACACCTGATCGTCTTCACCGATCTCGTCGACGAACTCCAGGACATAGGCAAGGCCGGAACAGCCCGTGGTGCGAACACCCAGACGAATCCCATCACCTTTGCCGCGCCCGTTGAGGGAGCGCCGCACGTGTTGAGCAGCCGCTTCTGTCATGCTGATAGCCATCGTGACTCCTTACTTGTCGCTCAATCTGTGAAAGCTGATCCGCGAAAATCAGATCAGGCCTTTCTTCTGCTTGTAGTCGCGAACGGCGGCCTTGATGGCGTCTTCGGCGAGTACCGAGCAGTGGATTTTCACTGGCGGCAGGGCCAGCTCTTCAGCCAGCTGAGTGTTCTTGATGGTCTCTGCCTCATCCAGAGTCTTGCCTTTCATCCACTCGGTAGCCAGGGAGCTGGAGGCGATCGCCGAACCGCAACCGTAGGTCTTGAACTTGGCGTCTTCGATGATGCCCTGCTCGTTGACCTTGATCTGCAGGCGCATCACGTCGCCGCACGCCGGAGCGCCGACCATGCCGGTGCCGACATCAGGATCTTCCGCGTTCATCTTGCCGACGTTGCGCGGGTTCTCGTAGTGGTCGATGACCTTTTCGCTGTAAGCCATGATTCTTAATCCTCACTCATCAGGGCCGCTCTTGAGCCCCTGTAGTTACGCCTGCGTCAGTCGCCGCGTCGCTACAGGAGCTGTACCTGGCGGCTTCTATATTTAGTGTGCCGCCCACTCGATCTTCGAGATATCGACGCCGTCTTTGTACATGTCCCACAGCGGCGACAGAGCGCGCAGCTTGGTCACGGCCTCGCAGACTTTCTGCGCGGCATAATCGATTTCTTCTTCGGTGGTGAAGCGGCCGAAGGTGAAGCGGATCGAGCTGTGTGCCAGTTCGTCGTTGCGGCCCAGGGCGCGCAGTACGTACGAAGGCTCCAGCGAAGCCGAGGTGCAGGCCGAACCGGAGGAAACCGCCAGGTCCTTGAGCGCCATGATCAGCGACTCGCCTTCGACGTAGTTGAAGCTCAGGTTCAGGTTGTGCGGCACGCGGGAGGTCATGCTGCCGTTGATGTACAGCTCCTCCAGGTGCTCGACCTGCTTGTAGAAGCGGTCGCTCAACGCCTTGATACGCAGGTTTTCGGCAGCCATGTCTTCCTTGGCTACACGGAAGGCTTCGCCCATGCCAACGATCTGGTGGGTGGCCAGGGTGCCGGAACGCATGCCGCGCTCGTGACCACCGCCGTGCATGGTCGCTTCGAGGCGAACCCGCGGTTTGCGGCTGACGTACAGCGCGCCGATACCTTTAGGACCGTAGGTCTTGTGGGCGGAGAAGGACATCAGGTCGACTTTCAGCGCCTGCAAGTCGATGTCGACCTTGCCAGTGGACTGAGCCGCATCGACGTGGAACAGAATGCCTTTGGAACGAGTCAGCTCACCGATGGCGGCGATGTCGTTGATGGTGCCGATTTCGTTGTTCACGTGCATGATCGAAACCAGGATGGTGTCGTCGCGCAGGGCAGCTTCAACCATGGCCGGAGTGATCAGGCCGTCTTCGCCTGGCTCGATGTAGGTGACTTCGAAGCCTTCACGCTCGAGTTGGCGCATGGTGTCCAGGACAGCCTTGTGCTCGATCTTCGAGGTGATCAGGTGTTTGCCCTTGGTGTGGTAGAAATGCGCGACACCCTTGATTGCCAGGTTGTCGGACTCGGTGGCACCGGAGGTCCAGACAATTTCACGCGGGTCGGCATTGACCAGGTCAGCCACTTGGCGACGGGCATTTTCCACCGACTCTTCGGCTTTCCAGCCGAACACGTGGGAGCGGGACGCCGGGTTACCGAAGTTTCCGTCGACCAGCAGGCATTCACTCATCTTTTGCGCGACACGCGGATCAACCGGGGTGGTCGCTGAGTAATCAAGGTAAATCGGCAATTTCATGGACTCTCTCCTAAATCAGGCTGGCTGGCGTGCCGCTAGCTCTTTGGCTGTCATTCGACGGCGGACGCTTCAATCTTGTCCAGGTGCTGCGCCTTACCATTACAGCGGCGCTGATCCTGACGCTGGGCTACTTCTTGCACCTCACGGCGAGTCACAAGGTCAGCCAAGCTGATACCGCTCAGAAATTCGTGAATCTGCAGGCTCAGATCGCACCACAAGTGGTGGGTCAGACAGGTGTCGCCGGAATGGCAATCGCCCTGGCCCTGGCATTTGGTTGCATCGACCGACTCGTTCACCGCATCGATCACCTGGGCCACCTGAATGCCTTGCATGTCACGCGACAGCTGGTAGCCACCGCCTGGACCACGCACGCTGGACACCAGATTGCTGCGGCGCAGCTTGGCGAAGAGCTGTTCGAGATAGGACAGGGAGATGCCTTGGCGCTCAGAGATATCGGCCAGGGACACCGGCCCATGTTGCGCGTGCAACGCCAAGTCAAGCATGGCTGTTACCGCGTATCGGCCTTTTGTAGTCAGTCGCATGGACAAGTACCACGGAGTGTTTCGGGATGGGAGCGAGTATGCAATTCCCGAGTAATTAAGTCAACTATAAGACCTACTACTTTAGTCAGGTTTACCCGCAAAAGAGCGCGCGAATCATAGCAAAGTCTGCAGGGTAATGGCACGCCCTGGATTTACTCGGTGACTAATGGGTCGCCAACGCCCTTTTGGACGTTGCGCAAGCAGGCTCACTTCGACAAAGCGAACCTGCTCGCGATCAACGCCAAAGTGCCCGAAAGGCTCAGCCGACCTGGCTGTCGCCCTTGTCCTTGACGCCCGCGAAGTCCTCATCGCGCAGCGCCGGCAGATCCTTGGCACAGTAGTTACTGCCCAGATCCTTCAAGGCCCCGCACATACCCTCCAGACGTCCATCGACGGCCTGCAGGTGATCGAGCAACTGGCCAATGGCCCGCGCCACCGGATCCGGCATGTCCTCGCTGACCCCATAGGCATCGAAGCCGAGCTTCTCGGCCATGGCCTTGCGCTTGGCTTCCTGCTCGTCATCGGACTTGACGATGATACGCCCGGGAATACCCACCACCGTGGCGCCCGCCGGCACCGCCTTGGTCACCACCGCATTGGAGCCGACCTTGGCGCCCGCCCCTACAGTGAACGGCCCCAGCACCTTGGCGCCCGCCCCCACCACCACGCCATCTTCCAGGGTCGGATGACGCTTGCCCTTGTTCCAGCTGGTGCCGCCCAGGGTCACACCCTGATAGAGGGTGACGTCGTCACCGATCTCGGCGGTCTCGCCAATGACGATGCCCATGCCGTGATCGATAAAGAAGCGGCGACCGACCTTGGCCCCCGGGTGAATCTCGATCCCGGTCAACCAGCGCCCGAAGTTCGACACCAGGCGCGCCAGCCACTTCCAACCCATGCCCCACAACGCGCCGGACAGGCGATGAATCCAGATGGCATGCATGCCCGGGTAGCAGGTCAGGACCTCGAATGCATTACGCGCCGCCGGGTCACGATGGAAAACACTCTGGATATCTTCACGCAAACGCTCAAACATCATCATTCTTCCGCTTAAGGAGCTCGCCACGGGCCGCTTTCTGGGTCTCCGTGAGGATGCCACGCAAAATATTCATTTCCGCCCGGCTCACCGAGCTGCGTCCGTACAACCGGCGCAGGCGCGCCATCAAGTGCCGTGGTTTTTCCGGATCGAGGAAGTCGATGGCCACCAGCGTCTGCTCCAGATGCTCGTAGAACCGCTCCAGTTCGTCCATGGTCGCCAGCTCATCACTGCGCGGCGACGCCACTTCATCCTTCTCGACCTTGCTCGGCTGGCCTTCGGCCGCCAGCCAGGACATACGCACTTCATAAGCCAGCACCTGCACCGCCGTCGCCAGGTTCAGCGAGCTGAACTCCGGGTCCGAAGGGATATGCACGTGAAAATGACATCGCTGCAGCTCGTCATTGGTCAGGCCGGAATCCTCACGACCGAAGACCAAGGCAATTTCGGCGCCCTGCCCTGCCTCTTGCACCACCTTGACCCCGGACTCCCGGGGATCAAGCAACGGCCAGGGAATACGCCGATCACGGGCGCTGGTGCCAAACACCAGGGTGCAGCCAGCCAGGGCATCCTCCAAAGTGGCGACCACCTGAGCGTTTTCCAGAATGTCGGTGGCACCGGAGGCGCGCGCATCGGCCTCATGGGACGGGAAAATCCGCGGCTCGACCAGCACCAGCCGCGACAGCCCCATGTTCTTCATGGCACGCGCAGCCCCGCCGATGTTTCCGGGATGACTGGTATTGACCAGGACGACACGAATGTTCTGCAGCAAGGGAGGCGCTCTCGGACACGGGAAAGGGGAGCAAATCTTACAGAACAGCCAGCGCTCCCGCCTCAAAAATAACTGCTTCTGGATCGCACCTTATAGAAGCCGACCAGCTCCAGACGAACCACCACTCGTCAAAATGTGCGCGTATTTATGGGCTTGAGTGGCAGATCAAGGCAAGCGGAGCGAATGTCGACCTTCATCTGCAAAAGTTTTCTGCTAGAATGCTCGGCTTTCTTTAACAACCTTAGGTGACCTATCCATGCAGCCAATGCTGAATATCGCGCTGCGCGCCGCCCGCAGCGCCAGTGAACTGATTTTCCGCTCCATCGAGCGCCTGGATACCATCAAGGTCGACGAAAAAGACGCCAAAGACTACGTATCCGAAGTTGATCGCGCTGCCGAGCAGAAGATCATCGACGCATTGCGCAAGGCCTACCCGACTCACGGCATTCTCGGTGAAGAAACCGGCCTGCACGCTGGCAGCGGCGAAGGCGAAGACTACCTGTGGATCATCGACCCACTGGATGGCACCACCAACTTCCTGCGCGGCATTCCTCATTTCGCTGTCAGCATCGCCTGCAAATACCGCGGCCGCCTGGAACACGCCGTGGTTCTGGACCCGGTGCGCCAGGAAGAATTCACCGCCAGCCGTGGTCGCGGCGCCCAACTGAACGGTCGTCGCCTGCGCGTCAGCGGCCGCACCAGCCTGGACGGCGCCCTGCTGGGTACCGGCTTCCCGTTCCGTGACGATCAGATGGACAACCTCGACAACTACCTGGGCATGTTCCGCGCCCTGGTCGGCCAGACCGCCGGCATCCGCCGCGCCGGCGCTGCCAGCCTGGACCTGGCCTACGTGGCTGCCGGTCGTTTCGACGCCTTCTGGGAATCGGGCCTGTCCGAGTGGGACATGGCTGCGGGCGCCCTGCTGATCCAAGAGGCCGGCGGCCTGGTGAGCGACTTCACCGGCGGTCACGACTTCCTGGAAAAAGGCCACGTGGTTGCCGGCAACACAAAATGCTTCAAGGCGGTCCTCACCGCCATCCAGCCGCACCTGCCGGCTTCGCTGAAGCGCTAAGCGCCAGCGACAAAAAAGCACCCCTCGGGGTGCTTTTTTTATGCCTGGGGTTTATCGGAAAACAACTCTCTCTGTAGAAGCCTCAAAAACCTGCAGGCAATAAAAAAGCACCCCGCAGGGTGCTTTTTCATGATAACACTGAATGCTTATTGCACCGGCTGGTTCTGGCCCAGGATCAACTGACCTTCCTTGTTGACCGGAATCTGGCTGCCTGGATCACGATCCATACGCACCTGACCCTGCTTGCCGTTCAGCTCGTACTTCACGTCATAACCCACGACCTTTTCGCTGATGTCGTTGACCGTGTTGCAGCGAGTCTGAGTGGTGGTGTAGGTATCACGCTCCTGCATGCCTTCCTGCACCTTGTTACCGGCGTAACCACCGCCGACCGCACCAGCGACCGTGGCGATCTTCTTGCCCGTACCGCCGCCGATCTGGTTGCCCAGCAGGCCACCGGCCAGCGCACCGACCACCGTACCGGCGATCTGATGTTGATCCTTCACCGGAGCCTGACGGGTCACGGTGACGTCCTTGCACACTTCACGCGGTGTTTTGATCTGTTGTTTGACCGGCTGAACTGCCAGCACCTGCGCATACTCAGGGCCACTATTGACCAGCTTGTAGGTGGCAACAGCCCCCCCAGCAGTCACAGCGACGGCACCTAATACCGCACCAACCAGCATCGACTTGTTCACGTGAACCTCCTGACCATCACAAGCGGGACAAGCCCGCGCTTCTCCCAGCCTTGGAGCATAAAAAAAGGCGCGAGTTCAATACTCGCGCCTTTTCGACTGCTTGCCGGGAAGCGGAAACCGTTATGGACGGTCGTCGACTTCCTTCTCGGTATTGGCCGGAGGAATCAGGTCCTCACTGCTCAGGTTCAGCCAGATCAGCACCACGTTGGCGATGTAGATCGACGAGTAGGTACCCGCCAGGACACCGACGAACAAGGCGATGGAGAAGCCCCACAGGTTGTCGCCACCGAAGAACAGCAGTGCCGCGATCGCCAGCAGGGTGGAGATCGAGGTCGCCATGGTGCGCAACAGGGTCTGAGTGGTCGAGATGTTGATGTTCTCGATCAGGCTGGCCTTGCGCAGCACACGGAAGTTCTCACGCACCCGGTCGAACACCACGATGGTGTCGTTGAGCGAGTAGCCAATGATCGCCAGTACCGCCGCCAGCACCGTCAGGTCGAAGGTGATCTGGAAGAACGACAGGATACCCACGGTCACCACCACGTCGTGGATCAGGGAGACGATGGCGCCGACCGCGAACTTCCACTGAAAGCGGAAGGCCAGGTAGATCAGGATGCCGCCCAGCGCCATCAGCATGCCGAGGCCGCCCTGGTCGCGCAGCTCTTCACCCACTTGCGGGCCGACGAACTCGACGCGCTTGACCTGCGCCGGGTTGTCGCCGCCGGTCTTCTGCAGCGCCTCCGCCACCTGGTGGCCCAGTTGCGGGTCTTCACCCGGCATCCGCACCAACAGGTCGGTGGTCGCACCGAAGCTTTGCACGATCGCTTCGTGATAGCCGGACTCGCTCAGTTGAGCACGAACCTTCATCACATCCGCCGGACGCTCGTAGGTCAGCTCGATGAGCGTACCGCCGGTAAAGTCCAGGCCATAGTTCAACCCCTTGTGGAACCAGCTGAACAGCGCCAGAACGGTCAGGAGCAAAGTGACGCCGAACGCAACGTTCCGCACGCCCATGAAGTTGATAGTACGTAACATGGCAGCCCCTTAAATCCACAACTTCTTGAAGTCACGACCGCCGAAGATCAGGTTGACCATCGCGCGGGTCAGCCAGATGGCCGTGAACATCGAGGTAAAGATCCCGAGGGACATGGTCACCGCAAAGCCTTTGACCGGGCCGGTGCCCATGGCAAAGAGAATCCCGCCGACCAGCAACGTGGTCAGGTTGGAGTCGAGAATCGCGGTGAATGCCCGGCCGAAGCCTTCGTTGATTGCCCGCTGCACGGTCATGCCGGCGGCGATCTCTTCACGTATCCGCGAGAAGATCAGTACGTTGGCGTCCACCGCCATACCCATGGTCAGCACGATACCGGCGATACCCGGCAGGGTCAGCGTAGCCCCCAGCAAGGACATCAGGGCCAGCAGCAACACCATGTTCAGCGCCAGCGCCACGGTGGCGATGATGCCGAAGAAACGGTAGATGGCGATGATGAACAGCGACACGAACAGCATGCCCCACAGCGACGCATCGATACCCTTGGTGATGTTGTCGGCACCCAGGCTCGGGCCGATGGTGCGCTCTTCGGCGAAGTACATCGGTGCAGCCAGACCACCGGCACGCAGCAGCAGCGCCAGCTCGGAGGACTCGCCCTGGCCGTTCAGGCCGGTGATGCGGAACTGGCTACCCAGCGGCGACTGAATGGTCGCCAGGCTGATGATCTTCTTCTCTTCCTTGAAGCTCTGCACCGCGACGTCTTTCTCGACACCGTCGACCACTTGCTTGGTGTAAGTGGTGGTCGGCTTCTGCTCGATGAAGATCACCGCCATGCTGCGACCGACATTGCTGCGAGTCGAACGGCTCATCAGCTCGCCGCCGTGGCCATCGAGCTTGATGTTCACCTGTGGACGACCATGCTCGTCGAAGCCCGCCTGGGCGTCGGTCACCTGGTCACCGGTGATGATCAGGCCACGCTCGATCAGCGCAGGAGGACGGTTGCCTTCACGGAACTCGAAAGACTCGGAAGTGGCTTTCGAAGCGCCCGGCTCGGCGGCCAGACGGAACTCAAGGTTGGCCGTCTTGCCCAGGATACGCTTGGCTTCAGCGGTGTCCTGTACGCCCGGCAGCTCAACCACGATACGGTTGGCACCCTGGCGCTGAACCAGAGGCTCGGCAACACCCAGCTCGTTGACGCGGTTACGCACCGTGGTCAAGTTCTGCTTGATGGAGTATTCACGGATTTCCGCCAGCTTGGCCGGGGTCATCGCCAGACGCAGCACCGCCTGACCATTGAGGTCGGCCGGAACAATGTCGAAATCGTTGAAGTTCTTGCGGATCAGCGCACGGGCCTGTTCACGGGTCGCTTCGTCGCTGAAGCCCAGTTGAATGGCACCGCCCAGCTGCGGCAGGCTGCGATAGCGCAGACGCTCTTTACGCAGCAGGCTCTTCACATCGCCTTCGTAGACTTTCAGGCGTGCGTCGAGGGCTTTTTCCATGTCCACTTCCAGCAGGAAGTGCACACCACCGGACAAGTCCAGGCCCAGCTTCATCGGATGCGCGCCGAGGTTGCGCAGCCATTGCGGGGTGGTTTGTGCCAGGTTCAATGCAACGACGTAGTCGTCACCCAGGGCCTTGCGCACGACGTCCTTGGCTGGAAGCTGGTCTTCCTGCTTGGTCAGACGCAACAGGCCGCCCTTGCCCTTGGCCGCGATGGTCGCTGCCTTGACGTTGATCCCGGCGTCGGTGAGCGCTTTGCTCGCACGATCCAGATCCGCCTGAGTGACCTGCAACGCGGTGCTCGCGCCGCTGACCTGAATGGCCGGATCATCAGGGTATAGATTGGGAGCGGAATAAATAAAACCGATCGCCAGCACCGCCAGGATCAGTACGTATTTCCACAGAGGGTATTTGTTCAGCATCACGCCGCCCGTTTATGAAGCGGGGCGCCTTGCGCGCCCCGTCGATTGGTAAAAGTTGAAACTTAGATCGCCTTCAGCGTGCCTTTTGGCAGCGTGGCAGCGATCGCGCCTTTCTGAAACTTCATCTCGATAGTGTCGGAAACTTCCAGCACTACGAAGTCGTCGGTCACTTTGGTGATCTTGCCGGCGATACCGCCAGTAGTCACAACTTCGTCACCTTTCTGCAGGCTGCCCAGCAGGTTCTTTTGCTCTTTGGCGCGCTTGGCCTGCGGACGCCAGATCATTAGGTAGAAGATGACCAGGAAACCGACCAGGAAAATCCACTCAAAGCCAGTGCCGGCAGGGCCAGCAGCAGGTGCAGCAGCATCAGCCATTGCAGTCGAGATAAAAAAGCTCATGTAACACTCCGGATAATTGCAAAAGTGGGTCTAAACGTCTTTAGAACTTATTCTAAAGGCGGCACGGGCAACCCGCGTTTGGCATAGAAGGAATCGACAAAGGCGGCCAATGTACCCTGTTGAATAGCCTCGCGCAAACCAGCCATAAGCCGTTGGTAATGACGCAAATTATGGATGGTATTGAGCATGCTCCCCAGCATTTCGCCGCACTTGTCCAGATGATGCAGATAAGCACGGGAGAAGTTCTGGCAGGTATAGCAATCGCAGGTCGGATCCAGCGGCGAATCATCATGGCGATGGAACGCGTTGCGGATCTTCAGCACGCCAGTGTCAATGAACAAGTGCCCATTGCGGGCATTACGGGTTGGCATCACGCAATCGAACATGTCCACACCGCGGCGCACACCCTCAACCAGATCTTCCGGCTTGCCAACACCCATAAGGTAACGAGGTTTGTCTGCTGGCATCTGGCCTGGCAGGTAGTCCAGCACCTTGATCATCTCGTGCTTGGGCTCGCCCACCGACAGGCCGCCAATGGCCAGGCCGTCGAAGCCGATCTTGTCCAGGCCTTCCAGGGAACGCATGCGCAGGTCCTGGTGCATGCCGCCCTGGACGATGCCGAACAGCGCCGCCGTATTGTCGCCATGGGCATTCTTCGAGCGCTGGGCCCAGCGCAGCGACAGCTCCATGGACACCCGTGCGACGTCTTCGTCGGCCGGGTACGGGGTGCATTCGTCGAAGATCATCACGATGTCCGAGCCCAGGTCGCGCTGGACCTGCATCGACTCTTCCGGGCCCATGAAGACTTTGGCGCCGTCGACCGGCGAGGCGAAGGTCACGCCCTCCTCCTTGATCTTGCGCATGGCGCCCAGGCTGAACACCTGGAAACCGCCGGAGTCGGTGAGGATCGGGCCTTTCCACTGCATGAAGTCATGCAGGTCGCCGTGCTTCTTGATCACTTCGGTGCCCGGGCGCAGCCACAGGTGGAAGGTGTTGCCCAGGATGATTTCGGCGCCGGTGGCGACGATGTCCCGCGGCAGCATGCCCTTGACCGTGCCGTAGGTGCCCACGGGCATGAAAGCCGGGGTTTCCACAGTGCCGCGGGGGAAGGTCAGACGACCGCGACGAGCCTTGCCATCGGTGGCGAGCAGCTCGAAAGACATACGACAGGTGCGACTCATGCTTGATCCTCAGGGCCGTGTGGCGCGGGATTGCGGGTGATGAACATCGCATCACCGTAGCTGAAAAAGCGGTATCCATGCTCGACGGCAGCCTTGTAGGCGGCCATGGCTTCGGGATAACCGGCGAACGCCGAAACCAGCATCAACAGCGTGGATTCGGGCAAATGGAAGTTGGTGACCAGGGCATCGACCACATGGAACGGCCGGCCCGGGTAGATAAAGATGTCGGTGTCGCCGCTGAACGGCTTGAGCACGCCATCGCGCGCCGCGCTTTCCAGGGAACGCACGCTGGTGGTCCCCACCGCCACCACCCGACCGCCGCGCGCGCGGCAGGCGGCTACCGCATCCACCACGTCCTGACTGACTTCCAGCCATTCGTTGTGCATATGGTGATCTTCGATGCGCTCCACCCGCACCGGCTGGAAGGTCCCGGCGCCGACATGCAGGGTCACGAACGCGGTCTCGACGCCCTTGGCGGCAATCGCCTCCAGCAGCGGCTGGTCGAAGTGCAGCCCCGCGGTCGGCGCGGCCACCGCGCCCAGGCGCTCGGAATATACGGTCTGATAACGCTCGCGGTCCGAATCTTCGTCCGGGCGGTCTATATAAGGAGGCAACGGCATATGGCCGACGCGCTCCAGCAGCGGCAACACTTCCTCTGCAAACCCCAGCTCGAACAGGGTGTCGTGGCGGGCCAGCATCTCGGCCTCGCCACCGCCGTCGATCAGGATCTTCGAGCCCGGTTTCGGCGACTTGCTGGAGCGCACGTGGGCCAGCACACGGTGACTGTCGAGCACCCGTTCCACGAGGATTTCCAGCTTGCCGCCGGAGGCCTTCTGGCCAAACAGGCGCGCCGGAATCACCCGGGTATTGTTGAACACCATCAAGTCGCCCGGGCGCAAATGCTCAAGCAAATCAGTGAATTGACGGTGGGCCAGGGCGCCGGTGAGCCCATCCAGGGTCAACAGGCGACTCGCACGACGCTCGGCCAGGGGGTGGCGGGCGATCAGCGAATCAGGGAGCTCGAAGGTAAAGTCAGCAACACGCATGATGGGGTTCGTCTAGCAGGGCCGGAAAGTTTAGCGGAAATAGCCAAAATTGACCATGAAACCTGATTGACCAACGGTAGGCACGTCTCTATACTTCGCCGCCATTGAGCCCTGATGGCGGAATTGGTAGACGCGGCGGATTCAAAATCCGTTTTCGAGAGAAGTGGGAGTTCGAGTCTCCCTCGGGGCACCATTTGATGTACATAGACGTCCAAGGACGTCTACGCAACACCCCTAGAGCCCGCTAACTGCGGGCTTTTTGGTCTCTGGGGTTCCATCCCCGTCCCTTGCCAGCCAGGCTCTTTTTGGTACATTTTCTGTACATATCCAGTTCGAGAACCGGAGGTGTACAGCGATGCCATTGACCGCCTTGCAAATCAAAGCGTCCAAGCCTGCCGACAGACCGTTCACGTTGAGTGATAGTTCGGGTCTTGCCCTGCTGGTGAAACCCAACGGCAGCAAGTATTGGCACTTCCGGTACACGTATCAGGGTCGGGCGGCGCGCATGTCACTGGGCGTGTATCCGCATATCTCCTTGCAGGAAGCCCGTGAACGAGCTGCTGAATGCCGCAACCTACTCAAGCAAGGCACCAACCCCGGCGCCAAACGCCGCGATGACAAGCTGCGACAGCAGGAGGCCGGGCTCAACACCTTCAGGCGAGCCGCGGAGTACTGGTACCAATTCAAATCGGACTCCGGCCGCAGCAGCGCGACGCTGAAGAAGATTCGCGACTATCTCGATAAGGATCTACTGCCCGCTCTCGGCGAGAAGCAACTAGAGCTCATCACGCGAAGCGACTGCGCAAAACTGCAGGCCTGCATCGAAAAACGAGGCGCCTTCAATGTTGCGGACAAGACCCGGACCTGGCTGAAACAGATTTTCAGTCAAGCCATTGCACGCGGCCTGTGCGAACACAATCCAGCCTCCGAACTCCATGCCATTGCGATAGCCCCACCGCCCACTCAACACTATCCACATCTGCACGAACACGAACTACCTGAGTTTCTCCGGGCCTTAAGCAAGACCACCAGCCGGCTACCAGCGAGGATTGCATCATGGATGACAATTCTGACGGCGAGCCGCCCCGGCATGGTTCGCTACGCAAAATGGGAGGAAATCGATTTTGAGGAAGGGATTTGGACCATCCCGGCCGCCCGCATGAAGATGCGCAGAGACTACGTCAGTCCTCTACCTCATCAATTGATCGCCATGCTTACCAAACTGAACCAAAGCACTGGCCGCAGTCGGTATCTATTCCCAGGCAATGGTGAAAAGCAGCCAGTCATCAGTGAAAACACGATCAACCTGGTGTTCGCCAAGATCGGCTATAAAGGACGACTCGTCAGCCATGGCACTCGTCATACCGCAAGCACGCTGCTGCGCGAACATGGCTGGTTGAAGGACCATGTCGAAAGCCAGCTGGCTCACGTCGAGGGCGGCATCTCTGGTGAGTACAATCAAGCCCTATACCTGCCGCAACGTCGGATCATGATGCAGTGGTATGCAGACTATCTCGACGCCCTCAAAGAAGGCATTACAACCAACCTTCGCGATCAATTTGATACTCGCGTTAATCAGTTCCTCGCACGCCCTTCTGCACCGCCTCTAACAGTATCCCATACACACAAAGATGATCACCTCCAAAAGTTGCCTATCGAGACAGACTCAACGGCGACTCAGTGATCACGTGACGCCTCACCAATTCGACCCGGTCGACGACAACATCATCGCCTTGCAAAACTACGGTGGCGCATTCCAACACTGGTAAGACGGAGAGATCTCCACAGCCCAGCCTTCCACGCGGGTCCATTCAAACAGGGCTGCAAAGCCGCCCTGCTTGGATGGACCTCACTTAAAAAATCTAAAGCCCATACAGCTGTCTGTGGAAAACCACTGATTTCCACCGCTGGATAATTTCATCCGCAGCCGCAGAATTCTCGAAAAATCGAACCTTGACCCGAATTATCCACAGGCGTAGAAAAGATCGGGCAAAGTGCTGTCGTTGACAGCAACCCAGGTAGCCAGAACCTTTAAGGCTACGCCACACCGTGGTGGTTCTCCCAAAGTGCGATTAGCGTCCGGCGGCTCGCACGGTCACAGCGATGTGATGGATGCCTACTTTTATCAGTGTGCCGACTGCGGCAAATCTTCCCCTTTCATAGCTGCTCTGCAGCAACCTATCCGCTTGGCCATTTCCTTGCGCCAACCTGCGCTCGTCTCTTTCTCCCGGAAAGAGACGGGCGCTCCTACCGCTGCTGCAGCCCACCTCGTACAAGGCTTTGCGGCATTCCCCCTCGTGACAATCGGCGTGACAAACACCGAAGTCACCGGCAACAGCGAAGCCGATGATGGTGCCGCAGCCCAGGGAATGGACTGCACCTGGCTGACAGTCAGGCATGCCCCGGTCATCGCTTCACTGCCTTCACCTGACTCAGGATCTCGCGGCGCTGGTCTCGTCAGCCAATGCAGCCTCCACCCGCCCACTTCCTCGGAAGTGTTCAGGAGGCCAGATCATGAGATGCCCAAGCTCCCGGTCGTAAGGAGCCGCCAGTCTCGCGTTAGTGGACAAACCTCACAGGTCGCAGGGGCCTTGATCCCTGATAACACTCAACATTCGTGGCGGGATGACGTGGGGAAAGTTTTAAAAGTTTTGGCTTCGAGAGGAGTTTGATCATGGCATTGGTAGGTAGGCGGGATGGGCGCTATGGCCGGCAACTGAGCTATGCAGGGCCGCAGGCATTGCGCGACCTATTTGGCGGCGGGCATTACGGCACGGTCAAAGCACACAGTGACCGCTGGCAGGCGTTTGGTGGATATGGGTCTGCGTCTGGCCGGTAGTCGCTCCGGACGCAATGCACGCAACGACCTGCAAAGTTACTTCGGCGACTTCAACAGCGCGCAAAGGGCACGACTGGTTACCTGCTTGGGTTGGCACGACAACGCTTTTCTGCTGCCCGAGCAGCAAGTCGGTGCGCACAGCGAACACCTGCACTTCTACGAGGCCGGCTCTCAGCTTCCGCCGATCAGCGAAGCGGGCACACTTGAGCAATGGCAGGAGCAGATCGGCGCATTGTGCGTCGGTAACCATCGCTTGGCGTTCGTCGTCGGCGTGGCCTTTGCTGGCCCGCTGCTGCACATGCTCGGCCATGAGTCGGGCGGCTTCCACTTGTACGGCGACAGCTCAGGCGGCAAGACCACGCACCTGCAAGTGGCTGCCTCGATCTACGGCGGGCCGCGTCTGGTGCGTTCGTGGCGCTCCACCGACAACGCGCTGGAATCCATCGCCGCCGCGCACTCCGACGGGCTCCTGGTGCTGGATGAAATCGGCATGTGCGATCCACGCATCATTGGCGAGACGGTGTACATGCTCGGCAACGGCACTGGCAAGGCACGCGCCAATGATCGAGGGCAAGCAGGCCGACAGGTACAAGAGTGGCGTCTGCTGTTTCTCTCCACCGGAGAGAAGACGCTGGCCCAGCACATGGCCGAAGCCAACAAGGAACTGAAAGCGGGCATGGAGGTACGCATGCTCGCCGTTCCGGCCGATGCGAGCAAAGGCCTCGGCATGTTCGATGCGTTGAACGGCTTTGAGGATGCGGCGTCACCCGCCGACGCACTCAAGGCGCGGGTAGCGAAGTATTACGGCACTCCACTCACCGCGTTCCTCACAGCGCTGTGCGAGCCGGGCAAACGTCATGGCTGGTCCGCGATCCTGCGCCGCACATTGGAAGGGTTTATCGCCCAATCGCTACCGGCCTCGGCCAGCGGACAAGCGCACCGTGCGGCTGCTCGGTTCGGCCTCGCGGCCGCAGCCGGTGAGCTGGTCACCGCGATGGGTATCACCGGCTGGCCTGATGGAACTGCCACCACCGCTGCTCGCGTGTGCCTCAACGCATGGATAAACGAGCGTGGCGGCGCCGGGAACTTCGAAGGTGATGCGATCTTGGCGCGGCTGCGCCAGGTCATCGAGCGCTTCGGCGAAAGCCGTTTCACTCGCTGGGAATCGGCGGCGGCAAAGATCGACGAACACGGCCCGCGCACCATCGACCGCCTCGGCTTTCGCAAGACGCTGGAGCACGGCTTGGGCGACTCCTTGCACACCACCAACACCTATTACGTGCTGCCCGAAGCATGGCGCTCGGAGGTCTTCCGAGGCATGAACATCAACGCAGTGAACAAGGAGTTGCTACAACGCGGCGTTCTGGAGCCGAGTGGTGATGGCAAAGCATCGAGTTCTATCCGGTTGCCCGGGCTAGGCACGCAACGCTGCTACGTCGTGAAGACGATTCCGGGAATGGATGAGAGCGAGGCTCGGGCTGCCTGAGAGCATCTCTGCTGATCGAGGTAGCGCCGGCTCGTTTCCGGCCTCGCCAGCCACTCAACCAACCCACAATCGAATTGAACAGAGACTAAACAGATGACTGAGATTCAAGACTTGAAAGACCGTCGCGACCAACTGCTCAGCGAGGCAGAACGACTACACGCCGAAATGCTGCCACTTGAGACAGTGCTGGAAAGTGAAGACCCCATAGAGCCGGATCGAAAACGCGAGCTACGGGACAAGCACAACGAGCTGAAAAGGAATTTCGATTCGCGCAATCTCAATGCCGACCTATTAGATCGGAAGATCAGTCGCCGTGAAAACCTCGCCAATTGCGATTCCCTGATGGCGGGTTACGTCGAGGCGATGAATAACTGGAAGGCTGATGAGCAGGAGCTGAAGGAAAAGCGGCAGAGTCTAAGCACCCGCCTGGAACAGATCCAACAACAGGCGGTAGAGGACATGACCAAAGCCCGTCAGGACGAAACGGACGCTGCCACTGCGTACGCGCAGGCCGTCGCATGGGGCGACACCGAAGGAGAGAAGACCGCGAACGCCGACGCACAAAAGGCCGCGAAGAACCTGACAGCGGCCGCCGAACATAACCGTCGGCAAACCCTGATCATGGTCGCACTGGAGCAGGAGCTGGTCACCGTAGATAAATACATCGCCGAAGCACAGGAAAAGTATGAGGGGATAGAACGCAACGCTCTGTGGCTCTCGAAGACGGTACTCGAGGAGCAGTGGAACGAGACCGCTAAAGCGTTGTTCGAGGTAGGCGGAAAGCTGTGGGCAAACTACAACCTGCTGGGACTTGATCAGGTAGGGCTTATGAAACTGGCCGTACCCGAGCAAGGCGAAAATCATGGGCGATGGACATGGCACGAGCTAATAGATCGCTCTCGTCAATACAGCGCGCGAGACTTAGCGCAGCTCGACAGTCTGCCGATACTGCAACAGCCCGAAGATGTGAGCAATCCGGAACAACGCAAGGATGAACGTAATGAACAAGCCACTACAGAACAGCGCGAGCTGGTCTGACTGTAGTGGTCAACTAATCCCGGACACGACGTTAAGTTTTTCCTCGGCTCGCGCTGGCCGGCTCATGCTCTGGCGCATGCGGTATCGCCACAACCGCTGGCGAAATAATCGGCTTGCATATTGTGATCCTTGATCCGAGTGGAACAGCAGACCCGAAGGCCGGCCACGTTGCTCGTAGGCCATATCCAGCGCCTTGATCACCAGTTCAGCGTCTGGCTTTTCCGACAGCGCCCAACCCACGATCCGACGCGCACAAAGATCCAGTACGACAGCCAGGTAATGCCACTTTCCTTGCGCCCAAATGTAGGTGATATCGCCGCACCAGACTTGATTGGGGGCTGGTACATCGAATTCACGGTTCAACGTATTCGGGATATCGAGCCTTTCTACTGTTGCTCGTTTGTAAGCGTGAGAGCCGGGTTGTTTGCTAACTAAATCAAGCTCGCGCATCAAGCTGCGCACTTTGAATCGACCAAGTTGCTCACCGTCTTCACGCATCAACGACAAGATGCTGCGACTGCCCGCAGCGCTTCGGCTTTGCGAGAACAGTTCACTGACGCGGCTACGCAATCGAAGCCGTTCTACATTGGGCGTGCGGCGTCGCAGGCGCTGGGCGTAGTAACACGAGCGGGTGACGGCAAACACCTTACACAGCCAATCAACCGGCTCATGGGCGCTCAACTGGTCAATCAGCGCGAACGCTCGTGATCTTCCGACATCAAGAACGCGGTAGCCTTTTTTAGTATGGATTTTTCTCGTTCAAGCCGAGCAATGCGGGCTTCCAGCTCCTGGATCTTTTGCTGTTCCGGCGTCAGCGCCTTACTCTGCGGGGTGACGCCTTTATGTTCTTTCTAAATCTGATCAACCCAACGGCGTAATGCCGATTCACCAATGCCTAGTGAGCGGCTGGCTTCGATGTAGCTGTAGTTTTGTTTAAGCACGAGGTCGGCTGCCTCGCGCTTGAATTCAGGAGTAAAGGAGCGGCGTTGTTTGGTCATCTGACACCTCGATCTGGCGAGCATTCTCGCCTAAATGGGTGTCCGGTTTCATTAGACCACTACAGACACGCTCAAAATTCGGAAAGCCCATCTGAATGCTTTGCTTAAAACCATCGACGCGCGTTCCGGCAAAATCAGCCCGATACAAACGCTGACCATCAACGCAATTAAAGCGGAAATGGCACACATAGAAAGTCAACTGAATCGCCGGAAATAGAGCTGAACTTGTATTCAACACTACTATCCTAATAATCAAGTACAGACGCTCAGAAAAGGGAATCAAAATGTCCAAACTCGCAGAATACCGTCAGCTGGAAAAACATCTCGCCGAGCAACTCCAGGCACTGGAAGCACTAAAAGGTGATGATGGACTGAAGAAAGAAATCGAGTTCGAAACCAAGTTGCGCAAGCTGCTCGAGCATTACGGTTTTAGCCTGAAGCACATCATCAACCTACTCGATCCGCAAACGACTGCCAGACGCCAATCTGCGGCCCCGGCCGGCAGCACACGCAAACCACGCGAACTCAAAGTCTACAAAAACCCGAATACTGGGGAAGTGATCGAAACCAAAGGTGGGAATCACAAAGCATTGAAAGAATGGAAAGCAGAACACGGCGCCGACGTCGTCGAGGGATGGTTGAAGAAGTAAAATAGCTTCACCTGAAAAAGGGCTCAAACGGGCCCTTTTTAGTTTTTTACCCTCCAACAGCGCTCCCCCTATTTTACTCCTTGAAGCCCCGCAAGCCCTGTGCTGCGCGCCAGACTTTGACGGTTTGCAAAATGCCGTTAGGTGAATCGTCCTCGCCGTCTTCTGAGTAATAAATCCAGTCAGAGGCGGCAGGATTGCCAGTTACCTCGATGAAGTTTTCCAGCAACTTGTCTTGATAGTCTTCGGTGCCTGAGGCGCTACAATTTTCTTTAATCAATGCAAGAAATTCGCTCTCCGAGTATTGGGATAGGCTGTTTTTGAGTGCGATCATTTCGAGCTCCGATGTGTATCAATATGGTGTTTTGGTGTCATGGCACTTAGATTATCGACGTCGTACACCTCTCCACCTTCAGAAACTGGAACTCCGTGGTGAAGCTCGAAGGAACGATGCTTACCCACGGTATCAATTGCCCGAGCGCGAGACGCCATGCCCTCAAGCATTCGGGCCTTGTTGCTGTCGTTGAATTGACTGGCCAACTCCGCATCACTTCCTACCGCAATCCAGAATGCCTTTCTGAAGGCGTCGAAGCTGCTGAAACTCTTTCCCCTGAGCTGATCCGCAATTCGCGTTGGCACGGGCGATCCCAACCCGACGCTGGTACCAGCGAGCCAGATGCCTGTCACGTCTTATCCCTGCCCGGTTACGGTGCCTGGGTTGAGGCGAACATTCATCACGATGTACAGGGGTTACACACCCGGACCAGCCGGGAAAACAAGGATGAAGTCTTTGTACTGGTCTGGGTAGATCGGGCTGACGATTATGCTGTCGACCTGTTCCGTTGGTGGGTAGATCCAAATTTGGGGCGCTTGAGGCGCGCCCTCTAAAGGCGGGATACCAGAGGTGCTCGATGGATCAACCGACGGCGTCCAGATGAGGGTTACGCCTTCGCCGAAGTCGGCGACTTGCTGAGATCCCTGCTGTGTGAACTCCACGACAGGAATCATTTCCCAGTCGCTGCGCTTCTGGGTGTTGTACCCGTACCCCTTCAGGGTTCCGTCGGCCTGCTCCTCGATATGGAGGCGGATGCAAGTGCGGGCCTTCGCCAGTGACTTAAGCTGGTCTTCTGTGTACAGGGAACTGTCACCAAAGCTAGAAGGCCACAGCAGTGCGACTATCCCTGCCAAGGTGCCAGCAGCCACCCCGGCAGTGACGACGCCGGTACCACCGGCGGCTCCTGTTGCGGCAGAGCCAGTTGCGACACTCGCGCCGCCAGCAGTCCCAGCCGTACACAGTCCACCACAAGAGGCTGCCGCAGCGCCAGCACCACCCAATAAAAGAGTTCCCAAGGCGGCGGGCAGGGCATTCCCGCTGATTTTTTTCAGTTGGATATTTCCCGCAGCATCTGTCTCGCGGCCGGCGAGGAGGGAGAACTCTCCGTATTTGGCCAGGCTCTCTACCGGAATAAATCCAGCAGGCTTCTTGTGATCGATCACACCGTCTGCGAGATCACAACTCTTGGCGAACACACACCCTTTGGTGGCGGGGTTCGTTTCAGTCTTTGTTGGGAGGTCTTTGTATTCCGCCCAACGCTGAGCGTGAATATCGACGGAGTCGGTACCGCTGTTGCGGTAACTCTTCGATGGGTTGGGGACGTATCCGCTCATTCCTTGATTCCTGAATCGTTTTCATCCTGAAAGCCACTACGTCACCGGGAAAACTACATCTACACGGTGACAATCTCGATCAGAAAGGATAATCGCTTCAGTTAGATAGTCGAGTGGTGGCGTATCGCCAGAACAGAGGCACTCGGCCCTATGAGAGACTAAGTCAATACTGGTAAGTGCCCTAAGAAAACTCTTCAAGTATTTTCAGCGTGTGTGTGTGTTTTGGCAGAGGCCATGCCGGATAAGGGCTTCAGCCCTAATCCGCTGATCAGCTAAACACGTAAAATATCTATTCTGGCACTTAATTGATCCTGAACATAACCAACCCTGTCCATAAAATTGTTCTTGGCTTGGACGGCATCGTCCGAATTCCAGTATTTCAAATTTTTATCTAAAAAGTCGCCCCAGTCCTCTCTTATGAACTTCTGTTTCGCTTCATCGCTGGGGAGCAACAAATCTATATGATCTTTATTAACCCCCCCTCTTTTAATCCACTCAGCCCCAGGCTCAAGGATCGTTTCATGGTCAATCGCGTACACCTTCCCATCATCACCATGAATAATGTTTCCACCTGTATCAAGACGATCTCGAACGTTTAGAAGGAAGTCAAATGCATACAAGCTTGTTTCTTTTCTATTGAACTTCTCTTCAGCGCCACCGTTCTCAATATAAGTGGAAACCACTTTATTATTTGTCCCCTCTACCAGTTCGGTTTTCGGCACAATGCCCAAGCCAAGCACCTCGGAAAACTGGTAAGCCAAAACTTCATTATGCGCTCGAGCTTTTTGGTCTCTCACACCATCGTCATCGAAAGCCAACATAGACCCAAAATCTTTTTGTACTACCCGTCGACCATCCGGAAGCTCCATTAGAAGCGCTTCGTTAGAGGACGAAAGCACATCAATTACTCTCGAACGTTTAAGTAACGCAGAATCAATAGCAAGCAGGTCAGTTTGAGAGTTCTCAGGTGGCGCAATAGCCACTTCATCATTTGATGCCGATTTAAGTGATTTGACGGCCGCTTTGACTTCGTGCTTGGTTGGCTCGATACCCTCAACATACGGCATCACCAATCTGCTCTTCGCCAAATAAGCAGAACTGAGTTTATTTCCCACTACTTCCATATAATCATTGCACATACTCAATTCATGGAGCGCTGCAGCTGCGTTGTCCTCCTCGAATGACTTGTTCACCCTTTGGGATGGAAAAGGGAAGTTTGTATCTAGTGCTGTACGCATGGAGCAAACATCAGCCTGCGCGCCCTGAGGCGAACTGATGCCTATTTCGGATAATGGTTTACGCTCTAACAAGAGGGAGCTGTCTGTGTTCGTGATGCCGTCAAGAGCAGTAGCAACTTTTCCCCCATCATGGGTGGACTCTTGAGTCATGGTGTTTGGAACCGTATTGCAAATCGGTACTTTCACAAAAATGATGACTCCTTGAGAAATACGATGAATGGCGGTTGCAGGATCTGAATGCAGCTCCGATCCTGCAACCGCCCTGAAAAACATCGTTAGTTAGACGCTTATCATCTAACCAGATCCGAACAGGCATGCCTTTCAAAAAACGCGCAAATTTGTCAGCTGCCCAGGCGTGATGAATCACACGCCGCGTCTCAATTGCTGGTGACTTAGAAGGGGCGGATACAGGAGCTGAGTACAACACGTCTATTGAATTGAAGCCGGGGCATTATGCCGCATCGCCATGGCCTCTTGCATCACTTCGCCCATGACTTCTATTGGGCATTTACAATGCTCTTCCTCAGAGGGCAGTTCATGCCACAGCTCTGCCACTCCGTCCGAAAAAACATTGCCCGCAATAGAGATAAATCATTACCCGACCAAACAGCTAAGTGCCCGAATAGAGATTTTACGTGTTTAGCTGATCAGCGGATTAGGGCTGAAGCCCTTGTGCGGCATGGCCTCTGCCAAAAAACACATGCGCTGAAAATATTTGAAGACTTTTCTTCGGGCACTTAAGTGGTAAGTACTAGAACAGAAATAATCCGACATTTCACCCCGGTGAATCCCTTGAATTAAGGAGGGTGGCCCTGCTGAAACAGTGGAAGATTTTCGTTCGGGTACTTAGAAGGTGTAGACAAAATAAACTAAAGTTACCATTTCTTCTGCCTGGACAGCCTCGAAGTCATGCCTAGAATCGGACGCCCGCCCGCGATTACCGCAGAGCAGTACCCAATGCTAGTCAAGCTTGCACAAGCCCATCCCTTCTCCAGCCAAGCTGAATTAGCGGATGCATTCCACGCTGAAACGGGTATCACCGCTCATCCCGACACCTTTGCCAAAGCCTTGAAGCTGGCGGGGATTACACGCATAAAGCCGCGCACCAAGGGCAGCTTTGTGTCATCCGAACCTCG
>NZ_OBDX01000054.1:0-13775 GCF_900215185.1 Pseudomonas sp. LAMO17WK12:I10 | reverse complement strand
GCATCCTGGTCATGCAGGTGGAAACTGTGTTTGCCAATATCGATACCGAGAAGCGTCATCGTGCTCATGAGAGATCCTCCGCCGAAAACGAGAAAAGCCCTGCAAGCGTAAACCTGCAGGGCTTCTCGGTCAGGCTGACCATCTCATTAAACCCCTGGATCTTTTGATTCAGGGGTTTTCGTATGAGGACACACAGAAGCAGCTAGTTATCGTTGAGGTTTATCGCGGGCAAGCCTCGCTCCTACAGAGGCATGGCCATCGCCGTCCTGTAGGAACTCGAAACGACCTGACAGCCACCGCGATCAGAGCTTCCAGTCCCCCGCCTCGGCAAAAAACGCCCGTGCGTTGTCTTCCAGGCTTTCCAGGTGGTAGCCGCCTTCCTGCACGATCAGGCACGGCAGGCCGAGGCTGCGGATGCGTTCGCCCAGGCGGGCGAAACCTGCGCGGGTCACTGCCACTTTGCTTTGCGGGTCGAGTTCGTAGATGTCGAAGCCCAGGGACAGCACCAGCACTTGCGCATCGAAGCTTTTCACCGCCGCCAGGGCGGTTTCCAGTTGGGCGAGGAATTCGGCTTCGCTGGCGCCGTGGGCCATTGGCAGGTTGAGGTTGTAGCCCTGCCCCGCGCCGCTGCCGCGCTCGTCGGCGAAACCGGCGACGCCCGGGTAGAAGTTGGTCGGGTCGCCGTGCACCGAGACGTACAGCACGTCGTCGCGTTCGTAGAAGATTTCCTGGATGCCCTGGCCGTGGTGCATGTCGGTGTCCAGCACCGCGACCCGGGCGAATTTTTCGCGCAGTACCTGGGCGGCGATCGCTGCGTTGTTCAGGTAGCAGAAACCGCCGGCGGCTTCGGCCCGGGCGTGATGGCCCGGCGGGCGGCACAGGGCGTAGGCCGCCGGTTCGCCATCGAGCAAGGCGCGGGCGCCGGCAATCGCGCTTTGCGCCGACCAGTAGGCCGAACGCCAGGTCAGTTCGCCCACCGGGCAGCTGCCATCGGCCAGGTAACGCGCGGCCTGGGCGAGGATGCCGCGCAGGGCGTTGGGCTCGCGGACGAAGATGTTCGACATCACCTCGTCGCCCCAGTCCTCGGGAATCTCCTTCCAGCGCTGGTGGGCTTCCTTGAGGAACTGCAGGTACGCCGCGCCATGCACCGCCAGCAGCGGTTGCAGGCCGGCGTCCTCCGGTTGTTGCACGTCAAAACCCAGGGAGTGCGCGGCCTGGACCAGGCGCTGGGCGCGCTCGGGCACTTCCTGCGGGGTGCGCATCTGGCCGCGGGAGTAATAGCTGCGCGGATGGTGCAGCAGCTGTTCGGGGTGGAAAAAACTGCGCATGACCTTCTCCTTATTCGACCTGGCCGGCGCGGGCCAGCACGGCGTTGAGCAATACGTCGGTGCCCTGGCGCACATCCTCGGGCAGTACGTCTTCGGCTTCGTTGTGGCTCAGGCCGCCAACGCACGGGATGAAGACCATGGCCGTGGGGCAGAACCGCGCCAGGTGAATTGCGTCATGGCCGGCGCCGCTGACGATCGATTGCTGAGCGTAGCCCAGGCCGTCCACCGCCTGTTGCACGGCCGCCACGCAGTCGGCATCGAAGGGCGTGGCCGGGCTGATCCAGTGCGGGCTGATGGTCACCTTCAGCTGGCGTTGTCCGGCGATGGCGCCAAGCCGCGCGCGGACCTCCTGCTCCATGGCGGCGATGGCGCTGTCGCGGTGGTGCCGCAGATCGACGGTGAACTGCAGCAGGCCGGGAATGGTGTTGCGCGAAGACTTGGCGATGCTCAGCTCACCGACGGTGGTCAGGCCCTCGGGGGCAAAATCCGTGGCCAGGGTTTCGATCGCCAGGATCATCTGCGCGGCGCCGTAGAGCGCATCCTTGCGCAGCGGCATCGGCGTGGTGCCGGCGTGGGCCGCCAGGCCTTCGACCTGCACGTCGAGCCAGCGGATCGCCTGGCCGCCACTGACCACGCCGATGCTCTTGGCGTTGTCTTCGAGGATCGGCCCCTGTTCGATATGCGCCTCGAAGTAGGCATCCACCGCCCCGCCCAGCGGCCGCGTACCGGCGTAGCCGGTGGCGTGCAGGGCCTCGGCGACGCTGATGCCGTCGGCGTCGCGCACCGCCAGGGCGCTCCCCAGGTCCATGATCCCGGTGAACACCGCCGAGCCGAACATGGCCGGGGTGAAACGCGCGCCCTCCTCGTTGGTCCACACCGCCACCTCCAGCGGCTTGCGGGTCTGGATTTGCAGATCGTTGAGGCGGCGCACCACCTCCAGGCCGGCGAGCACGCCGTACACACCATCGAAGCGCCCGCCTTCGGGCTGGGTGTCGAGGTGGCTGCCCATCATCACCGGGGCGGCGTCGGGGTCGCTGCCCGCACGGCGGGCAAACAGGTTGCCGATGGGGTCGACGCTCAGGCTCATGCCGGCCTCGCGGCACCAGCTTGCAAACAGCTCGCGCCCGGCCTTGTCCTCCTCGCTCAGGGCCAGGCGGCAGCTGCCGCCACGGGCAGTCGCACCGATTTCGGCCATGGCCATCAGGCTCGCCCACAGGCGTTCACCGTTGATCTTCAACATGCTTCGGTTCTCCAGATTCGATTAGGGTCTGTACGAAAAGTCGGCGAGCGAAGGTCAGGCAAGGCAAAAACAGGCGAGGAACGGCCGGGGTCGCGTTCGACTGTAGGGGCCTACATGAGCATTCCGATCGGACTCGCGCACGAGCCTGTTTTTAACGCAGCATGACCTGCGTAGCGCCGAAGGCGCCCAGCGTGCAGCCACTTTTCGTACAGAGCCGGGGCTCAAGCCATTTCCAGGCGGTGGACGGCTGCATGGCGACGGGCCAGGGCCAGCACGCAGAGCAGCGAAATGGTCGCGATCAGGCTGTAGAACAACGCCATCGGCCACCACTGGCCGGCGAATTGATGGGCCAGCCAGGTGCCGATCAGCGGCGTCAGGCCACCGGCCACGGCACCGCAGACCTGATAGGCCAGGGAGATCGCGGTGTAGCGCACGCGGGTCTCGAACATGCCGCTGACGTAGCCGGCGATCACCGCATAGAAGGACGCCATGCACACCACCGCCAGGGCGATGCCGAGGATGATCAGTGGCGCCTGGCCGCTGCTCACCAGCACGAACATCGGGTACGGCGAGGCCATGGCCAGCAACGACACCAGGCACAGGAAGCGCGTGGCGCCGATCTTCTCGGCGGTCCAGGCCGCCAGGGGCTGGATACAGAACTGGATGATCGCCACCACGAACAGGCATTCCAGGATCAGCGAGCGCGGCAACCCCAGTTGCTGGGTGCTGTAGGCGATCATGAAGGTGTTGGTGAAATACACCCCGGCAATCCCCAGGGTGTTGGCGCCGATGCACAGCAGCAGTGGGCGCCAGGCGCTGTGCAGCACTTCCATCACCGGCGCCTGCTCCTGCGCTGGGCCTTGTGCGCCTGCTCGCGGCTGGCGAGGAATTCCGGCGACTCATTGACCCCCAGGCGAATCGCCAGGCCCACCACCAGCAACAGCGCGCTGGCGAGGAACGGCAGGCGCCAGCCCCAGCTCATCAGGTCTTCTTCGGGCAGGCGGGTGACCGCGCTGAAGGCCAGCAGCGACAGGATCAACCCGGCCGGGCTGCCCAACTGCGCAAAGGAAGCAAAGAAGTTGCGCCGGCCCTTGGGCGCATGCTCGCCGGCCATCAATACCGCCCCGCCCCACTCGCCACCGACGGCGATGCCCTGGACGATGCGCAGCAGGATCAGCAGCACCGGCGCCGCCGCGCCGATCTGCGCATAAGTCGGCAGCAGGCCGATGCACACCGTGACCACGCCCATCATCAGCAGGGTGATCACCAGGGATTTCTTGCGCCCAATGCGATCGCCGATATGGCCGAACACGATGCCGCCCAATGGCCGGGCGAAGAAGCCCACGGCGAAGGTGCCGAAGGCCGCCATGGTGCTGAACAGTTTGTCGTCGGAGGGAAAGAACAAGGCGCCGAACACCAGCGCCGCGGCGGTGGCGTAGATGTAGAAGTCGTACCACTCGATCATGGTGCCGATAAAGGCGGCGGCGGCCGCACGGCGCGGCTGGGGCGAAGCTGAAGGCTTCATGGATCGTGCTCCTTTGATTATTTTTCTGGCAGGAGAGAACGGCAATGCAGAGGCGCTCTGGCGGCGCCTGTCTGGGAGGGATTTATCGTCGCGAGGCTATAATTAGTCAATTTTCTATTTATTATGCTAATTATTACCGCTGCTTATTATCAGCCCTGTCCTTCGACCCAGAGCCCCGCGCCATGTCCAACCGCCTGCCCGACCGCCTGCTCAACGACCGCCTGGACTGGAACCTGCTGCGCACCTTTCGGGTGATCGGCCAGGAGTTGAGCATCAGCCGCGCGGCCGCCCGCCTGCACCTGACCCAGCCGGCGGTGAGCCAGGCCCTCAAGCGCCTGGAGGAACAATTGGGCCGCCAGTTGATCGCCCGGCGCGGGCCACGTTTTGCCCTGACCGAAGTCGGCGAGCAGATCTTCCACCTGGCTGGCGAAATCTACGGGCAGATGTCCCAGGTCAGCGGCGTGCTGGAGCAGCCGGCCGACGAAGTGATCGGCAAGGTGCGCCTGCTGATGATCAGCCGGATCTTTTCCGAGCGTTTCGATGATTTCCTCGCCGACTTCCACCGCCAGCATCCGCGGGTCGACCTGGAGATCGAGGTGCTGCGCAGCTCGGACATCGTCAGCGCCCTGCAGGAAAAAACCGCGACCCTAGGCCTGAGCCTCAACCGCCGGCCCCAGCCGCGCCTGGAACAGCGGCTGTTCCTGCGCCAGCGCTATGCGTTTTTCTGCGGCAAGCACCATGGACTGTTCGGCCAGCAGAAGGTGGCCGAGGGCGATTTGCAGCGGGAGAATTTCGTCAGTTTCACCAGCGACCAGATCGGCGGCATGCTCTCGCCGCTGACCATCTTTCGCGACCAGCAGGGTTTCAGCGGGCGCATCGTCGCCTCGTCGCCGAGCCTGGAGGAAGTGCGGCGCCTGGTGATCGCCGGCTACGGCATCGGCTGCCTGCCCGAACATGTGGTGGCGGCCGACGTCGACGCCGGGCTGCTGTGGCGCCTGCCGCCCGACGAAGGCATCGCCGACGTCGACATCCATCTGCTGTGGAACCGCGAACAGCGTATGAGCCGCGCCGAGACGGTCTTTATCGAAGCCTTGCAGGCCTGCCTGGGCGCTCAGTAACCCTGGGCCCTGTCCACCTCGTTCAACAGCGCTTCGCCGGCCTGCAGACGCCGCAGGTTGTCCGCCACCTGCTCGGCGATGCAATCGTGGGAGGCCGCCGAGGCCATGTGCGGGGTAATGGTGACCCCGGGGGTGCTCCACAACGGATCATCGGCCGGCAGCGGCTCCTGTTCGAACACATCGAGCAAGGCGCCGCGCAACAGGCCGCTGGCCAGGGCCTGTTGCAGGTCGTCGAGGTTGAGATGGCCGCCGCGCCCGACGTTGACCAGCGCCGCGCCGCGGGCCAGCCGGGCAAAAGTATCGCGCCCGAGAATGCCGCGGGTCTCGGCGGTCAGGGGCAGCAGGTTGATCAGCAGTTCCACTTGGTCGAGAAAGGGCTCCAGCTGCCCCGGTCCGACGAAGGTGTGTACCCCCGCCAGGCGCTTGGCGCTGCGGGCCCAGCCGCGCACGTCGTAGCCGGCGGCGGCCAGGTCGAGGGCGATGGCGCGGCCCAGGGAACCCAGGCCCATGACCCCGACCTTGAACTGCCGCGCCGGCCGTTGCAGCGGCCGCTCCCAGTGCCGTTCGCGCTGCTGCTCCAGCACCCGGTCGAAGCCGCGGTGATAGTGGATCACCGCCCAGCGCAGGTACTCGGTCATGCCCTGGCGGTGGCCCGGATCCACCACCCGGCACACCGGCAGGTCCGGGCACGAAGGGTCGTGTTCCAGGTGGTCGATGCCCGCCGCCACCGAATGAATCACTTGCAGGCTGGGCAAACGCCCCAGGCTGCCGGCGGGTGGAAACCAGCAAGCGGCGACCTGCGCCTGAACGGCACGCGGATCGTCGGCCAGCACTGCCTGCACCTGTGGCGCACAACGGGCGAAGGCGGCCTGCAATTGCTTGAGCAACAGGCTGTCGCGGGACAGCAGCACCACGATGCTCATGACAGATAGGACTCGCGCTGGGACTCGATCAAGGTCAGGGCGGCCTCCCAGGCCAGTTCGATGATGTGGTCGGCGTCGTCGCGCTCGAACTGTTCGGCGGTGTGGGCGCAGACCTGCGGCGACGGGTAGTTCAGCTCGCAACCGCCGGCCAGCGCCTGGACCTGGGCCTGGCAGGCACGCTCGAGAAAATGAATCTCCTGAAACGCATGGGCGACGCTGGCACCGCCCACCAGCAGGCCGTGGTTACGCAGGATCATCGCCTTGTGCGGGCCAAGGTCGGCGATCAGGCGCTCGCGCTCGTCCAGGGACAGGGCGATGCCTTCATAGGTGTGGTACGCCAGCTTGCCGTAGAACTTCAGCGCATGCTGGCTGATGGGCAACAGCCCCTGCTTCTGCGCGGCCACCGCCATGCCGGCGGCGGTGTGGGTATGGATCACGCAGTTGAGGTCCGGGCGCGCCATGTGGATCGCCGAGTGGATGACGAAGCCGGCGGCGTTGACCCGGTGCCCGGCGTAGTGCGGGTCGACGATGCGCCCCTCCTGGTCGATGCGCACCAGGTCGCTGGCACGCATGCGGTCGAAGATCACCCCGTAGCGGTTGATCAAAAAATGATGCTCGGGCCCTGGAATGCGCAGGGTGATGTGGGTGTCGATCAGGTCGGTCATGCGAAAGTGCGCGACCAGTCGATACAGGGCCGCCAGCTCGCAGCGGGCCTGCCATTCAATCGGGCTCATGTGTTCGGGTTTGCTCACGAATACACCTCTTTAGGAACGTGCTGGACAGTCGGGTTGGCGCGCAGCCGGGCCAGGCCGCAGACGCCGATCAATGACAGGGCCGACAACAGGCTGAAGAACACTGCCAGCGGCAGCCACTGTCCGGAAAACTGGCTGGCCAGCAGGGTGCCGATCAGCGGCGTGCTGCCACCGGCGACCGCGCAGGCCAGTTGGTAGGCGATGGAGATCCCCGAGTAGCGCAGGTGCACCGGGAAGGCCTGGGTCATGTAGCCGGCGATCACCGCGTACAGCGCCGAGAGAATCACCACCGCCAGGGCGATGCCAAGGGTCATCAGCACAATGTTCTGGGTGCCGACCAACAGGAACATCGGGTACGGCGTGGCCATGCACAGCAACGCCACCCACTTGAGGAAACGCCCCTCGCCGATACGCTCGGCCAGCAGCGCGGAGACCGGCTGGGACAGCAGCTGGATGATCGTCACCAGGAACAGGCAATCGAGAATGGTCGCCCGGGAAATGCCCTGGTACTGGGTCACGTAGGTGATCATGAAGGTGTTGGTGAAGAAGAAGCCGGCCGAGCCGATGGTCACCGCGGCGGCCGCGAACAGGATCTGCTTCCAGCAGCTGCGCAGCACTTCCATGACCGGGTACTTGGCGGTTTCGTTGTTGTCCCGGGCCTTGGCGAACTCCGGCGACTCATGCACGCCGGAACGGATCATCAGGCCGAACATCATCAGCACACCGCTGGCGAGGAACGGCAGGCGCCAACCCCACTCAAGGAAGTCCTGCTGATCCAGGCTGGTCACCAGGCGGAAGGCGATCAACGCCAGCAGCAGGCCGGCCGGGCTGCCGAGCTGGGCGAAGGAGGCGTAGAAGGTTTTGCGCTTGGCCGGGGCATGTTCGCTGGCCATCAGCACCGCCCCGCCCCACTCGCCGCCCACGGAGATGCCCTGGATGATGCGCAGTACGATCAGGCTGATAGGCGCCCAGATGCCGACGCTGGCGTAGCTGGGCAGCAGGCCGATGCCGGTGGTGGCCAGCCCCATCAGCGCCATGGTCACCAACAGCATTTTCTTGCGCCCGAGGCGATCGCCGAGGTGGCCGAACACCATGCCGGCCATGGGCCGGGCGATGAAGCCCACGGCGAAGCTGCCGAAGGCCGCCAGGGTGCTCATCACCGGGTCGCTGCTGGGAAAGAACACCTGGCCGAGGACCAGGGCCGCGGCCGTGGCGTAGATGTAAAAGTCGTAGAACTCGATGGTCGTGCCGATAAAGGCCGCCGCCGCGGCTCGGCGCGGCTGAGGAGTGCTGTGCATGCAAGGACCCTGTGTATTTGTAGTTTTGGGCAGGTGCGGAAGGCTGATCACGCGGCGCTCTCTGGCGCTTGTGGGCTTTATCGCCGCCGTGCCAGGATTAGTCAATTTTCAAATCCTTATCTTTGCTATTAGCACTGCTACTACATGGAGCCGCCATGCCCGCACCACTCTCCACCTCCAACCCCTGGGTCGGTCGGCGTTTCCTCAACGATCGCCTGGACTGGAACCTGCTGCGCACCTACCTGGTGATCGGCCAGGAAGGCAGCATGAGCCGCGCCGCCGCGCGCCTGCACATCACCCAGTCGGCGGTCAGCCAGGCCCTCAAGCGCCTGGAGGAACAGCTCGATTGCGTGTTGATCGCGCGCAGCGGACGGCGCTTCGAGCTGACGGAAACCGGGGAGGAAGTGCTGCGCATCGCCACCGATATCTACGGCGATATCTCGCGCCTGGGCACGGTGCTGGAGAGCCGCAACGACGACGTGGTGGGCAAGATCCGCATCCTTACCGTCAGCGGTGTGCAAGCGCCGCATTACGACGAGTTCCTCGCCGACTTCCATGAAGCCCACCCGAAAATCGAGCTGGAAGTCGAGGTGATGGGCAGCTCGGACATCATCAGTTCGCTGCTGCAAAAGACCGCGACCCTGGGGGTCGGGCTGTGCCGCCTGCCACAACCCAGGCTGGAGCAGCGGGTGCTGTTTCGCGAGCGGTATGCCTACTTCTGCGGCCAGCGCCACCGGCTGTTCGGCCAGCAGGACCTGAGCCTGCAACAACTGGCCAACGAGAACTTCGTCAGCTTCACTAGCGACCAGTTGGGGGGCAACCTGTCACCACTGACACTGTTTCGCGACCAGCAGGGCTTTACCGGCAAGATCGTCGCCTCCTCCACCAGTTTCGAGGAGATTTACCGCCTGATCTGCGCGGGATTCGGTATCGGCTGCCTGCCGATCCACCTGGTCAGGCGGGATGTCGAGCAAGGGCTGCTCTGGCGTTTGCCGCCGGACGAGGGCGTGGTGGATTTCGATATCCAGCTGCTGTGGCACCGGGAACAGAAGATGAGCCAGGCCGAAACCCTGTTCCTGGACAGCATCCAGCACATGCTCAGTATTCGTGAGCAGGTGCCGGACAGCCTGATGTTCAAATGACTCAGGCGTGGGGAACGTCCGGCCCCTTGCCAGGGCTGGCGTACTGCGGCTTCAGGTGGCCTTGCTGATCGAGCAGCCAGGCATCCATGACCTGACGGACCACGGGGCCGGCGACCCGGCCGCCGGCCTCGCCGTTCTCGATCATCACCGCTACCACGATCTGCGGGTGCTCGGCCGGGGCGAAACCGACGAACAAGGCATTGTCACGATGGCGCTCGCGGGTCTTGAGCCGGTTGTAACGCTCACCCTGCTTGATCGCCACCACCTGCGCCGTACCGCTCTTGCCGGCGATGCGGTATTGCGCGCCGGCCGCCGCGTCGCGCGCGGTGCCCCGAGGCGCGTGCATCACCATCTGCATGCCGTGGCTGACCAGGTCCCAGTCGACCGGGTCCTTGAGCCGGATGTTCGGCATCGGGTGTTCGTCCACCGGCGCCACGCCATCGACGGTCTTGGCCAGATGAGGGCGATTCCATACGCCCTTGTTGGCGATCAGCGCCGTCGCCTGGGCCAGCTGCAGCGGCGTGACCTGCATGTAGCCTTGGCCGATGCCGAGAATCACCGTCTCACCGGGGAACCACGGCTGACGCCGGGTGGCGCGCTTCCAGGCCTGGGACGGCATCAGTCCCGACGCCTCCTCGAACATGTCCAGGGAGACTTTCTCGCCCAGGCCGAACATCGCCAGGTAATCGTGCAGGCGATCGATACCGAGCTTGTGCGCCAGGTCATAGAAGTAGGTGTCGTTGGAACGCATGATCGCCGCGTCCAGGTCCACCCAGCCGTCGCCGCTGTGGTTCCAGTTGCGGTATTTGTGGTCGACGTCCGGCAGTTGGTAGTAACCCGGATCGAACACTCGGGTCGAGGCGTTGACCACCCCGGAGTCCAGCCCGGCGATCGCCACCTCCGGCTTGATGGTCGAACCCGGCGCATACAGGCCGCGCAGCACCCGGTTGAACAGCGGCCGGTCGATGGAGTCGCGTAACGCGCTGTACTCCTTGAAGCTGATGCCGGTGACGAACAGGTTCGGGTCGAAGCTCGGCTTGCTGACCATGGCCAGCACTTCGCCGGTCTGCGGATCGAGGGCCACCACCGATCCGCGACGGTCGCCCAGGGCCGCCTCGGCCGCCTCCTGCAACTTCACGTCGAGGCTGAGCACGATGTTTTTCCCGGGGATAGGATCGGTGTGCTTGAGCACCCGCATGACCCGGCCCTGGGCGTTGGTTTCCACCTCTTCGTAGCCGACATGGCCATGCAGCTGGGACTCGTAGAAGCGCTCGATCCCGGTCTTGCCGATCGACTGGGTGCCGCGGTACTCCACCGAGTCCAGGACCTTGGCTTCCTTCTCGTTGATGCGCCCGACATAGCCGATGGAGTGGGCGAAGTGCGCGCCCATCGGATAGTGCCGCACGAACTGGGCCTCGACCTCCAGCCCCGGCAAGCGGTACTCGTTGACCGCCAGCACGGCGATCTGCTCTTCGGTCAGCTCATAGAACAGGGTGACCGGCACGAACGGGTGGCGTGACTGCTTCAGCGCCTTGTCGAACAGCGCACGGTCTTCAGCGGGCAGGTGCAGCAGGCTGACCACCTGGTCCAGCTCGCCCTTCAGATCGGTGGTGCGCTCACGGGTGATGGTCAGGTTGAAGCTGGGGCGGTTGTCGGCCAGCAGCACGCCGTTGCGGTCGTAGATCAGGCCGCGAGTCGGGGTGATGGGCAGCACGTGCACCCGATTGTTTTCGGAAATGGTCGAGTGATAGTCGAATTCGACCACCTGCAGGAAGTACAGGCGCCCGATCAGGGTGCAGGTGATGGCGACCACCAGGAGCGCGCAGGCCAACAGTCTTTTGTTGACCAGCCGCGTCTCTTTTTCGTGGTCCTTGATCGGTATCGGTTCAGGCATTGCTACAGCTTCTCGTGGAATAGTGAACGCTGATCCGTGCGGGTGAATGTCGGTCCCTTGAAAAGCGAGCTGCACCATACCAAAAACCGTCCCGGCGCTTTCATGAAGAATTCAGCCGATTCGTGATGCCCGCTCAAGATTGTTGTTCCGATTCATACATTTTTCCGTGGGCCGGACCTGGGGATACTGCTGCGCTGTGATCCCTATGACCGTCTTGCCACGGGCGAGACGCCGGAGCCCTTCATGCATCCTCGTTTTCAACGCCTGCTTGGCAGGAACAACTTTTCCGTCGGCCTGGAACTGCCGCTCGATAACGACTGGTCCAGCGATGGCCAGCGCCTGCGCCAGGCCGAAGGTCGCCCCTTCGGCGTGCCGGACCTCAAGCAACACGCCACCCTCGCCCGCCTGGCGGACCAGGCCGGCTTTCGCGCGCTATGGGTCCGTGACGTACCGGTGTACGACCCGAATTTCGGCGATGCCGCTCAGGTCTTCGAAACCTTTTCCTACCTCGGCTACCTGGCCGGCATCACGCAGAACATCATGCTCGGAACCGCCGCGGTGGTCCTGCCGTTGCGCCAGCCGTGGCTGACCCTCAAGGCCGCCAACAGCATCGACGAGTTGAGCGATGGTCGCTTGCTGCTGGGGGTCGCCAGTGGTGACCGGCCGATGGAGTATCCGCTGTTCGGTGTCGATTACGCCCAGCGCGCAGAGCTCTTTCGCGATGCTGTCGAGCTGTTGCACAGCCAGGGACAGGATCGCTTGCCCGAGGGTGCGCATCTGCTGCCACAGCGTCCTGAAGCCGCACCGCTGCTGGTGGCCGGGCTGGGCCAGCAATCGCCGGCCTGGATCGGTGAGCACATGGACGGCTGGCTGGCCTACCCGGGCACCCCGGAGGAGCACCTTCGACGCGTCGCGCTCTGGCGTGAGGTCGGTGGCGACAAACCCTATATCAGTTTCGTCCACCTGGACCTTGCCGCTGACCCACATGCGCCCATGCAGCGCCTGCGCTTTGGTGGCCGCTGTGGGCGCCAGGCACTGATCGAGGAGCTGCAGGCCCTGCGTGAGGCAGGCGTACAGCATGTCGGCCTGCATCTGCGCCGTAGTGAACGCCCGGTGGCCGAGGCCATCGAGGAAATTGCCGAATTCGTACTGCCGAGGTTTCACCATGCCAACTGAATACAACGCCTGGGGCTGGACCGCAGGAGCCGGCCTGGAAGGCCTTCAACTGATCCGCAAGACATTGCCACAGCCGGGTGCGAATGAAGTGCTGATCGCCAATAGCGCGATCGCCCTCAACCCGGTGGACTGGAAGATCATCGAGTGGGGACATGCCGATTGGCATACCGGCCGCGTGCCTGGTGTCGATGGCGTTGGTGTGGTGGTGGCCGCAGGGTCCGCGGTGACGCTGAAGATCGGTACACGGGTGGCTTATCACCAGTCGTTGAGCCGTGATGGCAGCTTCGCCGAGTATTGCCTGCTCGATGCCAATGCGGCGCTGCCGGTTCCTGAGTCACTGGATGACGCAGTTGCCGCCAGCCTGCCCTGCCCCGGCCTGACCGCCTTGCAGGCGCTGGATAAGGTCCCCGTTGTGGGTGCGCGTGATGTGCTGGTGGTGGGGGCCGGAGGCGCGGTGGGTTCGTTGCTGGTCCAATTGGCGGTGCAACGCGGTTTGCCGGTGTGGGCGACGGCGTCTGCCCAGCATCATGCGCGGTTGCTGGCGCAAGGCGCGGTCGGGGTTTTCGACTATCGGGCAGACACCTGGCAAACCGAGCTGCAATCGCGACTGGGGGAGCGTCGCCTGCATGCGCTGTTCGATACCGTCAGCGGGGCTCAGGCGCGCAGCCTGGCAGCACTGCTGGGTTACAACGGGCACCTGGTGTGTATTCAGGATCGTCAGGAGGCAGCGCCATTGCCGGCGTTCAGCACCGCGATCTCACTCCACGAGGTGGCCCTCAACAGTATTCATGCTTACGGCAGCCGGGCCGACTGGCAACAGCTACGTCAGTACGCTGAGCAACTGATGTGCGGGGCTGTATCGGGTCTGCTGCAACCTGCACCGCTGATTGAGTTCGACTTCAACCAGTTGCCGGAGAAACTGCAGGCATTGAAGAATGGCGAGCAGCATGGCAAGTGGGTAGCCCGGCTAACGCACAGCAGCCTGGGACGTTAACGCCCGCCAAGGTGCCTTCGACTTGAGGTAGTTCTTGAGTCGAAGGGCGCTGCTCTCCGTTGACTGGAAAGGTTTTTCCGCGCGCAAAAACAAAACCCCAATTGCTTTCGCAATTGGGGTTTCGGAATTCAATCTTGACGATGACCTACTCTCACATGGGGAAACCCCACACTACCATCGGCGATGCATCGTTTCACTTCTGAGTTCGGGATGGGATCAGGTGGTTCCAATACTCTATGGTCGTCAAGAAATTCGGTGTGCCGAGTCGTCTTTCAACGCTTCAGCAAATTGGGTATGTAATAGCTTTGTGTGTTCGCAAACTTTCGGTTCGTTTCGTCTTCACACACCGCAATCTGGCTGTTAAGCGCAAATTGCTTGGGTGTTA
>NZ_OBDX01000053.1:0-14625 GCF_900215185.1 Pseudomonas sp. LAMO17WK12:I10 | reverse complement strand
GAACGCCTGACCCTGCTGTTATCGAGCACCACCCAACGGGTTTTGCGATGCTGGACAACAGATGACGTGAACGGCAAACCGGCCTGACGAAGAACCTGTGCGGCTACACGGTTCAAAACCGTTCCCCTATTTAGGATCGTCAGGCGCGATTTTCATCGAGGCGCAGTACCGAGTCTGACGCCGGATAGATTGAGGCAAGCCAACCCACGCATCCATGAACAGTATTGCAGAAACGGGGGGTGACCATAGATGTAGCCGCTGCCGCAGCCTGCGATCGACTGCGCAGCAGGCGCAAAACCCGAGAATGCGTAGAGTCTGGCTCAACGCGCGACCCCGTTACGGCCGCTTCGTCGGAATGCCGCCCAACCCGAGCGCAGCCTCGCAGGCTCGGCAGCGGCTACAGCGACGGGGTAATCAGTTGGCAGCCGCCTGGGCGTCCATCTTCTGCCGCAGGCTCAGCGGGCGCATGTCGGTCCACACCTCTTCGATGTAGGCCAGGCACTCCTTCTTCAAGCCGCTCTTGCCCACGGTGCGCCAGCCCTGTGGCACAGCCTTGTAGTCCGGCCAGATCGAATACTGCTCCTCATGGTTGACCACTACCTGGAAGAGGATGTCCTCGCGGTCGAATACTGAAGTCATTACGTGTCTCCATCGCTATAAGGCTCGCTGCGCTGAAGGCGCAGCGGTTGTGAATAAGGAACGTTCAAGGCCCGTGGAAAATTAGAGGCTGGCGACCGCCGCCGCCAACGCCCGGCTGAAAATATCCGCCACCTGGTCGATTTGTGCTGCGGTGATCACCAGCGGCGGCAGGAAACGCACCACGCTGCCATGGCGCCCGCCCATTTCCAGGATCAACCCACGCTTGAGGCATTCACGCTGCACCAGCGGCGCCAGGCGGCTGAACTGCGGCGGATGGCCCAGGGCGTCTTTCTCGCCGGCCGGGTCCACCAGCTCGATCCCCAGCATCAGGCCGCGCCCGCGAATGTCGCCCATCTGCGGATAGTCGCGCTGCAGGATCCGCAGGTGCTCGCTCAAACGCTCGCCCATGGCGGCGGCATGCTCGGCCACCCGGTGTTCCTTGAGGTAGCGCATCACCGCGGAACCGGTGGCCATGGCCATCTGATTGCCACGGAAGGTGCCGGCATGGGCGCCCGGCAGCCAGGTGTCGAGCCAGTCGCGGTAGACCACCACCGCCATCGGCAGGCTGCCGCCGATGGCCTTGGACAGCACCACCACATCCGGAATGATCCCGGCGTGCTCGAAGGCGAACATCTTGCCGGTACGCGCGAAACCGCTCTGGATCTCGTCGACGATCAAGGCCACGCCGGCCTTCTCGGTGATCCGGCGCACGCCGCGCAGCCAGTCGAGGTCGGCGGGAATCACCCCACCCTCGCCCTGCACCGCTTCGACGATGATCGCTGCCGGCAGCTGTACGCCGGCTTCCGGATCGCTCAGCAGGTTTTCCAGGTAGCTCAGGTTGGCCTTGACCCCGGCTTCGCCACCCAGGCCGAACGGGCAGCGGTAGTCGTAAGGGAACGGCAGGATCTGCACCCCATTGGTCAGCAGCGCACCCAGCGGGCGCTTCGGCCCCAGGCTGCCCATCAGGCTCAAGGCGCCCTGGGTCATGCCGTGGTAGGCGCCCTGGAACGACAGCACAGTGCTGCGGCCGGTGGCGGTGCGGGTCAGCTTCAGCGCCGCCTCCACGGCGTCGGTGCCGGTGGGGCCACAGAACTGGATTTTCGCTTCGGCGGCCAGGGCGGGCGGCAACAGGCCGAACAGGTCCTGGACGAACTGGTCCTTGACCGGGGTGGTCAGGTCCAGGGTCAGCAGCGGCAGCTCATCGGCCAGCACCTGCTGGATGGCCTCGATCACCACCGGGTGGTTGTGGCCCAGGGCCAGGGTCCCGGCACCGGCCAGGCAGTCGATGAAACGCCGGCCTTCGACGTCCTCGACATGAATCCCGCTCGCCCGTTTGAGCGCCAGCGGGATCCGCCGCGGGTAACTGCGGGCATTGGATTCCTGCTGGTTCTGCCGGGCCAGCAACGGCGATTCGGTGAACTGGTAAAGCGTCTCGGCAGGCGCGGGACTGGTCCGCGCGGGCTGATCGTCGACAAGGCTGGTAGCAACTGACATCTCTCGAATCCTCACGCTGATGAGTTGAGCGAAACCGCACACCACACAGGTGCGCAGCCGGTTCAGCGCGCACTCGCAGGTTTTCCTGTTCTGGAAACGCATCAGCGACGAGAGGATTTACACCCGGGCGAGGGTTTATTGCGTGGGGAGATAATGGGAAGAGGACGAATTGTCAGGGGCCTGTGGCGATTCGAGTTTTTTCGCGATAAGCCCTCAGGCCGCTTGCAGCGGCATGGTCAACTCGACCCGCAAGCCATCGGGCCGGCTGTCGAAATGCAGCACGCAACCGCAGCGCTGGACAATCGCCTGGACGATGGCCAGGCCCAGGCCGCAACCGGTGCTCTGGCCGTTGCGCCAGAAGCGCTGGGTCAGGTGCTGCAAGTCATCCTCGGGAATCCCGTCACCGTGGTCGCGCACCTGGAAACGCACGCGATTGCCGATGGTTTCCAGGTTCAGCTCCACCGGCGCATCGCTCGGGGTATGGCGCAGTGCGTTGTCCAGCAGGTTGCGCAGCGCGGCGATGGCCAGCACCGAGGGCATTTCCAGCGGCGCCGTCGACACCCGCTCGTCGATGTGCAGCCTGACCCGCTGCCGGGCACCGCTGGCGGCGTCCTGGATCGCGGTTTTCGCCACCTGTTCGGCACTGCACTGCACGCCGTCCTCGAACGACAGGCTGCCTTCGACCCGCGCCAGCAACAGCAGCTGCTCCAGGGTCCGGTGCAGACGGTCGGCGCCTTCTTCGGCGCGCGCCAGGGATTGATCGCGGGCCGCGCCGTCGGTCATCCGCGCCACTTGCAGGTGGGTCTTGATCGCCGTTAGCGGGCTGCGCAATTCGTGGGCGGCGTCACCGGTCAGGCGGCGCTCGCGCTCGAGGGTCTTGCCGATGCGCTGGAACAGCTGGTTCTGGGTTTCCAGCAATGGCCGCAGCTCGCTGGGCAGCGGCTGGATCTGCAACGGCTCCAGGGAGTCGGCGCTGCGGCGCATCAGGGCATCGCGCATGCGGTTCAGCGGCGCCAGGCCCTGGCCGATCCCCAGCCACAACAACCACAGGCAACCGAGCAAGGCCACGCCGACCGGCACCGAAGCGGCCAGCAACACCGACATGTTCAGCGCTTCACGCTCGACCTGGCGATCGGCGGTGGTGATGCGCAGGTCGCCCCGGGCCAGGGTGAAGCTGCGCCAGCGCACGCCGTCGATCATCTGGTCGTGAAAACCCATGCGTTCGGCTTCGAGCTTTTCGTCGGGGTGGTTATGGCTGCGGGCGAGGATCTCGCCGCGCAGGGAGCTGACCTGGCAGGCCATGCCCCCGGGAATGTTCAGCTGTTCGGCGCTGAAATGGGTGCCCTCGCCCTTGCTCGGCAAGGCCGGCAATTGTTCCAGCAGACCGGCGACCATGCGCGCCGACGCCACCAGGCGCTGGTCGAGGGAAAACATCATCTGGTTGCGCAAGTCGCTGAACATCCAGGCCGCGGCCAGCGCCCAGATCAGCACAAAGGCCGCGCCGATGGTCAGGCTCAGGCGCAAACGCAGGCTCATCACTTACGACTCCTCCCCGCCATCCGCCGGCCCCAGGCGATAGCCCAGGCCGCGCACGGTCTCGACGATACCGTTGCCGAGTTTGCGCCGCAGGTGATGGATGTGCACGTTGAGGGCATTGCTTTCCAGTTCGTCGTTGAAACCGTAGACGCTGTCCTTGAGCTGCTCGCTGGACAGCACCCGGCCGCGGTTGTGCAGCAGCGCCTGGAGCAGCGCCTGCTCGCGCCGCGACAGGTCCACCGGCTGGCCGCCGAGCTGGGTTTCGCGGGTGCTCGGGTCGTAGGTCAAGCGGCCGTGCTCGATCAGGTTGACGCTGCGCCCCGCCACCCGGCGCAACAGGGTATGCAGGCGCGCCGCCAGTTCCCGCAGGTCGAAGGGCTTGAGCAGGTAATCGTCGGCGCCGGCCTGCAGGCCGTCGACCCGGTCGGTGACCGAGTCCCGCGCGGTGAGGATCAGCACGGGGATTTCCAGGCCGTTGTGGCGCAGCTGCTTGAGCAGCTTCAGGCCGTCTTCGTCGGGCAGGCCGAGGTCGAGCACCATCACGTCGAATTCCGCCACGCCGAGCATGGCCCGCGCCGCCGAGGCAGTGGCCACGTGCTCGACCGTCAGGCCCTGGGCCGTGAGGCCGGCCACAATCCCGCTGGCAATCAGCTCATCATCTTCACAGACAAGTACGTGCATGGTGGAACCTGTAGAAAAGGGGTGCATTAAAACCAGCGCCGATTAAGCCGACATTATGCCTGCACCGCCAGTGCCACAAGGCGTGCAGGGTTAATCATCGGTTAATCGCCATCGGCCATTGTGCCCCCCACTTGCACCGGTTTAAGGCTTTTCCATGCGTCGTCTGTTCATCCTGTTGTTCATGCTGCTGTCGGGCCTGGCCCAGGCGGGTAACAACCCGTTCGAGGTCAAACCCGACTTTCTCCCGGTCGGCAAAGCCTTCGTCTTCACCTCCGAACGCCTGGCGTCGGGGGAAACCCAGCTGTTCTGGCAGATCGCCGACGGCTATTACCTGTATCAGCAACGGCTGAAATTCGACGGCCTGGCGGACGCACACAAACCGGCCCTGCCCGAGGGCGAGGCCCACAGCGACGAATTCTTCGGCGCGCAGCAGGTGTATCGCCAGGGCCTGGAACTGAAAATCCCCGCCGGCGCCACCGGCAAGGTCAAGGTCGGCTGGCAAGGCTGCGCCGATGCCGGCCTGTGCTACCCGCCGCAATCCTTGGAAGTGGACCTCGGCGGCAGCCCGGCCGCCGCCAATGCAACCAATACCACCGAGGCCAGCGACCAGGCCCTGGCCAGCGGCCTGCAACAGCGGGCCCTGGGCTGGAGCCTGCTGGTGTTCTTCGGCCTCGGCCTGTTGCTGGCCTTCGCCCCCTGCTCGCTGCCGATGCTGCCGATCCTCGCCGGCCTGGTGGTGGGCAGCGGCGCCAGCCCGCGGCGCGGCTTCGCCCTGGCCGGCAGCTATGTGGTGTGCATGGCGTTGGTCTATGCCGCGATGGGCGTGCTCGCCGCGCTGCTCGGCGCCAACCTGCAAGCCCTGCTGCAACAGCCCTGGCTGCTGGGCAGCTTTGCCGCGGTGTTCGTGGTCCTGGCACTGCCGATGTTCGGCTTCTTCGAGATGCAACTGCCGGCGGCCCTGCGCGATCGCCTGGAAAATGCCAGCCGTTCGCGCCGCGGCGGCAGCCTGGTCGGCGCCGGGGTGCTCGGCGCCCTGTCCGGCCTGCTGGTCGGCCCGTGCATGACCGCGCCGCTGGCCGGCGCCCTGCTGTACATCGCCCAGAGCGGCAATGCCCTGCACGGCGGGCTGATCCTGTTCGTCATGGGCCTGGGCATCGGCCTGCCGCTGTTGTTGCTAGTGACCGTGGGCAACCGCTTCCTGCCCAAGCCCGGCCCGTGGATGAACCTGCTCAAGGGCGTGTTCGGCTTCCTCTTTCTCGGCACCGCCATCGTGCTGCTGCGCCCGGTGCTCGACGAATCGCTGTGGATCGGCCTGTGGGGCGCGCTGGCGCTGGTCCTGGCCTACACCGCCTGGCAGCAGATGCGTGCGGCCGGGCGCGCCGGGCACCTGTTCGGCGCCGGTTCAGTGGTATTCGGCCTGTGGGGCAGCCTGCTGCTGGTGGGCGCCGCCGGTGGCAGCGACGATCTGTGGCGACCGCTGAAGGTCTACAGCGGCGGCAATGGCGTGGCGACCGTCAGCGCCCACGATGCCTTCAGCACCGTCAAGGACCCGGCCGCCCTGCAAGACGCCCTCGACACCGCCAGGGCCCAGGGCCAGTGGGTGCTGCTGGACTACTACGCTGACTGGTGCGTGTCCTGCAAGATCATGGAAAAACAGGTGTTCGGCCAACCCCAGGTCCTCGAGGCCCTGAAAGACGTGCGCCTGCTGCGCCTGGACGTGACGGCCGACAACGCCGCCAGCCGCGAACTGCTCAACCGGTATAAAGTGCCGGGGCCGCCGAGCCTGCTATGGATCGGCCCGGACGGCGAAGAACGCCGCAGCCAGCGGATTACCGGTGAGGTAGACGCGGCTGCCTTCCTGCAACGCTGGACCGCTACCCGAGAAGCCCGTTGATGCTGACCTTTACCATCGGCACCTTTGCCATCGCGCTCAACCACCTGCTGCTGATCAGTGCCCTGGCGCTGGCCACCTTGGTCGGCTGGCGAGTCGCCAAGCGCGGTGGCGAGAACCCGGAATCGGTGCTGTTCGGCCTGTTCCTGCTGGGCATGCTGGCGGCGCGCATCGGCTTCGTGGTCGCCTACTGGAAGCATTATCGCCACGACCTGTGGCAGATCATCGACCTGCGCGACGGCGGTTTCCTCGCCTGGCCGGGGGCCATCGTCCTGCTGCTGGCCGCCCTCGCCTGGGGCTGGCGCCGCCCGGCCCTGCGCCAGCCGCTGGGCGCCGGGGTCGGCAGCGGCCTGGCGTTCTGGCTGCTCGCCACCCTGTCCCTGAGCCTTTTCGAACAAGGCACGCGGCTGCCGGAAATCGCCCTGCGCAACCCCGACGGCGGCACCGTGCAACTGACCAGCTACCAGGGCAAACCGCTGGTGATCAATCTCTGGGCCACCTGGTGCCCGCCCTGCCGCCGG
Organism: Pseudomonas sp. LAMO17WK12:I10; assembly: GCF_900215185.1. Lineage (NCBI taxonomy): Bacteria > Pseudomonadati > Pseudomonadota > Gammaproteobacteria > Pseudomonadales > Pseudomonadaceae > Pseudomonas > Pseudomonas sp. LAMO17WK12:I10. Next base: position 7,863 of record NZ_OBDX01000053.1, on the reverse strand, counting down.
GAAATGCCGGTGCTGGAAAGAGCCCAGCAGCAGCGCCCGGACCTGACCTTCCTGTTCGTCAACCAGGCCGAAAGCATGCAGAGCGTCAGCACCTTCCTGGCCACCCAGGAGCTGAACCTGAACAACGTGCTGTTCGACGGCAGCGGCCGCCTGGGCAAGGCCGTGGGCTCCATGGCGCTGCCGACTACGCTGTTCTACAGCGCCGACGGGCGCCTGCTCGGCAGCCACCTGGGCGAGCTGTCCGAGGCCAGCCTGGCCCGCGCCCTGGAACATTTCGACTCAGCGCATTCGACCACGGCCACGCAGGCCGCCCCTTCAAGGAAATTGCCATGCCTTTCATCCGCCACCTGCTGAGCCTGTCCCTGGGCGCCGCCCTGCTCCAGGCCCCGCTGCTGCACGCCGAAGAACTGCCCGAGGCGGTCAAGAAGATCGAAGCCAAAGGCGCCAAGATCGTCGGCAGCTTCGATGCCCCGGACGGCCTCAAGGGCTATGCCGCGCAGTACCAGAACCGCGGTATGGCGCTGTACCTGACCCCGGACGGCAAGCATGTGCTGCTGGGCAACCTGTACGACGCCGACGGCAAGGACCTGAGCGCCGAGCCGCTGCAGAAACTGGTGTACGCGCCAATGGCCAAGGCCGTCTGGGCCAAGATGGAAAAGAGCCACTGGATCGCCGATGGCAAGGCCGACGCGCCGCGCGTGGTCTACCTGTTCAGCGACCCCAACTGCCCCTACTGCAACATGTTCTGGGAACAGGCGCGGCCCTGGGTGAACGCCGGCAAGGTCCAGCTGCGGCACATCATGGTCGGCATCATCCGCGAAGACAGCCCGGGCAAATCCGCCGCCCTGCTGGCCGCCAAAGACCCGCAGAAAGCCCTGCAGGACCACGAGAAAGCCGGCAAGGGCAGCAGCCTCAAGCCCCTGGCCAAGATCCCCGCCGAGGTCCAGGCCAAGCTCGACGCCAACATGGCGCTGATGGACGAACTGGAGCTGTCCGCCACCCCGGCGATCTTCTACATGGACGACAAGGGCGAGCTGCAACAGCAACAAGGCGCACCGGCGCCGGACAAGCTGGGCAAGATTTTCGGGCCCAAATGAATGAGAGGCGCCACGACCTGACCGCTAATGGCCTTTAGCCTTACCGACAGCGTTACACTACTGCCTTTATTCACGCAGACAGGGATGTGACGTTTTGAAAGCTCAAGGACAAGCCAGGCTTTTAGACATTCTCGATTACTGGCACAAGGTGGAATTCTTTCTACCTTATGCCCTCGGGAAATATGTTGAGGACTTCAAGGAATGGGAGACCCGATGGCTCTCCCAGGAAGATCTCCAGCAGAGCAAGGACAGCCGCTGGCGCAACTTTTCCATACCTGACGCCCTTCAAGTCAAAGGCTTCAATCTCTATATCGGGGTCTTTGACGCCTCCGTCATTGCGACTCTTTGCGAACCGCACCTGGCCGCTTTATCGGTAGACGAGAACACCTTCTACGAAGAGCAGGAACGGGTGGAGCTTGAAGGGCTGACGTGCTTCGCCAAGATCAAGCTCAATGCGCAAGCCGTCCCGCAACTGGATGCCGTGTCACTGTCGACGGCTCCCTGGGCGCTAGGGCAAACGGTGAGCAAAGGGCTTGGTGCTCTTGGCCATCAAGCCTTCGAGGACGCCAAGGAGCAGTTGGTCAAACTGCTGCACAACTTCCACGGACAGCGTCAGCAAAACGATGACCCAGCCTTGATGGCCGAGGAAGTCATGCACCTGCATCAACTGCTGTGCAACTGGGCCAGTTTCACGCCTGAGCAGAACAGCGGTAGCGCTGTCGCATTGCTTCAAGTGCTGACCCAGCCCAAGGTCGAGAAACCACTCACCCAACCCTCTGCGGCACAGGCAACGGAAGTCGAGGACGAAGAAGAACCCGATACCGAGATCGACATCCTCAACAGCTTTTTCATAAAAGACATCGAGCGTGCGATCGCCAGCCTGCAACGCGCAGAACAGCCGCTGCCTTTGCTTCAATACCTGGGCGAAGCCGACCCGGGCAAAAGAATCGACCTGTATACCGACAATGGCCGCAAGGCCATTTACCAGGCCCTGCAACCGCAATGCATAAACCCCGGGCATTGGCCGGATGAGCCCGGCCATGCCATGAGCCTGATGCAACAGTTCGCGATCAATACCGCGCTCGGCACCTTGGAAAACAGTGGGGTGTTCTCCGTTAACGGACCACCCGGGACAGGCAAAACGACGTTATTGCGCGATATGTTCGCCGAGAACATCGTGCGTCGGGCGCGGGTATTGGCGGGATACAGCGAGGCGGAAGATGCTTTCGTCGGCGGGAAAAAACCGCAGGTCACCTTCAAGGGCATGCCGAATACCTACACCATCCGCGCGCTCAAACCTGAGTTGACCGGCTATGAAATGGTGGTGGCCTCCTCTAACAATGCCGCCGTGGAAAACATTTCCCGAGACCTGCCCAAACGCAAATCCCTGGGAAAATGCTGGAACGACGTGCAGTACCTGCAACCGGTCGCCCATAAGATTGCCGCACAAAAAAGCGATGGCAGCATCAGCGACCTGTCCGACGAGGACAAACCCTGGGGCTTGATCTGCGCCGCACTCGGCAATAGCAACAACCGAAAGGTCCTGCAGGAGCGCATGTTCTTCGCCCCGGTAGACTCCACCGAGCCCAATCGGCCACTGACGATTCGGCAATGGGTGGATGAATACAAAGGCCCCACCTTCAAGGATGCCAGCGCAGCCTTCAAAAAAGCCGATGAGGAAGTCAGCAAAGCACTGGAGGAACGAGCCCGTTACGCCAGCCTGCTGGAAGAAATGGCGGCTACCGATGAACAGGCCTTCCTGCACCTTCAGCAACAGTCATTCAATCAGGCCGAACAGACCAGGGCGTCCGCCCAGCAAGCCCTCGACCAACAGCAACAGCAACTTCAAGCAACGGCGCAACACCTGGGCAGCCTTCAGGAACTGGAGCGCCTGATAGATCGCAGCCGTCCGGTCTGGTGGAAGCGCTTGTTCAACACTCAAGCCGCTAAAACCCACCGTGACGAAAAACTGGAAAATGCCCGGCTCCAGCGTCTGGCGCATGAAGAGATCAACCGCGCGAAAAGCCTTCTGAACAATAGCCTCAGACCAGAACTTGAAAGCGCGCAAACCGCATTGCTGTTCTGTAAAAGCGAACTCGATACCCGTAAGGCGCAATGGCAAGACAAGTGCCGATGCCTGGACGATTTCGCCAGCCGCCTGGGCCGTCCGAATTTGCCAAGCCAGCTCAGTGAGCTGGAGAACAGCGAGTTCCAGATCAATGGGCTTTGGCATGATGAAGCACTCAATCGCTTGCGCTCGACCTTGTTCGCCGCGGCGTTGACCCTGCATGAAGCCTGGCTGGCCGAGGTGGCGCCCTCAGGCTCGAACGGCAAGGGCTTCAGCGCCAACCTCGCCGCCATCAGCCTGTTGCTGAGCAACAAGACCCCCGAGGATGAGCGACTGACCCAGGTGCTCTGGCAAAGCCTGTTCATGGTGATTCCGGTGGTCTCGAGCACCTTTGCCTCCTTTGCCAACCAGTTCCGTGGGTTGGGTGCTGGCTCTTTGGGCTGGCTGTACATCGACGAGGCGGGACAAGCCGTGCCCCAGGCCGCCGTCGGTGCCTTGTGGCGAGCGCAAAGAGCCATGGTGGTGGGCGACCCCCTGCAAATCGAGCCGGTCTTCACCCTGCCGCAACGCCTGGTCAAGACCCTGGGCCAGCTATCGGTACACACGGCGAACGATGCCTTCGCCCCCAATCGTGTGTCGGTGCAAAGCCTGGCGGACCACAATAATCTGTATGGCAGCGTGTTCAAGAACGATACCGATCAAGAGCTGTGGATCGGCAGCCCGTTGCGGGTCCACAGACGCTGCATCGAACCCATGTTCAGCCTGTCGAACCAGATCGCCTACGGTAACAAGATGGTCTTTGGCCTGCCCAATGCCCACGCCGAACAGGACGCCCCTGTGTACAGCTCCAGTTGCTGGGTCGATATCCCTGGCAATGTCGAACACAAACAGGTTGTCCCCCAGCAGATCGAGTTCATGGTCGATCTGCTGGGGCAGCTGTACCTGCGCGATGGAGAACTGCCGCAGCTGTACGTGATCTCGCCGTTCAAGGCCGTGCGCCTGGCCCTGCAAAAAGCCATACGCATGGCGGCCTGGGCCCGGCCCAACCATCGCCCGAAATTACCTGCGGGCGAGTTGAAGCAGTGGTTGAAAGCCTCCGTCGGCACCGTGCATACCTTTCAGGGTAAAGAACAAGACACCGTGTTCATGCTGCTGGGGGCAGACACCGAGCATGCGGGAGCGGCGCAGTGGGCCGCCTCCAAGCCTAACCTGCTGAACGTTGCCCTCACCCGGGCCAAACGTCGGGTCTATCTGGTGGGGGATTTTGAACTGTGGGGGTCGCTGCGCTATTTCGATGCGGTGAGTCGCGGCAAATTCCCGCTGCAAAGAATGGGGCCCGCTTCATTTCTGGCGAAACTGAATGCGCTGGAAGAACAGACCCCAAGTTGAACACCGTCAGCGCCTTACGCTGACCTGAGCGCTCGCCCCCACGGATACCTGATTGTGAAACGACTATCAGGCCTCCGTGGGGGCGAGCCCGCTCACGATGCGCGCTTCAGTTCAACGGGCGCCACGCCCATCCAGCAACGCATCCACCACCGCCCTGGCCATTTCCACGGAATGGACCATCGACCAGATCAACCCACGCTCCAGGCCACTGCCGCGTTCGGTGATTTCATCGCTGACTTCTTCGGCGCATTTGAGCAAGAGCGAGACATGCACCAGGGCTTCTTCGGCGCTGATGCCTTCGCGTACACAGAAAAGAGAATCCGGGGTGACACGCACCGATACGGTGGTGGCCAAGGAAGCGAACGGCACCGTTTCGACAGGTTGCTCGGCCAAGGATTGGCGCAGGGCCTGGTTGGCCTGTTTCAGTTCGGGGTTGCGGTAGGTGCTGGAATCAACAGGTGGATCGGGAACAAGTTTTTTCATGGTTGAGCTCCTGGTAAATAAAGGAGCTGACACCGTTCGCTTGCACACGAATTAAGGGTGGCAGCCATACGCGGGTGTGCAAGACCGAGCTACCAGGCCACTCAGCAGATCCGAGGATCTCCCGCGCATGGCCGCCATAAAGCAGCGGACATGAAAACGCTCACTCACGACTGAGCGCTTCTGCACCTGGTAAGAGCCCGGACTTGCACATCCGTGTCATCGATTTGGCGATGACCCAGGCAGCCTAGCCCCGCATACAGGCGCACTCAAGCGCGCAGAAGTTTCTAGGAAAAGCCTTACAAAAGAAAGCGAATCAGCCCCCTGTAGCCGCTGCCGAGCCTGCGAGGCTGCGATCGACTGCGCAGCAGGCGCCAAACCTGCCAATGCGGTGGGTCAGGCAAGATTCCGTCGCCTGGTTTGCGGCCGCTTCGCGCCCGAGCGCAGCCTCGCAGGCTCGGCAGCGGCTACAGGGTCGTCAGAATTCGGTGCCTGTGCGCAAGGCTCAGGCGAACTCGTCCGGCGCTTCGCGGGCAAGGATGTTCTCCAGCTCGCCCGTGTCGCCTCGTTCGTTGAGGAGGCCGCTGACCTGATCGACCCAGACCTTTTCCGAGGCAATCCCGGCCCACGACTGGCTGCCGAAGCCGTGATACGGACGGTCATCGAAGGTGCTGATCAGCAGTTGGTTGAAGCGCACCGTTTCCAGGTTCTTGCGCTGGATCTGCATCTGCAGCGCCCCCAGCACCTTCTGCTGCTCTTGCGGGTTCGGGCGATAGCTGAAGAGCCGCGGCGAGCTGAGCACCAGGAACTCCGGTGGAAGGTTTTCATCGATGGCCGCCTGCAAGCGGTAATGGCCATCGAGGATCAGGTGGCAGCTCAGGCCGCTGACGTACCACAGCAGGATGGGCGGCAAGCTGCCTTCGCGGGCTTTCTTGCGCCACCATTTGAGGCGCCCGGAATGCGGGTCCACTGCATGCAGGCCGACCACCGCGCCGCCACTCTCGCCCAACTCGACCCAGCGCGCCGCGCCGGGTTGCCGGTTGTCGAGGATGTTGCGGCCGTAGATCGCCCACTGCGGCATATGGCTCAGGGCGTCTTCGCCGCCCTTGAAGTACCAGGCTTCGGTGCCGCTCAGCAACGGCCGCATCGGTTTGAGGGATTCCGGGCGCAGAGCCCGGACCAGCCAGTAGCCCGGGTAGAAAAAGTCCGGCTGGTGCTGCATCAACTGCTGGACGAAGAAGCGGCTCCAGGCCTTGAGGCGCAGGGCCGGGTCGAGGCGTAGCTGTTGCTCCACCTGGGGCGAATCGATGGGGCCCACCAGGGTTTGCGGCCATTGCTCCACCAGGTGATTGCGTACCAGCCACACGCCGTAAAGGCAGCGGGACATGGTGCCCCAGAGCAGCGTCTGGTCACCCAGCACCAGTTGCATGCGTCGGTTGTGGCCACTGAGCAGGCGCAAGTTCGGCTTGCCACTGGCCGGGCGCTGGACGTCCACCCCGAGGCCGTTCCAATTGCCGGCCAAGTCCTCGATATCGCGCCAGTAAATATGTTCCGTCATCGCCCCTGTCCCTGAATGAAAACGCCCGGCGCAGGTGCTTGGACCTGCGCCGGACGCGACTATAACAGAGGGCTGGGGGGTGGCCGCTGCACTGTCAGCAGGAATGCCGCTCCGCCAAAAAAGCCAACAACGCCTCGGTGACAAATTCCGGGTTCTCCAGGTTGGAGATATGCCCGGCCTCGGGCACCAGTTGGTAAGGGCAACCAATCAGCTCAGCCATTTCCCGGGTTTCCGATGGTGGGCGCGGCTTGTCCTGGTCGCCGCACAACAGCAAGGTGGTCTTGGGGTCCAGCTGGCCGAGGCGCGACAGCAGGTCTGTGCGGCTGAAGGTGATGCGGCCCATGGGCACCACGCTTTCGCGCAGGCGTTCGCTGGGCAGGGCCGCGAGCACGGCGCGGAAGTCCTGGTACAGCGCCGACTGCGGGTCGATGCCCGGACGGAAGAAAATCGGTACCACGATGTCCAGCAGCTGCGGCGCGATCACCCCGCTCTCTTCGATCTGCTTGAACAACGAGAAGTAATACTGGCGGGTCGGCTCCGGCTCGGCCCCCAGATAGGTGTCCATCAGCACCAGGCCATTGATGCGCTGCGGCGCCGCCAGGGCCAGGCGCGCGCCCCACATGCCGCCCACCGACAGGCCGACCAGGCTGATGCGCTCGATCTCAAGATGATCCAGCAGCGCCAGCACCTGCCGGGCGATGTCGTCCAGTGAAGCAGTGCCTTGCGGCAGCGCGCCGGACTGGCCATGGCCCCACAGGTCCAGGGCGATCACCCGGTACTGCCGGGACAGCGCCTCGATCTGCGGCGCCCACATGTTCAGGTCCCACAGGTAGCTGCCGGCCAGCAGCACCGCCGGGCCGCTGCCCTGGTCCAGGTAGTGAAGGGCTTGTCCATCAATAGTCGCGAAGGGCATCAACTGTCTCCTGTCAGGTGGGCTGCGAAAAAGCCTCGCTAGACTGTGCCGGTGAAGGGTTACCGTCAATCGGACAAGTCCTAGGTTCTGTACGAAAACCCTTGAAACATCGAAATGGGTAAAATCGCCGCCATCAACGGCAGGAGCCCCTGATGGCCAAGCGATACGAACTCAGCGATGCGTCCTGGGAAATGATTGAAGATCTCATCACCCAGGATCAGAAAACGGGACGCCCAAGAAACGACGACCGCTTGATGCTCAACGGCATCCTATGGGTGCTCTGCTCAGGCGCCGCATGGCGCGATATGCCTGAGCGTTTCGGCCCTTGGTCGACGGTCTATCAACGCTTTCGCGACTG
>NZ_OBDX01000052.1:0-16701 GCF_900215185.1 Pseudomonas sp. LAMO17WK12:I10 | reverse complement strand
CTTTGGCGACATCGATGCCAACGATGGGTGTTTGTATTGTCATGAGACGCTCCCGCGGACAAGATAAAACGACCTGTCGGGGACTCGCGTTTGGCGCAGGCTTGTAGATATGGTCGGTCTTGAGGGGCTACTCAAGCCGATGGATTCCTTATCGGCGCTTGTGATGAACGCGAGAGTGGGGGAATTCTCCTACCGTCTGGCTTGCAGAAGCGAGTTAAGTCCCTCCACCCCGACAGGCCCACCTTAAGACATACAAGCGAGCTTGCTCGCGATAGCCGCGAAGCGGCGACCTGTCTGCCAAAGCTCGTCATCCTTGGCGATCTTTTCGCGAGCAAGCTCGCTCCTACAGGGTTTACAGCAGATAAAAAAATCCCCCGCCTCAGCGCATGAGGCGGGGGATTTTTCGTTTCCGGGATTAGCGCTGGTGCACCAGATTGCCCGCGGCATAGGTCTGCGCCACGGTGCGGTCATCACCCAGGGTCATCAGCACGAACAGCGTCTCGGCAATGCTCTTGGATTGTTTCAGGCGATAGCTCAGCAGCGGCGTGGCGTTGTAGTCGAGCACCAGGAAGTCGGCGTCGGTGCCTGGCTGCAGGGTGCCGATCCGCTCTTCCAGGCGCAGTGCGCGCGCGCCGCCGAGGGTGGCCAGGTACAGCGACTTGAACGGACTCAGGCGCGCGCCCTGCAACTGCATGACCTTGTAGGCTTCGTTCAGGGTCTGCAGCAGCGAGAAGCTGGTGCCGCCGCCGACATCGGTGCCCAGGCCGACATTCAGCTTGTGCTTCTCGGCCATCGGCAGATTGAACAGGCCGCTGCCGAGGAACAGGTTCGAGGTCGGGCAGAAGGCCACGGCCGAGCCGGTCTGCGCCAGGCGCGCACATTCGTCGTCGCACAGGTGCACGCCATGGGCGAACACCGAGCGCTCGCCCAGCAACTGGTAGTGGTCGTACACGTCCAGGTAGCCTTTGCGCTCGGGGAACAGCTCCTTGACCCATTCGACTTCCTGCAGGTTCTCGCTGATGTGGGTCTGCATGTACAGGTCGGGGTATTCGCCGAGCAATTGCCCGGCGAGGGTCAGTTGTTCCGGGGTGCTGGTCGGGGCGAAACGCGGCGTCACTGCATAGTGCAGACGGCCCTTACCGTGCCAGCGCTCGATCAGCGCCTTGCTTTCCAGGTAGCTGGATTCGGCGGTGTCGGTCAGGTAGTCCGGGGCGTTGCGGTCCATCATCACCTTGCCGGCGATCATTCGCAGGTCGAGCTTCTGCGCCGCTTCGAAAAAGGCATTCACCGATTGTGGATGCACGCTGCCGAAGACCAGGGCGGTGGTGGTGCCGTTGCGCAGCAGTTCCTTGATGAAAATCCCAGCCACTTCCTCGGCATGGGCCTGGTCGGCGAACTGGCTTTCGCAGGGGAAGGTGTAGGTGTTGAGCCAGTCCAGCAACTGCTCGCCATAGGCACCGACCATGCCGGTCTGCGGCAGGTGGATATGGGTGTCGATAAAGCCTGGGGTGATCAGCGCATCCTGGTAGTGAGTGATCTCGATATCGGCGGGCAGGCTGGCGAGCAATTCGCTGGCGTGGCCGAGGGCGCTGATCTGGCCGTTGTCGACTACCAGCAGGCCATCCTCGAAATACTCGTAGGAGGCTTCGATGCCGACCTCGGCGGGGTCGGCGATGCTGTGCAGGATGGCGGCACGGTAGGCTTTGCGAGTCAGAGGCATGAGGCAGTCTCGGTTCGTGGCTTTTTAATGAGTGGCGTGGCTGCGGCGCGAGGCCGGCAGCAGCTTGGCAATGGGTTCGGCGCGGGCACTGTGCTGGCCGAAATTGGCGTTATAGGTGGCGATGATTTCGCCGGCGATGGAGATGGCGATTTCCACAGGCAACTTGCCTTTGACTTCGCCGAGCCCCATCGGGCAGCGCATGCGTTGCAGCACGCCGCTGTCGAAGCCGCGCTCGCGCAGGCGGTGTTCGAACTTCACCCGTTTAGTCTTCGAGCCGATCAGGCCGAAGTAGGCAAAGTCGTTGCGCTTGAGGATCGCGGCGGTGAGCTCCAGGTCGAGCTGGTGATTGTGGGTCATGACGATGCAATAGCTGCCGGCGGGCAGGTCATCGATTTCATCGACGGGCTCTTCGCTGACGATCTTGCGTACGCCCTGGGGGATCTGCTCGGGGAATTCCTGTTCCCGCGAGTCGATCCAGCGCACCTTGCACGGCAGGCTGGCCAGCAGCGGCACCAGCGCGCGGCCGACATGGCCGGCGCCGAATACCGCGATCTGCGCCTGGACCTGGCCCATGGGTTCGAACAGCAACACCGTCACCCCACCGCAGCACTGGCCGAGACTGGCGCCCAGGCTGAAGCGCTCCAGGTGGGTGTCCTGTTTGCCGCTGACGAGCATCTCGCGGGCGATCTGCATGGCCTTGTATTCCAGGTGGCCGCCGCCGATGGTGTCGAAGCTCCGGGTGGCACTGATGACCATTTTCGAGCCGGCATTGCGTGGCGTCGACCCCAGCTCTTCGATGATGGTCACCAGCACGCAGGGTTCGCCGCGGGTTTGCAGGTCGGCGAGGGCGCTGATCCAGTTGTACATGTTTCACCTCTTGCAACGTTGTCGTCTGCAATGTCGTCATCGCGAGCAAGCTCGCTCCTACAGGAGGGTGCGATATCTGTAGGAGCGAGCTTGCTCGCGATGGGATTTACAGGGAAGCCAGTTCCGCCTTGGTCTCCACGGCCTTCGCCACCTTCAACTGGCGCATCTGCTCGCAGCCCCACAACACCCGTTCCGGCGTGGCCGGCGCGTCGATCTTTGGCTGGTGCCGGTAATCGCCGAGGCTGGCCACGGCGTCCTTGATCGCGCACCAGGCGGCGATGCCGAGCATGAACGGCGGCTCGCCCACGGCCTTGGAGTGGAACACCGTGTCTTCCGGGTTCTTGCGGTTTTCCACCAGCTTCACGCGCAAATCCAAAGGCATGTCGGCAACGGCTGGAATCTTGTAACTGGCCGGGCCGCAGGTCTCTAGCTTGCCCTTGGCGTTCCACACCAGCTCTTCCATGGTCAGCCAGCCCATGCCCTGGATAAAGCCGCCTTCCACCTGGCCGATGTCGATGGCCGGGTTCAGCGAGGCGCCGACGTCATGCAGGATGTCGGTGCGCAGCATCTTGTACTCGCCAGTCAGGGTGTCGACTATCACTTCGGCGCAGGCGGCACCGTAGGCGAAGTAGTAGAACGGCCGGCCACGGGCCTGGGCACGGTCGTAGTAGATTTTCGGGGTCTTGTAGAAGCCGGTGCTGGACAGCGAGACCTGGGCGAAATAGGCCTGCTGGATCAGTTCCTCGAAGCTCAGGATCTGGTCGCGGACCCGTACGTGGCCGTTGTGGAACTCTACGTCTTCCTCGCTGACCTTGTACTGCCGGGCGGCAAACTCCACCAGGCGTTTCTTGATGGTTTCCGCTGCGTTCTGCGCCGCCTTGCCGTTCAGGTCGGCACCGCTGGAGGCGGCGGTCGGCGAGGTGTTGGGCACCTTGTCAGTGTTGGTCGCGGTGATCTGCACCCGGTCGATCTCTACCTGGAACACCTCGGCCACCACCTGCGCCACCTTGGTGTTCAGGCCCTGGCCCATTTCCGTGCCGCCGTGGTTGAGGTGGATGCTGCCGTCGGTATAGATGTGCACCAGCGCGCCGGCCTGGTTGAGGAAGCTGGCGGTGAAGGAAATACCGAATTTCACCGGGGTCAGCGCCAGGCCCTTTTTCAGGATCGGGCTGCCGGCGTTGTAGCGGCGGATCGCTTCACGGCGCTCGGCGTACTGGCTGCTGGCTTCCAGCTCGGCGGTCATCTCTTCGAGCATGTTGTGCTCGACGGTCTGGTAGTAGTGGGTGACGTTGCGTTCGGTCTTGCCGTAGTAGTTGGCCTTGCGCACGGCCAGCGGGTCGAGGGCGAGATGGCGGGCGATGGCGTCCATCACTTCCTCGATGGCGACCATGCCTTGCGGGCCGCCGAAACCACGGTAGGCGGTGTTCGACGCGGTGTTGGTCTTGCAGCGATGGCCGTTGATGGTGGCGTCGCCCAGGTAGTACGAGTTGTCGGCGTGGAACATTGCCCGGTCGACGATCGAGGCCGACAGGTCCGGCGAGCAACCGCAGTTGCCGGCCAGTTCCAGCTGGATGCCATGCAGGCGCCCGGTGCTGTCGAAACCGACGTCGTACTCGATATAGAAGGGGTGGCGCTTGCCGGTCATCAGCATGTCTTCGACCCGCAGCAGGCGCATCTTGGTCGGCTGGCCGGTGAGGTGCGCGATCACCGCGCACAGGCATGCCGGGCTGGCGGCCTGGGTTTCCTTGCCGCCGAAACCACCGCCCATGCGGCGCATGTCGACCACGATCTTGTTCATCGACACGTCCAGCACCTCGGCCACCAGCTTCTGCACCTCGGTGGGGTTCTGGGTCGAGCAGTAGACGATCATGCCGCCGTCTTCGGTGGGCATCACCGAGGAAATCTGGGTCTCCAGGTAGAAGTGTTCCTGGCCGCCGATGTGCAGGGTGCCCTGCAGGCGATGCTCGGCGCTGGCCAGGGCCTTGGCCGAGTCGCCGCGCTGGTGGGTGTGGCTGTCGAGGACGAAGTGGCGTTTGCGCAGGGCTTCGACCACGTCCAGGACCGGCTCCAGGTCCTCGTACTCGATGACCGCGGCCATGGCCGCCTGGCGCGCGGTTTCCAGGTCGCGGGCGGCCACCGCCAGCACCGGCTGGCCGACGAACTGCACGTCGTCGATGGCCAGCAGCGGGTCGCCGGGCAGCAGCGGGCCGATGTCTTTCAGCCCCGGGATGTCCTTGTGGGTGATGACGATACGCACGCCGTCGAAGGCATGGCAGGGCGCGGTGTCGATGCTGAGGATCTTCGCGTGGGCACGGTCCGAGAGGCGTGCATACACATGCAGCTGGTTGGGGAATTCCAGCCGGTCATCGATGTACACCGCCTCGCCGGACACATGCTTGGCGGCGCTGTCGTGCTTGACGCTGCGCCCGACGCCGGTGGCCAGGTCCTGTTGAAACAGGGCGCTCAGTTCGGCTTGAGTCTTCTCGACTTTGTGATGATTAGACATAAGCGGTCACCCGGGTCTCGATGTGCGGTGTTTGCAGTTCGATAAAGTATTTGCGCAGCAGGTTCTGGGCGCTGAGCAGGCGGTATTCCTTGCTGGCGCGGAAGTCCGAAAGCGGGGTGAAGTCTTCGCCCAGGGCGGCGCAGGCACGTTCGACGGTGGTCTCGCTCCAAGGGGCGCCGAGCAGCGCGGCCTCACAGTGCTTGGCGCGTTTCGGGGTGGCGGCCATGCCACCGAAGGCCACGCGGGCGTCGGCGATCACGCCGTTCTCGATACGCAGATTGAAGGCCGCGCAGACCGCGGAAATATCGTCGTCCAGGCGCTTGGACACCTTGTAGGCGCGAAACAGCTGCTGGGCGCTGGCCCGCGGCACGATGATCTTCTCGATGAACTCGCTTTCCTGGCGCGCGGTGACGCGGTAGTCGATGAAATAGTCTTCCAGGGACAGGGTGCGGCGGGTGTTGCCCTTGCACAGGACGATCTGCGCGCCCAGGGCGATCAGCAAGGGCGGTGAGTCGCCGATGGGCGAGGCGTTGCCGATGTTGCCGCCCAGGGTGCCCTGGTTGCGGATCTGCAACGAGGCGAAGCGCTGCAGCAGTTCGCCGAAGTCCGGGTATTCGGCCTTGAGGGCGTCGTAGCAGTCGGAGAGGGCGGTGGCGGCGCCGATTTCCAGGCGGTCGTCGAAGCGTTCGATGCGTTTCATTTCGGCGACGTTGCCGACGTAGATCATCACCGGCAGCGGGCGGTGGAACTGCGTGACTTCCAGCGCCAGGTCGGTGCCGCCGGCCAGCAGCCGGGCTTGCGGGTAGGCGTCATACAGGTCGGCCAGGTCGGATACGGTCAGCGGTACCAGGCAACGTTTGTCGCCACTGTTCAGTTCGCCGGTGTCGCTGGGGGCGATGGCTTTCAGGCGCGCGATGGTCTCGGCTTCGCGGGCGTCGAACTGGTCCGGCTGCTTGCCGCAGCAGGCCTGTTCGGCGGCGGCGAGAATCGGACGGTAGCCGGTGCAGCGGCACAGGTTGCCGGCCAGGGCCTCGTGGGCCTTGTGCGCGTCGGGTTGTTCGGAGTTCTTCTGCAGGGCGAACAGCGACATGACGAAGCCCGGCGTACAGAAGCCGCACTGCGAGCCGTGGCATTCGACCATGGCTTTCTGCACGCTGTGCAACTGGCCCTGGTGCTTGAGGTCTTCGACGCTGATCAACTGTTTGCCGTGGAGCGACGAGACGAAGGTCAGGCACGCGTTGAGGCTGCGATAACGGATATGCTCCGTGCCCGTGTCGTCGGTCTGCAATTCGCCGACCACCACGGTGCAGGCGCCACAGTCGCCACTGGCGCAGCCTTCCTTGGTGCCGGGCTTGCCCAGATGCTCGCGCAGATAATTGAGCACGGTCAGATTCGGGTCCAGGCTGTGCTCGCTACGGAGTTCCTGGTTGAGTAAAAACTGGATCACGGAAGGCCTCGCAGACTCATTATTGTTGGTAACCGACGTGGGCCGAATTTAGTCATGTCTGACTTTTCGGTCAATGATTTTCTGACTTAATGGTCAGGAAATCGTTTTTTGCCGATCAACAAGCGCTTTCAAACAGTATTGACCCTCCCGGGCCGCAGTGCCTTTTGCTTATTCCGTGCCAAATTCAGGCCCTTGGGCACTCCGCCATGAGGTAGCAATTGCGCTACACTGCGCCGCTTGTACCGATCTAAGAGTTTGAAGGAAAACCATGACGTTCAAGGCGCCGGACAGCCTCGCCGAGCAAATCGCTCACCACCTCGCCGAACGCATCATTCGCGGCGAGCTCAAGCCTGGGGAGCGCATTCAGGAACAGAAGGTCACGCTGGCCCTCAACGTCAGCCGCGGCTCGGTCCGCGAGGCCCTGCTGATCCTCGAGCGCCGTCACCTGATCGCCATCCTGCCGCGTCGTGGCGCCCATGTGACCGAACTCACCCCGCACAAGGTGCAGAGCCTGTGCACCCTGATGAGCGAGCTGTACATCCTGCTGGGCAACTCGGTGGCCAACGGCTGGGAACTGCAGGCCGACATGGCGCCGTTCCTGCAGATCCAACAACGATTGATCGCCGCCTACGAGCGCCAGGACATCCGCAGTTTCGTCGAAGACAGCTTCAACGTGATGCGCGCCGCCTACCCGTTCGCCGACAACCCGTACCTGCAGGAAACCGTCGAGAACCTGCAGCCGGCGATGAGCCGTGCCTATTTCCTGGCCCTGGAGCAGCGCAAGGCGGAAATGAGCGAATTCCTCGACCTGTTCGAGCAACTGCTGGCCGCCGTGCTGGCCCGTGACCTGCCGACGATCCGCCTGGTGCTGACGGCCTATGCCCGGCGCAGTTGCGACCTGGTAGTCGCCGCCTTGACGGTTGCCTGAGCGTGCGGCTCAAGTGCATCAAGCTGGCGGGCTTCAAGTCCTTCGTCGACCCGACCACAGTGAACTTCCCCAGTAACATGGCGGCGGTGGTCGGGCCCAATGGTTGCGGCAAGTCGAATATCATCGACGCCGTGCGCTGGGTCATGGGCGAGAGCTCGGCCAAGAACCTGCGCGGCGAGTCGATGACCGACGTCATCTTCAACGGTTCCACCAGCCGCAAGCCGGTGAGCCAGGCCAGCATTGAGCTGGTCTTTGACAACTCCGACGGTACCCTGGTCGGCGAGTACGCGGCCTACGCGGAAATCTCCATCCGCCGCAAGGTCACCCGCGACAGCCAGAACAGCTATTTCCTCAACGGCGCCAAGTGCCGCCGTCGCGACATTACCGACATCTTCCTCGGCACCGGCCTGGGGCCACGCAGCTACTCGATCATCGAGCAGGGCATGATCTCCAAGCTGATCGAAGCCAAGCCGGAAGACCTGCGCAACTTCATCGAAGAAGCCGCCGGGATTTCCAAGTACAAGGAGCGCCGCCGGGAAACCGAGAACCGCATCCGCCGTACCCACGAAAACCTGGCGCGCCTAACCGACCTGCGCGAAGAGCTGGAACGCCAGCTCGAACGCCTGCACCGCCAGGCCCAGGCGGCCGAGAAGTACCAGGAATACAAAGCCGAGGAGCGCCAGCTCAAGGCACAGCTGTCGGCACTGCGCTGGCAGGAGCTTAACGAGCAGGTCGGCCAGCGCGAATCGATCATCGGCAACCAGGAAGTCGGCTTTGAAGCCCTGGTGGCGGAGCAACGCAATGCCGACGCCGCCATCGAGCGCCTGCGCGACGGTCACCATGAGCTGTCCGAGCGCTTCAATCTGGTGCAGGGGCGCTTCTATTCGGTCGGCGGCGATATCGCCCGGGTCGAGCAGAGCATCCAGCACGGCCAGCAGCGTTTGCGCCAGTTGCAGGACGACTTGCGCGAAGCCGAGCGTGCACGCCAGGAGACCGAATCCCACCTGGGCCACGACCGCACCTTGCTCGCCACCCTCGGTGAAGAGTTGGAAATGCTCGAGCCCGAGCAGGAAGTCACCAGCGCCGCCGCCGAAGAGGCTGCCGCGGCCCTGGAAGAAGCCGAAACCACCATGCACGGCTGGCAGGAGCAGTGGGACGGTTTCAACCTCAAATCCGCCGAACCGCGACGCCAGGCCGAGGTGCAGCAGTCGCGTATCCAGCAGCTCGAAGGCAGCATGGAGCGCCTGGGCGAGCGCCAGCGGCGTCTGGTGGAGGAGCGCGCGTTGCTCGCCGCCGACCCGGAAGACGCGGCGATCCTCGAACTCAATGAACAACTCGCGGCCAGCGAGGCGACCCTGGAAGATTTGCAGGCCAGCGAAGACGCTCAAGTCGAGCGCCTGGAGCAACTACGCCAGGAACTGCATCAGGCGACCCAGGCCCAGCAGCAGGCCCAGGGCGAATTGCAGCGTCTCAATGGGCGCCTGGCCTCGCTGGAGGCTTTGCAGCAGGCGGCGCTCAATCCGGGGACCGGCGCGGCGCAATGGTTGCAGGAGCAACAGTTGGCCGAGCGTCCGCGGCTGGCCGAAGGCTTGAAGGTCGAGGCCGGTTGGGAGCTGGCGGTGGAAACCGTGCTTGGCGCCGACCTGCAAGCGGTACTGGTCGACGATTTTGCCGGCTTCGACCTGGCCGGCTTCGAGCAGGGCGACCTGCGCCTGCTCCAGCTGGCGGGCGAGGGCGCGCGGATGCCTGGCAGCCTGCTGGACAAGGTCGATGCCCAGGTCGATCTGGCGCCTTGGCTGGGCCAGGTCAAGCCGGTGGAAAACCTTGAGCAGGCCTTGGCGTTGCGTGGCCAACTGGCGGCCGGCGAGAGCCTGATCAGCCGTGACGGGTTCTGGGTCGGCCGGCATTTTCTGCGGGTGCGCCGCGCCAGCGAAGCGGAAAGCGGCATGCTCGCGCGCAACCAGGAAATCGAACAACTGAGCCTGGAGCGCGACGAGCGCGAAGCCAGCGTGGAAGATCTGGAAACCCGGTTGCAGAACCTGCGTGCGCAACAGCGCCAGCAAGAGAACGGTCGCGAACACCTGCGCCGTCTGTTGCAGGACGAAGCCCGTCAGCAGGGTGAATTGAAAGCCAGGCTTTCCGCCGGCAAGGCCAAGGCCGAGCAGTTGGCCCTGCGCCGTACCCGCCTGGATGAAGAAGTGGCGGAGCTGGGCGAGCAGCGCGCTGTGGAGCACGAGCAGGTGGGCGAAGCCCGTCTGCAGTTGCAGGAAGCCCTCGACAGCATGGCCCTGGACACCGAGCAGCGCGAATTGCTGCTGGCCCAGCGCGACAGTTTGCGCGAACGCCTGGATCGGGTGCGCCAGGAGGCGCGCCAGCACAAGGATCACGCTCATCAGTTGGCGGTGCGCCTGGGGTCGCTCAAGGCTCAGCACGATTCCACCCGCCAGGCCCTGGAGCGCCTGGAGCTGCAATCGGAACGCCTGACGGAGAAGCGCGAACAGCTCAGCCTGAACCTGGAGGAGGGCGCCGCACCGCTGGAAGAGCTGCGCCTGAAGCTCGAGGAGTTGCTGGAAAAACGCATGACCGTCGACGTCGAGCTCAAGAGCGCGCAGATCGCCATGGAAGATGCCGACCGCGAATTGCGCGACGCGGAAAAACGTCGGACCCAGGCCGAGCAGCAATCGCAGTTGATCCGTGGCCAGCTCGAACAGCAGCGCATGGAATGGCAGGCCCTGAGCGTGCGTCGCAAGACCTTGCAGGACCAGTTGCTGGAAGACGGCTACGACTTGCAGGGCGTGCTCGCCACGTTGACCGAGCAGGCCAGCGAGAAAGAGGCCGAGGAAGAACTCGAGCGGATTGCCGCGCGTATCCAGCGCCTGGGGGCGATCAACCTCGCGGCCATCGATGAGTACCAGCAGCAGTCCGAGCGCAAACGTTATCTGGACGCCCAGGACGCCGATCTGGTGGAAGCCCTGGAAACCCTGGAAAACGTGATTCGCAAGATCGACAAGGAAACCCGTAATCGTTTCAAGGATACCTTTGATCAGATTAACGGCGGTTTACAGGCGCTCTTTCCAAAAGTTTTCGGTGGCGGCAGCGCTTATTTGGAACTGACGGGCGAAGATCTACTCGATACAGGGGTAACGATCATGGCACGCCCGCCAGGGAAGAAGAACAGCACCATTCATTTGTTGTCCGGTGGTGAGAAAGCATTGACGGCCCTGGCGCTGGTATTTGCCATCTTCAAGTTGAACCCGGCGCCGTTCTGCATGCTCGACGAAGTTGACGCCCCGCTGGATGACGCTAACGTTGGACGCTACGCAAGGCTGGTTAAAGAGATGTCGCAGACGGTGCAGTTCATCTATATCACCCACAACAAGATCGCCATGGAAATGGCCGATCAATTGATGGGCGTGACGATGCATGAACCCGGCTGTTCGCGCCTGGTAGCAGTGGATGTCGAGGAGGCGATGGCGATGGTGGACGCCTGATATCCGGGCGACCAAAGCCGGTATGTAAGTGACAAGTAAGAGGTTTTTACCTGTGCCGAGTACTGGCTGATCGACATATTGAATGAAGCCGTTGCGACAGACGGTGTAAAGTTGTCTTTGGTCGTGCTAGTTTAATGTCAATTTTTCCTATACGTGGGCAAAAGGCCAGTCAGAACATAGAGTTGGCGCCACGTTTTAAAGCGGTTTGCAGTTTGCTAAACCTCTTATTTTTCAGCATTTTTCATAGAGGCACGGGATTACATGGAAATCGGTCTGCGCGAGTGGCTGATCGTCATCGGCATCATTGTCATTGCCGGTATTCTTTTTGATGGCTGGCGCCGTATGCGCGGCGGCAAAGGAAAGTTGAAATTCCGCCTGGATCGTAGCCTGTCCAACCTGCCGGACGACGACAGCAGTGCCGAACTGCTGGGCCCGCCCCGCGTGCTGGATACCCATAAGGAACCGCAACTCGACGAGCACGACCTGCCGTCGATGAGCGCGCCGGCGCGCGAACCACGCGAATCCGGTTCCAAGCGTGGCAAGCGTGCCAGCGAGCCACAACAGGGCGACCTGAACCTCAACCTGGATCTGGACGGCGGCCCGAGCTTCAGCAGCCGCGACGACGACTTCCCGGATGAAACCAAGGCTTCCGGTTACGCGGACAAGGACCAGCCGCAAGCCGAAGAAGTGCTGGTGATCAGCGTGATCTGCCGTGACTCCGGCGGCTTCAAGGGCCCGGCGCTGTTGCAGAACATCCTGGAAAGCGGCCTGCGTTTTGGCGAGATGGATATTTTCCACCGTCACGAAAGCATGGCTGGCAATGGCGAAGTCCTGTTCTCCATGGCCAACGCGGTCAAGCCGGGCGTATTCGACCTGGATGACATCGACCACTTCAGCACCCCGGCGGTGAGCTTCTTCCTCGGCCTGCCAGGCCCGCGTCATCCGAAACAGGCTTTCGACGTGATGGTGGCCGCGGCGCGCAAGCTGTCCCAGGAACTGAATGGCGAGCTGAAGGATGACCAGCGCAGTGTGCTGACCGCCCAGACCATCGAGCACTACCGTCAGCGCATCGTCGAATTCGAACGTCGCGCCCTGACCCAGAAGCGCTGAGCGCTTCGCGAGCCAGCCGTTCCGGCATAACCCTTGGCCTGTCGGAGCGGGCTCGCGATAGGGCCGAAGGGCCCACCCAGACAAATATTGAGCAGCCTAGGCTGCTCTTTTGCTTTTTGAGAGAACACCATGACCTCCGCCGAAACCCGCATTCTTGAGCTGCGCGCTGAGCTGGATCAGCACAACTATCGCTACCACGTACTCGACGAGCCGAGCATTCCGGACGCTGAATACGATCGTCTGTTCCATGAGCTCAAGGCACTGGAGGCCGAACACCCGGAGCTGGTCAGCAGCGACTCGCCCACCCAGCGCGTCGGCAGCGCGGCGCTCTCGGCCTTTACTCAGGTGCGCCACGAAATCCCCATGCTCAGCCTGGGCAACGCCTTCGAAGAAACCGACATGCGCGAGTTCGATCGCCGGGTGACCGAGGGGCTCGACCTGCCGGTAGGCGACCTGTTCGGTGGCGTGGCGGCGGTGGAATACAGCTGCGAGCCGAAGCTTGATGGCCTGGCGGTCAGCCTGCTGTATCTGGACGGCGTGCTGGTGCGCGGCGCGACCCGCGGCGACGGCACCACTGGCGAAGACATCAGCGTCAACGTGCGCACCGTGCGCAACATCCCCCTGAAGCTGCACGGCAGTGGCTGGCCGGCGACCCTGGAGGTGCGCGGCGAGGTGTACATGTCCAAGGCCGGTTTCGAGCGGCTCAATGCCGCGCAGCTGGAAGTTGGCGGCAAGACCTTCGCCAATCCGCGGAACGCCGCGGCCGGCAGCTTGCGCCAGCTGGACTCGAAGATCACCGCCAGTCGCCCGCTGGAATTCTGCTGCTACGGGATCGGCCAGGTTACTGCGGATATCGCCGACACCCATATCGGCAACCTGGAGCAGCTCAAGCGCTGGGGCATGCCCGTCAGTCGCGAGCTGAAACTGGCCAAGGGTATCGACGAATGCCTGGATTACTACCGCGATATCGGCGAGCGCCGTAACGGCTTGCCTTATGAAATCGACGGTGTGGTGTTCAAGGTCAACAGCATTGCCTCGCAGCGCGAACTGGGCTTCCGGGCTCGCGAGCCGCGCTGGGCGATCGCTCATAAATTCCCGGCGATGGAGGAGCTGACCGAGCTGCTGGACGTGGAATTCCAGGTTGGCCGCACCGGCGCGGTGACCCCGGTGGCCCGTCTGAAACCGGTCAAGGTGGCGGGTGTCACCGTCTCCAACGCGACCCTGCACAACATGGACGAAGTGGCGCGCCTGGGCCTGATGATCGGCGACACCGTGATCATCCGCCGGGCGGGCGATGTGATTCCGCAAGTGGTGCAGGTGGTCGCCGAGCGTCGTCCGGAAAATGCGCGCAAGGTGCATATCCCGCAAACCTGCCCGGTGTGCGGCTCCCATGTCGAGCGCACGCAGTTGATCAAGCGCAGCAAGGGCAAGGAAACCATCAGCGAAGGCGCGGTGTACCGCTGCGTCGGTCGCCTGGCCTGTGGCGCGCAGCTCAAGCAGGCGATCATTCACTTCGTTTCCCGTCGGGCGATGGATATCGAAGGGCTGGGCGACAAGACCATCGAACAGCTGGTGGACGAAAAGCTCATTGGTTCGCCGGCCGATCTCTACAAGCTCAAGTACGAGCAGATCATCGATCTGGAAGGCTTCGCCGAGGTCTCCAGCAACAAGCTGCTCAAGGCCATCGAAGACAGCAAGAAGCCGGGCCTGGCGCGTTTCATCTACGCCCTGGGCATTCCCGATGTGGGCGAGGAGACGGCCAAGGTCCTGGCGCGCTCCCTGGCCTCGCTGGAGCGCGTGCAGCAGGCCTTGCCGGAAGTGCTGACCTACCTGCCGGATATCGGCCTGGAAGTGGCTCACGAGATTCACAGCTTCTTCGAGGACAGCCATAACCAGCAGGTGATCGGTGCCCTGCTCGATCCGCAGCAGTGCGGGCTGCAGTTGCAGGATCAGGGCGATCTGGGCGCCGAGTTCGCTGCCAGCACCACCCTGGGTGGCATGCTCGACAAGCTGAACATTCCATCGGTGGGGCCGGGCGCGGCGCAGAAACTGGCGGACAAGTTCGTCACCCTCGATGGTGTAGTCAAGGCGGACTGGCTGGACATGCGCCAGACCTTGCCGGAGAAGCAGGCCAAGGCCGTGCGCGAGTTCTTCGACATCGCGGAAAACGCCGAGCGGGCACTGGCCATCGAGGCGCAGTTGCAAGCCTTCGGCATGCACTGGCAGAGCGAGAAGAAAGTGGTGGAAGGGCTGCCGCTGGCGGGCCAGACCTGGGTGCTCACCGGCTCGCTGGAGCTGATGAGCCGCGACGTGGCCAAGGACAAGCTGGAAAGCCTGGGCGCCAAGGTCGCCGGTTCCGTTTCGGCCAAGACCCACTGCGTGGTGGCCGGCCCCGGTGCCGGCTCCAAGCTGGCCAAGGCCAACGAATTGGGCCTGAAAGTGCTGGACGAAGAAGCCTTCGTGGCCTTCCTCGGCCAGCACGGTATCTCGGTATAACCCTGTAGCCGCTGCCGAAGGCGGCGATCGACCGCGCAGCGGGCGTTGCTCTGTTGGGCGCCGGAAGGTCCTGCGGACCTTGTCGCAGCCTGCGGTAGCGGCTACATGGAATGGCGTTCCCCGGCAGGAACGCCCTGAAGGTGATGGAACGATCATCTCGTCCATATGATCTAGTCTTGGCACGCCCAGGGAGAGATCGCCATGTACCGCTTCTTCGAACAGCTCAGTTCCCGTATCGCCGCACCCTTTGTCCGTGAAGACAGCCGCAACAGTAAGGTCTGGCGGTGTCGCTGCGGGCAGTCGTTGTTCTTTCGCAACAGTCAGTGCCTGGCCTGTTCGGCGGCCCTGGGTTATCAGCCCGAGCAGAGTCGCCTGTCGTCGCTGCAGCCAGGACCGGAGGCCGATACCTGGCGGCTGGACGTCGATCCGCAAGCCGGGTTGTTCCGGCGTTGCGCCAACCTCGATACCCCGGCGGCCTGCAACTGGCTGCTGCCTGCGCATGGCGCCGCTACCCTGTGTGTGGCGTGCAGGCTGAACCGGACCATTCCCGATCTTGGCGTGCCGGAAAACCCCGAGCGCTGGCGCATGGTGGAAATCGCCAAGCGCCGCCTGGTGGCGCAACTGGTGAGCCTGGGCTTGCCGCTGATCGCCAAGGCCGAGGATGAAGAGGCCGGCCTGGCTTTCGATTTTGTCGGTGTCGATCTGCAGGGCAGGGCGCCCATGACCGGCCACGCCAACGGCCTGATCACCCTCGACATCAAGGAGGCCGACGATGCGTATCGCGAGCAGGTGCGGGTACAGATGCGCGAACCCTATCGCACCTTGCTCGGCCACTTCCGGCATGAGGTGGGGCATTACTACTGGGATCGCCTGATCGCAGGCAGCCATTGGCTGGAACCCTGTCGCGCGCTGTTCGGCGACGAACGCGCGAGCTACGCCGAAGCCCTGGACCGGCATTACCAGCAGGGCGCACCGAACGATTGGTCGCAGACCTATGTCAGCGCCTACGCCACCATGCATCCCTGGGAGGACTGGGCGGAAACCTGGGCCCATTACCTGCACATGATGGACGCGGTCGATACCGCGCTGGGCTTCGGCATGAGCGCCCGGGAAATGGACTTCGACTACCAGCCGTTCCCGCTGGATACCCTGTATGACCCGCAGCACCCTGGCGGCCCGGCGTTCCTCTCTTTTGTTAACGCCTGGATCGAACTGGCCGGCATGCTCAACGAACTGTCGCGCAGCATGGGCCAGCCGGATTTCTATCCCTTCATCCTGCCGCCGGCGGTGATCGCCAAGCTGCACTTCATCCACCTGGTGATCCAACAAGCCGGCGGCAAGGCCGACGCAGCACTCGAACAAGCCTGAGCTCACCATCTGCTTCTGTGGGAGCGAAGCTTGCTCGCGATGGCATCCCCACGGTCTGCTTCCGGACCGCGTCGCCTGCATCGCAAGCAAGCCCCTGGATCGCGATCAGCGGCTGGTGCGCACGCCATCGAGCAAGGCATCGACCACCGCGCGAGCCATCTCCACGGAATGCACCATGGACCAGATCAACCCGCGTTCGATGCCGCTGCCCTGTTCAGTGATTTCATCCGAGACTTCTTCGGCGCATTTGAGCAATAGCGAGACGTGCATCAAGGCTTCTTCGGCATTCACCCCGGCCTGCACCGCGAACAGCGGCCGTTGCTGGGCGTCATGCAGGCCGAAGGGCTGGCTGCGGGTTTCTTTCAGTTGCGCCAGCAGCGGTTGCTTCTGGTCATGGAGCGACAGGAGCAGGGAGGCATTCGCCGCATCCAGTTCAGGGTCGCGTAATCGGCGCGGGGTGGTGAAGGGCGGGTCGGGGACGAGCTTTTTCATGTGGGTACCTAGAAGGTGTAGACAAAATAAACTAAAGTTACCATTTCTTCTGCCTGGACAGCCTCGAAGTCATGCCTAGAATCGGACGCCCGCCCGCGATTACCGCAGAGCAGTACCCAATGCTAGTCAAGCTTGCACAAGCCCATCCCTTCTCCAGCCAAGCTGAATTAGCGGATGCATTCCACGCTGAAACGGGTATCACCGCTCATCCCGACACCTTTGCCAAAGCCTTGAAGCTGGCGGGGATTACACGCATAAAGCCGCGCACCAAGGGCA
>NZ_OBDX01000084.1:0-1741 GCF_900215185.1 Pseudomonas sp. LAMO17WK12:I10 | reverse complement strand
GGTTGTTCGCTGTGAGTGAGGCGTGGGTGTGGCTGGCCGAAGCGCGCATACTCGCGCGCCGACTCACTACATAATTTTGTCTACACCCTCCTAATGGATTGTTGACTGTTTACGAGTTTCCAACTGGGGCAATAAACTCATCGCCCGGGTCTCGCTTCAGTTCTGCCAGGCTTTGATTCTGAAACTCCAGCGCCACGTTTTCGCTAATTACGATTTCGTGGCGCGTTTTCAATGCTTCCCGTGCACCTTCTGGCCCAAGCGAATGGACATAACGCAGGCAGCCCTCGATCACTGATGCCTGCTCAGTGTCCTCGTTCCAGGTCATGATCTCTTCAAGAATATTCCGAGTGCCGAGCCGGCACCGGTGCCGCAATTCCTTCTCGTCGTACTTGATCCGCTTCAGCGCAGCTTTGGCCGATCGTTCTTGCCCGGTCTTCGCCATAGCAGTTCTCCGTTATTCCACTGGCCGGCAGTGCCAGCTAGGTTTGTCGTTTGCGTCGTTGGGCGCGAAAGCGTCTCAAGCTGCCACCTTGACCAGCCTCACGCCGGCCATGCTGAACCTGGCGCCTTGGGCTTCGACCATTCCGTCGAGCTCGCCCCAGTTCACGGTGAGTACCGAGATAGGGGCGTGACCGCCGGCGACGGCATGAATCAGCGCTTCCAGGTCGAATACTTCGGCTTGCAGGTTTGCCGGCGCCGAGGTGTTGATCACCGGCTTTGCAGCAGGTTGAACCGGTGCGGCCGCTTTTGCAGGCGCCGTGGTCGCGACCGGAGCCGGCTCGACTGGTGCCTTTGCCTTCTCGTTTTCGATGCGCTGCAGCTCCTGCTGGCGGATCTGTTCGCGCTGGGCCTCGGCTTTCTGCTCCTCGGCTTTCTGATGTTCGGAGATCCGCACCTTGATCAGTGCGACTAGGTCGTCGTTCGCCTTCATCACCAGCTGCTGAATGTCGTTGAACAGGAAGGCGTGATCGACAGCCAGCTCGGCCAAGCTGGCCAGATTGATGCGGATTGCATCCGCGGCTTGGCTCGCAGCAATTTTCGCTCGAGCCAGCTCGGTATCGACGGCGTCCTGCAGGCTGGCGATCGTGCGCTTGTTCTTCATGGCTCCAGCGAAGTCAGCCGTCACCGCGGGCAACACGACCCGACCCAAGGTCTTGTTGATTGCTGCGACGTGATCGGTCAGCGCCTGCTCGGCCTTTTGCTTGATGTTGGTCTTCACCAGCAGCTCTTGAGCCTGCACCAACTTGTTGACCTTCAGACGCGTTTCCCGGGCATGTCCGCTGATCCGGTTCAATGCGGAAAACAGCTCATCGATGGTCTGGGTCTGGGAGAGAGCCTGTTTTTTCGCGGTGTCGACTGCTTGCTCGACATCGCCGCACCACTTCACAGCCTTCTTGGCGTCGGCGAAGTCCTGGTCTGTAACCAGCGTGGTCTTCACCGAGTCGATGACAGCCAGCGCCGATTCCTCGAACACCTTGAGGTTGCTCGCGGTGACCATGCCAGTCAGCTCGATGCGCAATGCGGGCAGTTCGTCCGGGGCCTTGCCGACAACGATCGACGGCGCCTCGGCCATTTCGAAGTTGGCCAGGTCGGCCTCGAACTGCTTCCAGCCTTTGACCAGTTGTGCGGCGCGGCCGGCGACAGGTCGGTATTCCATGTGCACGAAGTTCTCGGCGGTGCCGTCGGAGCAAACGAAGATCACACGCTCTGCACCGCTCACCAGCAGTTGCTGCTCAAGCTG
>NZ_OBDX01000068.1:0-4986 GCF_900215185.1 Pseudomonas sp. LAMO17WK12:I10 | reverse complement strand
CCTGTCATTGCGTCAGGGCACCATCGTCGATGCCACGCTGATCCATGCGCCCAGTTCGACTAAGAACAAGGACGGCAAGCGCGACCCTGAAATGCACCAGACCAAGAAAGGAAACCAGTATTACTTTGGCGCGAAAGCGCATATCGATGCCGACGAAGAATCGGGTCTGATGCACAGCGTGGTGGTGACCGCCGCCAATGTCGCGGACATCACCCAGGTCGACAAACTGCTGCACGGGGAGGAAAACGTGGTGTGTGCTGATGCGGGCTACACCGGTGTCGAGAAGCGCGAGGAGCATGAGAATCGCGAGGTGGGTTGGCAGATCGCAGCTCGGCGCAGTACCTACTCCAGGCTGAGTAAGCGCAGCGTACTGTATAAGGCCAAGCGCAAAATCGAGTACCTCAAAGCCCGGACGCGGGCCAAGGTCGAACATCCGTTCCGGGTGATCAAGCGTCAGTTTGGTTACATGAACGTGCGTTTTCGCGGACTGATGAAGAACACCGCTCAGCTGACCACGCTGTTCGCGCTATCAAACCTGTGGATGGTTCGAAAACAGTTGATGGGTATGGGCGAGTTACGCGTGTAACGCGCAGAAATGGGCTGAAAAGCCCGCCAAGACGGTACGCGCGGGACGTTTCGCGAGAATATAGCGCCGAACACCACGATATTTTCAACTTGCCGCGCGGTTGCTGCAAGTTGATCGGAGCTTCCCTAAAGGTTTGGCAGGGCGAGCAGCGTGGTCAACTGAGCGGTGTTTTTCAGCAGCCTTCGGTATTTTCGACTATATTTTTCGTACTGAGCCTTAAGCCTTGGGCCTGACCAAACTGGTAGTAAAGCCTATCTTTAATGCTGAGATTGCGATAGGACATAAGGGCAGTACCAGGTACCGACTCAAAAAAGTGGCTGTGCTGAGGGATAGTCACCCCTCTAAATTTATAACAGGTATTTAATAATGCTACGTACATATGAAGAGCGTAAAAATACGCATACAACAAGCAGCATCAAGTCTGAAAAAGAAAAAGATTACCCCAGTGAGTATGAGGATATGGAGTATGCTGCAACAAAAAAATATACGTTTAAAGACTTGGCAAAAAATGCAAGCGGAAAACGTCTGGATTGGCTTGATCTAGCTCAGGCCCTACCAGCACAAAACACTACTAAAGCTCAATATAACAGCATTGAAAGTATTGCAGACAAATACAATTTACTTACAGGCGGTATGGATACAAACTTTCAGAGTATTAAGCAAGGAAGGCAAAAAATTCAAGGGGCGAAAACTGATAAAGAGCGAACACGCCCAATCCTTAAAATTGGTGACACTCCAGATAATACAAAGCAACCTTCTGCCTATCCCTGGAATAATGTCGAAACGAGTGTTATCGACGATATTGTAAATGACTCCTCAGTCGCTAGTTACTCAAAAAAACCCCGTAATATGTGCTTAGCTTGCGCACAGCGAGTCACTGAAATTCTTGATAAGCGCAACGTGACATATCAAGTTATGGGAATACTGACTTGGAGTGGGATTAACGACACCCGTCCAGCTAATCACTATGCGGTCGTTGCGAGTATTGATGAACAGAAGTTTATTATCGATCCCACCGCAGGCCAGTTTGGCAACTCTCAGGCGTTCTATGGTGGCTTAGACCAATGGTCAACGCAGCTCAAGGAAAATCTGCCACATCGACTCATCAAAGTGCGTGAGTTTCGCACCTTAAGCCAAGCAACAGCAAAAATTGGGACGATCTGGGCCGACCCCATGGATTTTGAGGGCTCCATCTTACAAGATACCTCATGGCATCAGCGCATCTTAAAAAACTCAGTCGCTTTTAGAGCACAGCAACAACGAGATATTCGCGCGAATTTTGGCGCTCCGCCACCGTCTCGGGGTTTCATGGGGGCGATATCAAGCTGCTTTGGTAGACGTTAGAACGATCTGAAATCGTCACCAGTATTATGATGCCCCTTCATGGGGTGCTCCAACAAATCGACGACCTGACTAAAATCAGGCTTTGGTGCTTTTTATTCATGTCTTTTTCGCTTCAATAACAATGCAAATAATATCGTTTGTTTGGCGCTATTCTATCTTCAGATAACGAAAGCGCGAATGGAGTCCTCGATTGAGGATAACATCAAGCTGGGCCGAAGTGAAAATAGGTTTCTCTGAAAACAATGGAGAAATCTGCCTCTAAAATACGCCGTGAATTTTATTAGTATGACGTCATACATAGCGTGGATTCATGAGTGCACAGCAAAATTGTATCCTCCAAGGAGCCGTGGGTTTTTATGACAATTAAGGTGTTCTTCAATCATTGAGCGACCCTGTAATCGTTTTTTAAAAATACGAGACCAAATTGCAGTGTGCCGATGCTGATCAAGATATCACCGACATTTCTGCTATATCAGATAGCCAAGCGTACCGGGCTGTCGAGAAACACCATTCGAAAATGGGTCAGAGCGCCCGAAGCCACTCAGCCCGCGTATTAACGGTGCGCAACCTTCAACAAACTCAGTCCATTTCACGAGACGCTGGAGCAGGCGCTCAAGGTCGATTCATTTCGGGCAAAGCACAACCGCAGAAGTGCCAAAGCACTCTTCGAATAGATCAAGGCCGAGGGGTACGACGGCGGCTACAGCCAACTCACCGCCTTCATACGCGCGTGGCGCGGCGAGCAAGGCAAGTCTTTACGGGCCTTCGTACCGCTGACCTTTGCACTCGGCGAGGCCTTTCAATTCGACTGGAGCGAAGAAGGCCTGCTGATCGGCGGCCTGTTTCGACGCATCCAGGTCTCCCACATGAAGCTGTGCGCCAGTTGTGCATTTTGGTTGGTTGCATATCCCAGCCAAGGCCACGAGATGTTGTTCGATGCCCATACCCGCTCGTTTGGCGCGTTAGGTGGGGTGCCGCGTCGCGGCATCTACGACAACATGAAGACCGCTGTCGATAAGGTCAACAAGGGTAAGGGCCGCACGGTCAATGCTCGGTTTGCCGTGATGTGTGCGCACTATTTGTTTGATCCGGACTTCTGCAACGTGGCCTCGGGCTGGGAAAAAGGCATTATCGAAAAGAACGTCCAGGACAGCCCTCGATGCTCAAGATTGCATGTTCCACACCTTCGAAGAACTGAATGCCTGGCTCGGCCAACGCTGTCGAGCGCTCTGGAGCGAGCTGCTGCACCCGCAGTACAACGGGCTGACGGTAGCGGACGTCCTGGAACTGGAACGGCTGGAAATGATGCCCACGCCCACCGCCTTTGATGGCTACGTCGAGCGCACCGTACGGGTTTCCAGTACCTGTCTGATCAGCGTGGCGCGAAATCGCTATTCGGTGCCGTGTGACCGGGTCGGCCAGTGGGTCAGCAGCCGTCTGCATCCTTCCCGGGTGGTGGTCATCGCCGATGAAACGATGATTGCCAGTCACGAACGCCTGTTTGATCGAGATCAGGTCGTTTTGACTGGCAGCATTACATCTCGCTTATCGAGCGCAAGCCCGGAGCGCTGCACAATGGCGCTCCGTTTGCTGACCTGCCGAAGCCGTTGCAGCTGCTAAAACACGGTCTGAGGCGTCATACCAATGGTGATCGAGTCATGACTCAGGTACTGGCGGCTGTTCCCATCGCCGGGCTCGATGCCGTGTTGTGGCGGTGGAGTTGATACTTGAATCAGGCAGCTTGAGCGCTGACCACATCCTGAATGTCCTGGCTCGACTGACATCGACAGCAGCACCTGCGTCCGCCGAAACCAGCCTGCAACTCAAGATAGCGCCTGTCGCCAATACCGCGCGCTACGACCGGCTCCGTACCACCGATGAGGGGACTCGCAATGCGTGATCTTATGGCGGAACTCAAAGAACTGCGTCTGCATGGCATGGCCAGTACTTGGGAAGAGTTGGTCTCGCAAGGGGCGGGCCTGGAACAGGCAAAACACACCTGGCCGCCTTGGCCGTGTCCGGGATCACGACGCCTCACAAACGCGTGCGCTTCTACTCCACGGTAGATCTGGTCAATTTGCTGGAGCGTGAGAAATACGACGGCAAGATGAGCCGAATCGCTCAAGGGTTTCTTAGAACAAACTTGGTGATACTCAATGAACTGGGGTATTTACCCCTCAGCCAGAGCGGCGGTGCACCGTTATTTCACCTGCCGTCCAAGCTGTACAAACACACCAGCGTGGTCATCACGACCAACCTCAGCTTCTCGGAATGGTCGAGTGTGTTTGGTGACGCCAAGATGACTACGGCGTTGCTGGATCGGCTGACGCACCACTGCCATATCGTCGAAACGGGCAACGAGCCCTATCGCCTGCAGCACAGCAGCTTGATGGCCCAGACGAAGATCAAATCACGCGAACGTAAGCGCAAGGACAATGATGCTACAGAGGACGACCGAGAATACCCTGCCGCATGCCTGTATGCGGTGGGGATCTAGTGCCTCTGTCACTGGAATACGACTGCTAAGCTTATCCACAACTGCTGATGCAAAAATTAGCATTCCGCCCTGGGTCAATTTTCAATCGGCGCCAACACGCAGCACGCCAGCCGGATTGGATCTGCACGTGGTTCTGGATAACAGCTCGACCCACAAGACTGTGGCAATCAAGCAGTGGCTGGAAAGGTGCTGGAGATGGCTTACAAGCAACGCGGCAACCTGAGGACGGGGCTGTTTCACTCGAACCAGGGTTCGCAAGGTTTCGCCAATGGTTCTGGCATTATCGCATGCGCCAGAGCATGAGCCGTCGTGGAAACTGTTGGGATACTCAGTTCACTATGCTCAAGAGCGTCGGCCCAATCTGACCCGTGCTGGGATTGGCCAATAGAGTGCCTTTGCGTTGACCTGTCGATTGGACGCTGACGTTCCCTGGCATTGCCGGGCCCAGCGTCTGTGACCTGATAGGAGCCTTGTTCTGCATCTTGAGTGTCCTGTCCTGCGTATGGGGTTGGTAATGCGTTCTCCTCGGAGGCATTAGTCATGAACAATCCCATCAGCG
>NZ_OBDX01000057.1:0-11371 GCF_900215185.1 Pseudomonas sp. LAMO17WK12:I10 | reverse complement strand
GAACTCCAGCCCCCACTCGCGCTTGTACCAATCGGCGCAGACCTGCCAGCAGTCCCAGGCACCGTGGACGAATGGTCGCTTGAGCAGCGGCGTGTGGCCCGCCGGCGCGATGGTGCGCAGATCCCCTTCGGGCCAGCTCAGGATGTGCCAGGGCAGCGCTGTGGCCTCGCACATGGCCAGGTCTCGTGGTGACGGCCTGCTGGTGGCGTCTGGGTGCGAATGCACGATGCCGATCACCTCGCCCTGGTCCTCGACGCCGGCGTAGTTCTCGAAGCTGGCCTCGTACTCCTGCCGGAAAGTACGGGGGTCCATCTTGCGGCGGGCCGCATCAAGCTCCTCAGCTGGAACGTTGCCACCATCGAGCGAGGTATAGAGCCAACTCTTGTGGTCAGGCTCATGACCTGGCCGACCATCCTGGAAGGTGTCGTAGCAGTGGTTGAAGCCCTTGGGGGTTCCGATGCGCAACGCATGACCACCCTTTCGCATGCCAACACCGGGAATGCTGTATTGGCAGGTCGAGAGCATTGGCCGCAGGACCTCCTCCCAGGCCTCCCACGGGCAGTCCGCCCATTCGTCAACCAAGACAAAGAACAGACCAGAGCCGCGCAGGTTGTCGTAGTTGTCGAGGCCGACCACTCGCATGACGTGGCCGGACTTCAGCGTGATTGAGCATTCCGTCTCATTCGGACGGTTCGCACACCATGCTTCCGGGATAGCCTGTTTCAGGCGCCGCCAGAACACGCGCTTGGCCTGCTTGAAGGTTGGCGCGCCGTACCAGATCTCATCCTCGACGCTGACGCCCCACTCCGCAGCCAACCGGGCAGCGCGGCGCATTTCGGCCTTGCCCAGGAACGTCTTGCCGAACCGGCGACCACACACCGCATCGCGAAAGCGCGCCTCGGGCTGGAAGCCCCAGCAGTAAATGTTTGCCTGCTTCGGCGTCAACCTCACCGGCGGGTCAAAGGTACGGGGTAACGGGGACATTCCCATCTGGCTCCAGGGTGTACTCAGCAACTGCGTGCTGCTGGTCCGCCTGGGAGCCCAGGGGTTTCTCCGGTTCGCTCTTACGGTTGACGTACATGTCACCGCACGCCTTGGCAGCCTGCTCGTAAAGCTGAGCGGTCAAGGCCAGGTTGCGCATGTTCTCGGCCTTCTCAGCCATCCTGCCCAGGCCGCGTAGCCTGAATGCTCGATTGGCGATCGGGATCTCAGCCGTGTCCTCGCGAAAACGCTTGCGGGTATCTTCGAAGACCGTCCGCCACTTCACCCCAAGATCACGACCGACGCACTTCGTGGGGTCGTACAACTCACACTGCTGGCGAGTTACATCGAGCCCGAATGTTTCCTTGACCGCCTGCACTACCTGCGTGGGCGTATCAAAACAGGCCAACGCCTGCACAATGAAGCGCTTCACCTCATCTTTCAGGGCTCCCATATGAGTTTATTCCGTCAAGGTCCTGTCAAGGATCAGGCCGACTTGAGCAGACAGGTTCCGCAGGCCCTCGATATGTTCAATTTCCCCACCTCAGCGGGCTTGTTGGCGGCGTCGACCAACGCCTGAGCTTCAGGGCTCGCGCCGTAGCGACGGACCACACCGACGAATTCTTCGACGTCATGGCCGCGCAGCTTCAGTTTGGGTGCGCCTTCCTGGGTGAAGGCTGGCTGTCCGTACTTATCGGTCACTTGGGCGATGTGGTAGAGCTCATGCTCAATGAGGGCGCAGAAGTCAGCGTCGGAACATTGAGCACAGTAGTCGGCAGCCAGAATGATGATGAAGGTCGGCACATCGCCGAACCAATCACGCATCTGTTGCTCCATCCGGGCTTTCTGCCAACCGCCGGCGCGGAACGCTACCTGCTCGGCCTGGCCAAGGATCCGGCGTCCCTGCTTCTCGAGGCTCGATGACGCCCACATGACCCGGATGTCTGCATCCAGTAGATGGGCATGGTCTTCGTTGTGGATGCTGCCGGAGTCGGTGAGGATCTCGGCTTAGAGCCAGTCCCACACCTCAGACGCTGGTGTCAGGCGAATGCCGACCTCTGATAGGTCAGATTGCTCAAGCAGCGACTCAGGCGGCCTTGGTCTGTCCATGGATCACCTGAGGTTTGATACCATGATCGGTTGCAGTTCAATTAATAAAAGAAGAGCAGTATGATTGAGCAAAATATCGCCTAAATCCATGCTTCGATGCGTCGGATAGCAGGGTCAGAGTATCGCCGCATCATGCTAGTAAGTGCGGTACTTGAAACTATTGCTCAGCGAGCAAGGCTTGTAACTACAGCTGGTTTACTTAAAGCAAAATTGGCGAGTCTTTCCAGAAACTCCGACCATATCCAACACTATCAGTAACACATATTTTCACAACGGCTGAATTATTCAGAGCCGTCCCTATGAAATCGAAGATCTACGGCCTTTTTTAAAACCATTTGCCCAGTCTCCATCAGCATTTAGACCAGGTACATGCCCTAAATCTAACAACTGTTTACCGCTAAACTCATAGCGCACTCGAGCACCATTAACTTTCTTCCAGTCCCCCATTGCTACCTGCAAAAGCTGCAGATCGCCCCGACGCTGCCCAAAAACGGGATCAGTTAAGTCTTCACGCATACCCTCAGAGTTATAGTATATCGCTTGTGGTCCGGTGGTAGATAATGTTAATGAAAATCGAGATTCCAACTCAGAGCGTTTGCTATCCCACAATGCTGGACTGTTCATGTAGGTGCTCATTAGAAACTCTAAAACCCTCTGTGTTGCGTTAGTTTTTGGAGCGCTGGCAAGAACTGCATTACCATATCTTTCTCCAGAGCGATACATGAAAAGCTTATTGCCTCTCCCTATCTGCTGAATAGGCTGCACTGTACTTACATCCACATCCATATACAACCCCCCCATAACATGCATCAACACCAATCGGGTAATATCACTAGCAGCAGCAAAGTTAGAGTATGGCCCAGACTTTTCCCTTTCATAAAACCCTCTTATTTCAGGCGATACCTGCGCATAAGCCTCTGCTGGGTTTTCGACATTTATTTTCTTTCCTTGATGGAAAGCCATGTATCGGTAAGCTGGAGTCATACTTACCATGCCTCGATCCGGTGTCGTACTTTCCATAGCTCGATCCAACGCCTTAAAGAAACTCATTGGTCGTGACGTCCAAAAAAACACATCGTATTCTGGATTCAATCGCTTAAAATTAAGTACATTATACAAAAATAATTGAGGAAGCTCGCCTCCTTCCCAAGCAAAATGGGCAATTTTCGGAATCGGAGTAGGCGAAGCCATTGAATATAGTGGAGGCGGGAGATGATACGAAGGAGGTGCCGGACGTTGTAGCGCCGGAAAAACCATTGACTCGTTGAGTTCGAGCGCTTCATCCTCAGACAAATCCTCCTCTACAACTGTTATAGTTTGCGGAGCCGTATGTTTACGAGAGTTTCTATGGGGCTCATATTTTTTCATTTTTTCTTGTCACCATATAGATTCAATGCATCACTAGCAAAATCCTTGATAGACGATCCACATAAATCAGTAAATCTTCCTACCATACATGTGTCTTAGAGTCTACAGAATGTCAAGCTAAATACTATGTTGCGCCCTACCCTACAAGCTGAAGCTACTTGTTGAACAGCTCGCGGATCTCGCCAAGCCTGGTCATCACCAGTGGCTCGCCCTTCAGGTGAATCAGGTGGGCCAACTGGTGGACGATCCCTTCATCCAAAAGTACCTGGCTTGTCGGTAGCTCCTTGAACCAGCACACGAACACGGCGAAGTGCAGCGCGGCCGGAAGCTCCTTCAGGAAGCGCTTGTCGGTCATCCCGACAAAGCGGGCATGTTCCTCGCGCAGGTCCTGGTAGCTGGCCGAGTACTCGCGGCCACCGATGACATAGCCCATCACCCGGCCTCGTCCACTTTCCGTTCAGCCCAGCGCCTGCCGAGCTGGCGGGCCTGCTCAACGCCCAGGACGCCGATGAAGCCTGCGGTGGCAAACGACCAGGCGATGCTGAATCCAAACTCTTTTACAGTCAGCCCCACCTGTAGTGGTCAACTAATCCCGGACACGACGTTAAGTTTTTTCTCGGCCTGAGCCGGGGCCATCCCATCGTTGAACAGCTGCGTCACGAACAAATTGATCGGTACGCTCCACTCTTTGGCCTCCCAGTCATAGGTGGAGCTGGTATATTTCGCGGTGGTATACACCAGAAAGGGTTGCAGGTACGTCTGATCAACCTTCTCCTTGGCATTGGGCGGGTCGTTATCCAGCGACCAAATGGTTTGCTAAAATACCCGTGGTCCAACCATGTTCCTGTTTTAGCGCCACGGCCGTCGGACCCAGCCCCCACTGCTCGCTGCTGAGCAGTTTGTCGCTGCCGGTAGGCAACAGCAGTGCCGGCCCGACTCCCCAGATCCAGCCACTCTCCGTCGGCTTTTTCGGTGAGAAGAAAAAGCTTTGCGAGGTGTCGCCAACGCCGTTTTTATTGGCGCTTCCACCGGGGACCATTCTGGTTCCAGTTGTACTGGATCGGCAAGCTGTACAGCGCCGCCACCGGGTTGAGGGACTGTTTGGCCAGCTCGGCCTGGCTGTTCGCGTAGCTACACACGGATACACCGAGCACGAGCAGTGTAAGCACAGGCAATTCAACGCGCTTGCTCATATCGAACTCCTGATCAGGTGCAAATTACTTCACGACTTCAAATTCACCCGGCTTCCAGGTCTTGTCAAACCAGGACTGCTCCGGCCCGTAGAGGCGCAGAAGCACGTTCCAGCCCTTGCCGGGGATGGTCTGCACCCAGTTGGACTCGTGCCCCTTAGGTGCTGTCGGACCAAACCAGACGTCCACTGACTTATCGGGGTTCATGACCAATCCTTTTTGCTGGCTACCGATACTTGGGTACTGCTGGTCGGTTTGCAGCATCGAGCGAGTCTGATTGTCGTAGATGACGAACGACCAGAAGTCTTTTGCCGGGATGTTGGGCGGCAAATGGACTTTATAGGTCTTGCTGCCATCCAGCGGTTTGCCTTTGGAGTCTGTCGCTGCCGCGGCGTACTGCGAGCCGAGACCAACGATCTTCAGTGCCATGGCAGGTGTGATACCGGTGGCATAATAAATAAAGTGCACGCGAGCATCGAGATCACGCACACCAGGTTGCGAGAGAAACTCATAGCTTCCACCGATGAAACCGCTGAACCAGCCGCTGTTCGGGTAGTAGTAGGCCTCGTTACTTCGAGATTTGAAGACAATCGCACGCGCACTAGCATTGCCCACCGCGGCAGCTTCCGTGAGGATCTTTTTCATCCGCTCATCAGGCGCAAAGGGCTTGCCCTTTTCGATGCCGATGGCCGCGAGCTGACCGAGAATTTCCGGGCTGTAGGCCTCGTTCGGCTCGTACTGAACCACCCGGTTCAGATCTTCATACACCTGAAAGGTATTGGCACCAATGGTATTGAAGACTTTTCCGGAAACATTGACGAATTTCATCGGCGGCGGATTCGCGGCGTCGGCCAGCCGATAGACCCTGGCAAATTTTTTCGTGTTTTCCACGGCGGTCGCGGTACTGCCGTTTTCCAGAAAACCGCGCCAGAAGACCAGATTTCCGTAGGTTTTAGACACCAGGACAAAATAGCCTTCCGGGACTTCGCCCTTGTAGTCCGGCGGCAGCAGGAGGAATTTACCGCCTTTGCCTTTGTCCGGGCCGACTCGGCCAAAGTCACTCACGTACTGGAACCAGTGATCGTCAATCACGCCCAGCACATTCGGTGGGGTTTCCAATACTAGCGGACCGTCCTTGGTGTCCAGCCACATCAGGTTGTAAATACTCTCGGTATTGGGTGTGAGAAACAGCGACCTCGAGTCCATCAGGTTTTCCATGATGAGCACAGTCTGGTTGTTATCCGCGCCCTGACTGGCGAAGCCGACCTTAAGGGCCTCAACCGATGCACCTGGCATGGCATTGAGGAACACCTCGACCCCACGCTGAAAGTCGAGGTTGTCATAGACCTTCTGCACGGTGACGTCGTCAGGAAAGCCATCGACGAACTTCAGCGTGCCTAATCGTGTCTCTATACTATCGGGTGTCATGATGGATTCAGGAATAGCCGTGGTCATTTTCATCGGCGGGACGGTTTGGGCGCACACAAGCGCCGTGCCCAAGATCAAAGACAGCGTCGCCGCTGCTGCACTCCATTTGCTCAATGTCATCATCGCGATCTCCATCGTCAGCCATTCATGAGCCGCTACACGCTTACTTGAGCAGCGCTTGCAGATCGTTGGTCATGGCCCTGATGGCCGCCTTGAAGTCGTTGGCCGTGATTTTCTGACTGGAATTTTGCAGGTTTTCTCCGAAGACCTTGCGCACGGCTTTGGCGACCGGTAGCCCGGTACCGGCATCAACCAGATCGGCTTCGATATACAACTCAGTGTTTTGATCGCGGTGCCCTGTTGCGGCTTGAATCGACCCAACTACAGCAGCGACCGGCACCACTTCATACCACTTCATGCCTTCGCTGGAGGCTGTAACACCGGTGATGGCCGCGTGCAGGATCAGCGCACGCTCACCCTTGCGAACGTCCCTGGTGCTCGGAACGACCCGGTAATTTTGCTCCAACGCCTGCCTGGCGCTTTCGGTGGTGTAGGCCTGCAACTCCTGCAAGGTTTTCATATCCACACGTTCATTCGGTTTTGGCGCCGGATACAGTTCCAGACGCTCGAACACCAGGGTCGAGTAGGCCGACGGTTGAAATCCGGGTGCAACCCAGCGCATCACCGTCGCCCCGCTCGCCGACTTGGTTTCCTGCAAGCCGTCATAACTTTTGAGGAACCCGGAATACTGTTCTTTTTCGGTTACCTTCGAGACGCAACCGGCCAATAGCAAGCTGCACAGTGCTGCACCAACTATCCACTTTCTGGAAAGACTCATGTGGCGGTACTCCGTGATTGCAGGGCTGTTACACAATGGCTCAATAGCGCCAAGTCATATTCGCCGTCAGGGTTTGAATCCAGGCGCTGTCGAACATCGCCTGATGTGCGAGTGATGAGTCCAGAAGTTGCGAGGGCATTGAAGCATCTGCCTTACGCGCTGGAGGGGATTTTTGGCCTGCGTGCACGGGCAAGCCGCTTATCCTCTTTGTGTCAGCCACAGCGCCTGTCCGCCCAATAGATCTGTTTGGGTCATATCATCATCGATACCGATGCCATTCACAGGATCCTGGACAAAAGTTTGAACCATCTGATAGCCCCGTACGGCTACGGTCGGTACCTCGCTACAGGACTGCCAATAGTGTTCAAAGGGTAAATCGTAGAGCTGTTGCCCGCTCAACACGGCATTAGCACCGACATAAAGTCCCGGCACATAACCTGCAGCTGATACTGTGTTGTACCAGGCCGTGCAGTAATTAATGACGTCCTGTGCGGTTGCGCAGGCCGCCACACCTTCGAGGTCGCACCATACGTTCAAGCCCGAGGGAAGGCCGATGGTGTCGGCATTTATCACAGCGTTATTTCCGTTGGTCTGTCCGGCGCTCTGGGATGGTAGCCAGCCAGGCTCTTCGACGTGCTGAACGACCATTAGGGCTAGTCCTGAGGTCAGAATGTCATTGGCCTCGCTCGATGAAAGATCGCCAGGGGCCTGCCCAGCGCCGAGGGATAAATAGCGGATGCAGAATATGTAGCCTTGCGCTACGAATTGCTCTGCAGTGGCAGATGAAATCACCGTATCTGCGTCAAATCCGCGAGAGTTGGCTGAAGCGCTTTGGATATTTCCAGAAAGTGACATCGTACATCTCCTTGAGGATAACTAAAAATCGGCATTTTTAGAGGCCCCGTCACGGTTGTTGAGCCCTCTAGGGCCGACAGTACGAGCAGCGCCAGCGGCTGCCTCACTCCGGCAAAGGGGCATATGAACTCCGATGTCTACTTCTGATCTTCACTCCAAGGCCTAATCACGGGTAGGTTAGTAGAGCCCGAAAAAATTGCTTATAATATTACGAAGTAAAAATGTATGATTGGCTTGCCTAAGAGGGTGTAGACAAATCATGTAGTGAGCCGGCGCGCGAATATGCGCGCCTCGGCCAGCCATACCCACGCCTCGTTACGGTGAGAAACCGATCGTAGTGCATGATCAATCGCCGAACCCTCTCATTCCAGGCATGCGTCCGCCTCCACCACCCAGCGCTTGGACATCACCACGAAGCCGGTCGGGGCAGGCGCCACGGTGAACAGATCGCCTTGGGGAGCCTAGAGAATTCGGAAAAAATCGTACGCTAAGGTTTCCGGGCTGTCGTAACGGCCTGAATTTCCCGTCTTTGAGCTTACGGCTCTGCCGCCAGACGTAATCGCCAGTCAGGTTGATGTGCTCCCAGCCCAACGGCGACAGGTACTGAGACAGATCAGTATTCACTGGCTTTCCGGCCTCAGTCAGCCCTTGGGTGGCCCGCTCCAGGTAGACCGTGTTCCACAGCACGATGGCGGCGGTCACCAGGTTCAATCCGCTGGCCCGATAGCGCTGTTGCTCGAAGCTCCGTTCCCTAATTTCACCGAGGCGATTGAAGGACACCGCCCTGGCCAAGGCGTTGCCTGCCTCGCCTTTGTTCAGGTCAGAATGCACGCGACGACGCAGTTCGACACTTTGCAGCCAGTCCAGGATAAACAGCGTGCGCTCGATCCGATCCAACTCGCGCAGGGCGACGGCCAGGCCGTTCTGGCGCGGATAGCTCCCCAGCTTGCGCAGCATCAACGAGGCAGTGACGGTGCACTGTTTGATCGACGCGGCCAGGCGCAGAATCTCGTCCCAGTGAGCGCAGACATGTTTGATGTTCAGCCGTACCGCCGATCATTGGCCGCAGTGTTGGGTAGTCCTGCACGCTCTGTGACACATACAGCTTGGTTTCGCCCAGGTCGCGGATGCGCGGGGCAAGACGAAAGCCCAGCAGGTGCATCAGGGCGAAAACGTGATCGGTAAAGTCCGCCGAATCGGTGTAGTGCTCCTCGATCCGCAGATCCGGGTTGACGCGCCCAGTGCTTTCGCCTCGACCGCCTGCGCGGAAGCGCTGGCCATCTGAGGATGAGGTAGTACCGTCCCCCCAGTTGGCCGCGAAGGTATGGTTGAACTGGCTGTTGACCAGTTCGGCGAGTGCCGCCGAGTAGGTTTCGTCGCGAATGTGCCAGGCCTGCAGCCAGGACAATTTGGCGTAGGTCATGCCCGGACTCGAATCGGCCATTTTGGTCAGGCCAATGTTGGTGGCATCACCAAGGATCGCGGACAGTAGCAACGTTCGATCCTTGGCCTGAGCACCATCCTTCAGGTGGGTAAAGTGAAGGGTGAATCCTGTCCACTCATCCACGTCCATCAGCAGCTCGGTAATCTTGATGCGCGACAGTAGCTGACTGGTTTTGTCGATCAGCGCCTGGGCGGTATCCGGTACCGCCGCATCCAGCGGCGTGATCTTCAGTCCGGACTCGCTGAGGATGGCGTCAGGGAGTTCATTGTCCTTGGCCAGCTTGGCGACGGTCGCTAGTTGCTGTTTCAGCAGCTGCAAGTGCTCCTCCAGGTACTGGTCGCTGTTGGGATTGATCGCAAATGGCAGCGTCTGTTCCTTCTTGAGTGCGGCAAACCTCGCGGGCGGCAGCAGGCAATCTTCAAAGTCACGGAACTGCCGCGAGCCCTTCACCCAAATGTCGCCGGAGCGCAGCGCGTTTTTCAGTTCAGACAAGGCGCAGATCTCGTAAAAGCGCCGGTCGCAGCCGGTTCTGGTGGATATGCCGGTCGAGCCCTTCCGGCAGGGCCACCAGTTGGAAGATTTTCAGCCGCTCGATATGTCCATCATGTGCCGCGAGTTCGGTTTTAACGGTAACTGACGCAGCCAGGTCAATCAGGTACTGTTGCTGCCTGCCTTGAAGGTCAGCAGTTCGTCGAGCTTGTTGCGATGTTACTGACTCAGCGACTCGATCAAGGCACGGTAGCCCCTCCGGCTGGCTCGCGCCACGGCTTCGGAGCCGGCCCGGTCGATCACCGTCAGGGTTGGCAAGATCCGCCGTTGTTAACGCAGACTCTCCAGAGCCTGCCCCGCCAGTAGCAGACCTTTGTCGGTTTGCTGGGCTAGGTCAGTCAGCTCGCGCACCTGGGCGCGAAAGTCCGACAGCCCAAACGGCAACAAGCCAAGATAGGTACGCAGTTCCTGGGCGTGCTCACGGCGGGTGACATCGCGCTCACCGTACTTCACCCAACTTTCGGGCGCCGCCTGAACCTGTCGGGCCACCCACTCAATGACCGGATCGGGCAGCACGCTGTCGCTGGCCAGCGCGTATCCGGGGAAGCGCAGCAGGCAGAGTTGCACGGCAAAGCCGAGGCGATTGGCATCACCCCGTCGCTGACGGATCAGCGACAGGTCGGACTCGTTGAAGGTGTAGTAGCGGATCAAATCGTCCTGGCTTTCCGGCAGCGCAAGCAAAGTGTCGCGCTCAGAAGCCGAGAGTATCGAGCGACGGGGCATGTATCCGTGCGAAGGTACTGGTAGAGGGTTTCCCTACTTATACCGAACTCACGGGCTAACTGGGCCTTTGGTTCGCCGGCAGCGACCCGTTGCCGGACTGCGACGGTCTGTTCGTCGGACAGGGCTTTCTTGCGACCCCAGTATCGACCTCGACAAACACACTTTCCACTTGCACGGCCAAGATGTATCGGGTCATGAGGTGTTTCATAAGAAGCTTTCGCGCGTGCAGATGATGCGTTTTTTTGGCAACTGTCCCACCTACACTGTGGTGATAGAAGCCTGCGCCAGTTCGCATTTCGTTGCTCGTGAAGTAGCTGCCATGGGGCATATAAATAATATCCCCGCAGTTCGTTCGGCCTTTTGTTAAAAGTAACAAAAACGATTTCGTTGATGCCGAGGCGATCTGCGAAGCCTCCTCACGCCCTTCGATGCGATTTGTCTCGCCTAAAACCGAAGCCCAGCAAACGCTCTCAGTACTGCATCGCATG
Organism: Pseudomonas sp. LAMO17WK12:I10; assembly: GCF_900215185.1. NCBI lineage: Bacteria > Pseudomonadati > Pseudomonadota > Gammaproteobacteria > Pseudomonadales > Pseudomonadaceae > Pseudomonas > Pseudomonas sp. LAMO17WK12:I10. The sequence goes on along the minus strand of NZ_OBDX01000057.1, from coordinate 397 downwards.
CGTGAGTCGCTGGTGCGTGACCGCACCAAAACAATCAATCAACTCCATGGCTTCCTGCTGGAGTTCGGCATCAGCCTGTCTCTGGGGGGGGACGGTCATAAAACGTCTGCCTAGCGTTCTGGCTGGGCATAAGTTGCCGATACGGCTCAGCACATTGTTACAGCGGTTACACGCACACTTCGGCTATCTGGATGAGCAAATCATGCAGCTGGATAAAAAGATGGCTGGCCAACTGGCTGACGATGATCTGGGCAGTCGTTTGCTGACTATGCCCGACGTCGGCCCTATCACCGCCAGCCTGCTGACCTGACGACCTTCATGTTCAGAACGCTTCTCGACTCCGGTACAACCAGCATCAGCACACACCACGTTTTCCTCCCCGTGCAGCAGTTTGTCG
>NZ_OBDX01000050.1:0-19543 GCF_900215185.1 Pseudomonas sp. LAMO17WK12:I10 | reverse complement strand
TCGGCTCAGGATCTATGTCGGCAATGTGCTCAAGCGCGAAACGGTAGGTCTGGAGCGTATCAGTGAGGGTATTTGGGACGTCATATTTGGCCCGATCAAGTTGGGTCGCTTTGATTTGAAAGATGCCCAGGACGGTTACATCAGGCTCAGTCCGGCGTCATAGGCCTGATTTGGTGTTACCTATGTGCCTGAACTTTTCTGTTACCTATGTGGTTGTCCCGTTCATGCCCCTGCGTACGGCCTTCGCTGCGCTCAGGTTCCCTCGCTCCGGCGTCCATCAGGGAGCATCGACTCCGGTCGGCTTCGCTTCGACCTCCATACGATGTCCTCGACTGCGTCGAGGGGCGCTGCGCGCCATCCCCCTGATGAACACCTCCACTCGGCCTCCCGATGGGGCGGGTAGATCAAAAGCCAAAGCCATGCGCGACCTACCGGTCGGCGCTAACTCCTGTAGCCGCTGCCGAGCCTGCGAGGCTGCGATCGACTGCGCAGCAGGCGCAGGATCTTGAGACCGCTGGAGGACCTTCGGTCCTATCGCAGCCTTCGGCAGCGGCTACAGGGTTCGCTACTCCTTACGGAGTATTGAGCTGAGCCGGCATGACGCCGAGCATCGGGGTGTAGCAAATAACCTGCTCCGTCGGGTTATCCACACTCAAAACGCGTTTGCATCATGACGCCTGCCCAAGCGTTCATCCGCTGGTTTCATCACGCGGTTGGCGCGGGCCAACGGCCATGCAAAGGAAGCGAAATACGCTGGGAGGCGACTGTGCACATAGACGAAATAACCTTTGCCGTGACCGAAACCCTGGCCAGCCTGCTGGAGGTCGATTCCGGGTCGCTGGACGTCGAGCGCTCGTTCCACGAGATGGGCGTCGACTCGGTGCTGATCGTCGGCCTGTCCGCCGAGTTCGAGGACCGTTTCGGCATCTCCCTGGACCCTGAGCTGGCCTACCTGCACGACACCGTGAGCAAGGTCAGCCAGCACCTGTACGGCGTCATCAACCAGGGCGCGCTCGGCGCGGTGGGGGAGGTCAGTCATGGCTGATTCATTGCTCAATATCACCCGCCAGGAACTGCTGGAATTCGTCGGCCTCAACGAGACCGTGGTGCGTGCCCAGGGCACCCGCATCGAGACCGCCAGCGGCCAGACCCTGATCGATTTTGTCGGCCAGTTCGGCGCGGTGCCCTTCGGTTATGGCGCGGCGCCTGTTACCGAGGCGATCCACGCTTTTCTCGCCAGTGGCCAGGCCTCGCTGGTCCAGCCGCTGATCAACCCCGGCGCCGAAGAACTGGCGCGGCGCCTGATCGAGCTGGCGCCCGGCACCCACTCGAAGGTGACCTTCACCACCAGTGGCGCGGAGACCGTCGAAGCGGCGATCAAGCTGTGCCGCGCCGCGACCCAGCGCGAGCTGGTGATCGGCACCCTGACCGGTTTTCACGGCAAGACCCAGGGCGCGGTCGGGGTCACCGGCAAGGCCACTTACCGCGAGCCGTTCCAGATCCGCGCCGACGGTTTCAGCCATGTGCCCTATGGCGACCTGGAGGCCCTCGAGGCGCTGTTGAAAACCCGGCGCGCCGCGGCCTTTTTCGTCGAGGCGGTGCAGGGCGAGGCGGGCATGGTCACCCCGCCGCCAGGCTACCTGCTGGCGGCGCAGAACCTCTGCCGCCAATACGGCACCTTGTTCGTGCTCGACGAGATCCAGACCGGCCTGGGGCGCACCGGCGAGCTGTTCGCCGCCACCGCCCACGGTCTGGAACCGGACGTGGTGCTGTTGGCCAAGGCCCTGGGCGGCGGCGTCGCGGCCATCGGCGCGTGCATCTACGGCGAGCAGTGCTGGAGCCGCGATTTCGACCGGCACCACAGTTCCACCTTCGCCGTGAACGGCTTCAGTGCCGCCATCGGCCTGGCCGTGCTCGACCAGCTCACCGCCAACGACGGTGCACAGCTCAAGCATGCGGCGCAGCAGGGTGCCTATCTGTACGCCGGGCTGTCGCGGCTGGTGCAGGACTATCCCGAAGTGTTCCACAGCCTCGACGGCCGCGGCCTGATGCTTGGCCTGAAGTTCCGGCGCTGGAGCGGCGAGCGCCTGTATACGCTGTCCCTGGCCAGCGCTTTCGGCGCCCTGGTGCCGATCGTCTGCGGCTACCTGAAAAGCCGGCATGGGGTGTACTGCCTGCCGACCCTCACCGAAGGCAACGTGCTGCGCATCCAGCCGCCGCTGTGCATCGAGCGCGCCGACATCGACCTGCTGCTCGAAGGCCTCAAGGCGGTGGCGGAACTGGTGGTGCATAACCAGCAACACCGGTTGATTCTCGAAGCCCACGGTTATGCCGGGCCACGGGGGGCCCTGAGCCCCTGGATCGCACCGGGCAAACCACGCAGCAGCGGGCGTTGCCTGGGGCGCTTCGCCTTCCTGCTGCACCCGACCACCGCCGAGAGCGTGAATGGCGACAGCGTGGTGGATGGCCTGGGGCTGTCGGCAGCGGAAAAAACCTTTATGCAGGGCTGGCTCGACGACTTCTCCGAATGGGCCAAGCCCGACCTCGACGCCGGGGTGTCCTATCACGCCCGCCGGGTCTACAACGATGCCGGCGACTACGTCGAAGGCTGGCTGGTCGGCAGCCTGCTGCAACCGCGCGACCTGATGCGCCTGAGCCTGGCCAAGCGGCGCAAGCTGCTGGCCAACTACCTGGACAGCGTCGCCGAGCTGGAGGTGGATTTCGTCGGGCTGGGGGCCTACACCTCGGTGATTTCCAGTGCCGGCGTGGATGTCATCAACGAGCGGTTCCACACCACCACCGGCAACAGCCTGACGGCCATGGTCGGTGTCGATGCGCTGCTGAGCACTTGCGCCAACCGCGGCGCGCCGCTGGCCAAGCGCCTGACCGGGGTGATCGGTGCCTACGGTTCGGTGGGGCGCCTGGCCAGCCTGCGCCTGGGGCGCTTCTGCGAGCACCTGGTATTGCTCGGCAATGGGGCCAATCGGGGCGCCATGGACGAGCTGCGGCTGGTGGCCGGCGAGTTGTATCGCGATGCCTTGCTGCAGATCCAGGGTGGCCACAGCAGCGGCATCGCCAAGACCCTGGTGCTGCTCCTGCCGAGCCTGGCCAGCGTCGAGCAACTGCTGGATCGCGACCTTGGCGATGAGGAGCAATTGCGCACGCTGTTCGACAGCGTCGACGCCCTGGCCCAGGGCAAGCCGCAGGTGCAGCCGCCGCTGGTGATCACCGCGGACCTGGGCCACTGGCTGCCGCGCCTGGAAACCGTGCTCTCGGCGACCTCCAATGGCTCGGCCTTTATCGACCCGCTGGTGCTGCATCAGAACGCGATCATCTGCGACTGCGCGCAGCCACCGGACATCGGTCACGTCACCCTGGCGCTGCGCCCGGACGTCACGGTGATCGAAGGCGGCCTGATCCATCTGCCCGACCGCAGCCAGCGTTTCGGCCAACAGAACCTCACCGGTCTGCCCACGGGCGTGACCTTCAGCTGCCTGGCCGAGACCATGGTCCTGACCATGGCCGGCCTGCGGCGCGACTACAGCATCGGCAAGCGTCCTCCACTGGAGGATGCCGAAGCGATCTTCGACCTGGCCCGAGCCTTCGGTTTCGCCCCCGCGGTGGAGCAGTTGATCGAAAAAGCCGGTTAACCCTGACAACGAGAAAGGAGTCCACACCATGTCGATGCACAACGCCCGCAACGCCACCGAGAAGTACCTGCCGGGCCTGCTCGCCGCCCTCCGGGAGCGTGGCCTGATGGCCCTGGAACAGGCCGACCCAGCCGTGCTCTGCGGGCTGTTTCGCGACTACCGCGCCGCCGGCCTGATCATCCCCGAGACCTACGGCGGCCTCGGCGCCTCGCCGGAGGAAACCGTGGAGATCCTGCGCGCCATCGGTTCGCTGTGCCCGTCCCTGGCGGTGATGATGACCATGCACCACCACACCATCGCCACCATCGTGCAACTGGGCGGGCTGATCCCGGCGGCGGAAGAGCTGCTGTGGGGCATCACCCAGGACCAGTTGCTGATCGCCTCGGCCTTCGCCGAGGGCAAGCCGGGCTCGGAGATCTTCAACCGCAGCGTCAAGGCGCGGCCGGTGGAGGGCGGTTTCGTCCTCGACGGCAGCAAGAAGCCCTGCACCATGAGCCACCACATGGATGTGATCGTGGTCGGCGTCGCCTGTGAACAGGATGACGGCAGCATCAGCCAGGGCTTTGCCGTGGTCTTTGCCGATGGCAGCACGGTCAGCCGCGAACCCTTCTGGAACGCCACGGTGCTGCGCGCCACCGACAGCAACGAACTGGTGTTCAACGGCGTGTTCGTGCCCAGCGAGCGCATGCTGCTGGCCGACGGCGCCGACAGCGAGGAAGTGGCCGCCACCGCCATGGAAACCTCGCTCAACGGCCTGAGCTGGTTCCAGCTGATGGTCGGCGGCAGCTACCTGGGCGTGGCCTCGGCGCTGGTCGACCGGTTGCTGAGAAAAGCCTTCGCCGACCCCGCGCAACTGGCCCTGCTGTGCATCGAGCTGGAGGGCGCCCATCAGGCGCTGCTCGGCACCGCCGGCGAATTGCAGGCGCAACAGGATGCGCCGATGAACACCTACCACAAGGCGCTGTGCACGCGCTTCCTGGTGCAGGCGGCGATCGAGCGGGCAACCAACCTCAGCGTCGAGCTGTTGGGCGGCATGGCGTTCATCGCCTCCGACGAAGTGGCCTATCTGCTGGCGGCCTCCCGGGCGATCGGCTTCCACCCGATCTCCCGCAGCGCCGCCACGCCGTTGCTGGCGCAGTTCCTGCGCGAGTCCTACAGCGCCTGATTCGCCTGCTACCGCAGCCGGAGCTTCGGCGCTCCTGGCGTCGTTCCGGCCTCGGCAACATGCCTAATGGAGTAGAAGCATGAGTAGCGATTTTCTCTATCCGCCGCGCCCGGCCAATGTCGGTCGCGGGTTTCACTGCCTGGCTGTTCCGCTGTTCAGTTTGCTGCTGGTGTTCAACACCGCGGCCATCGTCGTGATTCTGGCCCTGTCGTGCACCTTGCAGGCCGGGCGCCGGGTGTTGTCGTGGCTGCCGGGAATGAAGGCCCTGGGCGGCTGGCTGGTGACGAGCTATCACCGGCTGTTGCAGCCCTTGGCCGACCGCTTGCTCAAGGACCCGCGGGACGAGCCGATCCTGGCCGCCGCCATCAGCCTGGGCCTGACCGCCGGGCCGGTGTTCATTGCCCAGCTGTGGCTCAAGGAAATCTCCTGGCTGCTGGTGCTGCTGTTCTACGCCTTCGTCTATGGGCCGAACATTCGCGGCTTTGTCCGCTCCTTCAGCGCCATGCATCAGGAAGGCCATGTGCCCGGTGGCATCTTCAAGCGTTCGAGCCTGCTCGATCGCTGGGTCGGCAATTCCTTCCTGTACATGTTCTTCGCCATTCCCATGGGCCTGATCCCCCATGCGGCGGCGCACCTGCAACAGCATCACCGGGAAAACGCCGGGCCGCTGGATGTCTACGCCACCGCGCGCTACGACCATGCCAGCGCCTGGGATTTCGCCGTGTACATGGTGCGCGAGGTGATGTACCAGCAGTTCATGGTTTCGCCCTGGCTGTACTTCAAGAGCAAACACAAGCGCAGCCAGGCCCGGGCCATGGTCATGGGCAACCTGGTGCATGTCGGGCTGTTCGTCGCGCTGGCGTGCTACAGCCTGCCGATCGCCGTGCTCTACATGCTGGTGCCCTGGTGCGCGAGCAACTTCCTGATGGGCGTCATCCACTGGAGCCAGCACGCCTTCTACGGTGGCCAGCAAGACCCCAAGGACTGGATGTACAACACCGTGACCCTGCTGGAAACGCCGGTGAATATCCTCAACGAGGGTTACCACGCCTGCCACCATCACTGGTCCGTCGGCCACTGGTCGGAGAGCCCGGCGCTGTTCGAGCGGCTCAAGCCGGAACTGGCGGCCGCGGGTTCCATGGTGTTTCGCGACCTCAGCGTATTCGGCCTGTTCGTGCTGCTGATGCTGCGCCGCTTCGATGCGCTAGCGGACAAGCTCGACTGGTGGCAGCCGCTGGACCACGCAGAGAAAGTCCGCCTGCTGCAATTGCGGGTGCTGCCGGCGCCCATCGCGGCCCATGAACATGCCCATCAACGGCGCCTCGCCACACCGCGCAACGCCGACGAACCCACCCCCGCGCACAGCGCCCTGGGCCAGCCATGAACCGTCCCCTGACCTTGAAAGTCGCCGCCATCGAACGGGAAACCGACGACGCGGTGACCATTCACCTCAAGCAGCCGCTGCTGCGCAAAGTCCGCTACAGCGCCGGGCAGTACCTGACCCTGGAGGTCGACGTCGACGGCGCTAAGGGCTGCCGCGCCTATTCCATCAGCAGCACGCCGGGGCTGGACAAGACCCTGTCGATCACCGTCAAGCGCGTGGCCGGCGGCAAGGTTTCCAACCGCCTGGTGCAGGAACTGAGCGCCGGCGACGCGGTGCAGACCCTCGGCACCCACGGCCGCTTCACCTTCGCCCCGCAGCCGGGCCGGGGGCGGCACCTGGTGCTGCTGGCGGCGGGCAGCGGGATCACGCCGATCTTCTCGATCCTCAAGTCGGCGCTGCACTTCGAGCCGGATGCCCAGGTGTCGCTGATCTACGGCAACCGCAATCAGGAGTCGGTGATTTTCCGCGACAAGCTCGACCAGCTGCGCCAGACCTTCGGCGAGCGTTTGCAACTGGTGCATGTGCTGTCGCGACCGGACACCCCGGGGGCCCACGAAGGGCGCCTGACCCGGCAGCGGGTGATCGATATTCTCGGCGCGCTGCCCGGCCCGCAAGCCCGCGAATACTACAGCTGCGGCCCCAGCGGCATGATGGACGAGGTGACCGCCGCCCTGGAGGCCCTGGGTATCGCCCCGGAAAGCGTGCACCAGGAACGTTTCACCCCTGCCAAGGCGCCAGTGGCCAGCGGCGACACGGAGAAACGCGTGGAACTGCTGATGCAGGGCCAGGCGTTCAGCTTCACGGTCGCCCCGGGCCAGACCCTGCTCGACGCGGCCCTGGCCAGCGGCGTGCAGCCACCGTTTTCCTGCCGCAGCGGTTTCTGCACGGCCTGCGTCTGCACCCGGCTGGCGGGGCAGGTACGCATGCGCGAGGACCATGGGCTGTCGGCGGACGAACTGAACCGGGGCCAGGCACTGTTGTGCGTGGGCTATCCATTGACGGACGACGTGCGCCTGCAAGTCGATTAGCGATACAGACAGAGGAAGGTCAATTCATGAATCATTCAACCCACCACGCCGCCGAGGACGAACTGCGGCTGGCCAAGCGCGCCGAACTGCGGGTCGACCGCGAGCGCCAGGCCCAGCTGCAGGCACTGATGCAGCCGCAGCCGCTGAAGTTCGTGCTCTGGTCGGTGCTGCATGTGCTGGTCTGGTGCGCGGCGGCGCTGTACATCCTGCTCGGCGACAACCCCTGGGGCCTGGCGCTGGCGGTGCTGGTGCTGGGCAACCAGCTGCATGCCTTCACCGTGCTGCAGCACGATTGCGGGCATGCCAGCGGCTTTCGTTCGGCGGCGCTGAACCTGTGGGTCGGGCGCTTCATGGCCTGGTTCATCGTGTTCCCGTTTTCCTCCTTCACCGAGTGCCACAAATACCATCATCGCTACCTGGGCGACCCGGACAAGGACCCCGACGACTGGAACTACACCGGCGGGGTGAAGTGGATGTTCCTGCGCATCGCCGTGTTCGTGCCGCGCTTCATCTACTTTTCCCTGGTGCGCTACGGCAAGGCGGTGCGCAACCGGGTGCTGCGCGAGCTGGCGTTCAATCTGCTGTCGCTGGCGGCGATCGGCGCCTGGTGCTACAGCCAGGGGCTGATGCTGCCATTCGTGCTGATTTTCATCGTGCCGCTGCTGTTGCTGGCGCTGGTGATCAACCCGATTTCCCGGGGCTACGAGCACTTCCCCATGGCCACCCTGGCGGTTGGCGACCCGCAGCGCCTGGACCTGGCGAAGAACACCGTGACCGTCAGCGACCGGCTGATCGGCCTGTTGTGGGCCAATATCAACTACCACGTCGAGCATCACATCTACCCCGGCGTGCCCTTCGTCAATCTGCCGCGGCTGGCGGCGCTGCTGGACAACAAGCCCTACCTGCGCGACCGTTGGCTGCTGGCGCGGATGTTCGCGCGACGTCCGGTAACAACTTGCGCCGAACCTCGGCGAGCGGCGTGAGCTACATTTACAGCGCCCGAAGGAGCGCCACCCACCGAGGATTCACGGATGACCTGTATTTTCTGCCAGATCGCGGCCGGCGAATTGCCCAGTGCCCTGGTCTATCGCGACACCCACTGCATGGCCTTCATGGATGTGCATCCGCTGGGGCAGGGCCACTTGCTGCTGATCCCGCTGACCCATGTGGAAAAACTCGAGCAACTGCCCACGGTCATCCGCCAGCACCTGTACCAGGTGTTCGATACCTTGCTCGCCGCCCAGCGGCGCGCCGGCTTCGGGGTGGAAGGCACGCACCTGATCGTCAACGACGGCAAGGCCACCAACCAGCACATTCCCCACGCCCACCTGCACCTGGTGCCGCGGCAAAGGGGCGATGGGCTGGGTTTCGGCCTGCGCATGTTCATGCACTTCACCGGAATATTCGGTCGCCGCACGCCCCTGCAGACCCTGCGCCGCCAGGCCCTGGTGATTGCCGCCGAACTCGACCCGCAGGCGCTGGAGAACCTGGCGCACCGGACCAGCAGGCTGCACGCAGCGTCAACCTAACCGCCAGGGCCGTTGAGCGGCCCACCCTCGATCCACAGAACTTCGGAATGAACAGCCGTGCATGCGCTGCGGGCGGTTTCGCCCGGCGTTTGTGCCGCCAGGAGTCAGGAACATGAGTGCGCTACTTCAGGAGCAGGCCGACCCCGCGCGGGTCTATCGGGTCGTGATCATTGGCGCCGGCTTCTCCGGCATCGGCATGGCGATCAACCTGCGCCAGCGCGGCGAGCAGGACTTCCTGGTCCTCGAACAGGAAGCCGGCGTCGGCGGCACCTGGTGGGTCAATCAGTACCCCGGCTGTGCCTGCGATATTCCTTCCCACCTCTATTCGTTTTCCTTCGAGCCCAACCCCGACTGGTCGCGGCGCTTTTCGCCGCAACCGGAGATCCGCGACTACCTGCGGCGCTGCGCCGACAAGTATCAGGTGCTGCAACATTGCCGCTTCAACACCGCGGTCACCGGCCTGCGCTGGCTGGAAGAGCGCGCCCTGTGGCAGGTGACGGATGCCCGAGGCGGCGTGCGTTTTGCCCAGGTGGTGGTGGCCGGCACCGGGGCCTTGTCGACCCCGGACTATCCCCAACTGCCGGGGCTTGAGCGCTTCAAGGGCCGGGTCTTTCATTCCCAGCATTGGGACCATGACTACGTCCTGGTTGGCAAGCGGGTAGGGGTGATCGGCACCGGCGCCTCGGCGATCCAGTTCGTGCCGCAGATCCAGCCGCGGGTGGCCAACCTGGCGGTGTTCCAGCGCACGCCGCCGTGGATCATCCCCAAGCCGGACCGGGCCTTTTCCACGACCGCCCAGCGCCTGCTGCGGCGTTTTCCCGCGGTGCAGCGGCTGTTGCGCGGGCTGATCTACACCGCCCATGAAACCCGGGTATTGGGCTTTGTGTTCAACCCGCGGCTGATGGCCTTGCACAAATGGCTGGCGCTCAACCTGCTGCGGCGCCAGGTCAAGGACCCGGAACTGCGCCGGCGCCTGACCCCGGACTACGCCATCGGCTGCAAGCGCATCCTGCTGTCCAACGATTATTTTCCGGCCCTGGCCCAGGCCAATACCCGGCTGGTCACCAGCGGCATCCGTGAAGTCACCGAGGACGCGCTGATCACCGTCGACGGCCAGCGCCATGCCCTGGACGCGTTGATCTTCGGCACCGGCTTCAAGGCGCGCACGCCGTTCCCGGCGGGGATGATCCTCGGGCGTGGCGGGGTGGACATAGTCAACACCTGGCAGCAGGGCAGCGAAGCCTACAAGGGCACCACGGTCAGCGGCTTTCCCAATCTGTTCCTGTTGATGGGGCCCAATACCGGCCTGGGGCACAACTCCATCGTCTACATGATCGAGTCGCAGATCGCCTACATCCTCGGCGCCCTGGACACTCTGCAACGCCTGGGCGTGACCAGCGTCGATGTCGATCCGCAGGCCCAGGCGCGCTTCAACCAGGGCCTGCGCCACCGGCTGCGCGGCGCGGTATGGAGCGTCGGCCATTGCCAGAGCTGGTACATGGACCCCGACAGCGGGCGCAACGTCGCCCTGTGGCCAGGGTTCAGCTGGCAGTTCCGCCAGCAGACCCGTTATTTCGATGCCGAGGCCTATCGCCTCACCTCGCATCCCCAAGGAGTGAAACCATGAGCCATCCGGGCAAGAGCGTGTTTGTGTTCGGCCTGTACATGTTGGTGCTGGGCGCCGCGTTGGTGCTGGCGCCGAACCTGCTGCTGCCGTTGTTCGGCTTCGCCCTGACCGATGAGGTGTGGATCCGGGTGATGGGCCAGCTGGCGCTGTACCTGGGCGTCTATTACGTCTGGGCCGGCTACACCGAGCGGCGCGAGTTCATGGCCCTGACCGTGGCGATCCGTCTGTCGGTGCCGGTGTTTTTTGCCGCCTTCGCCGCCGTCGGGCTGGTGTCGCCGGTGCTGTTGCTACTGGCCTTGCCGGACCTGTGCGGCGCGCTGTGGACCTGGCGCGCGCTGAAATCCCCGATGGCTTCCCGCCAGCCATTGGGGGACGCCTGAGCCGGTGCTGTGTATCGAGCACTCGCCAGTTAAGCCTGGTGGGGTATTTCTGATGGCCACGCGGTTTTCGCTGGAACGCCGTCGCGGAAAGTGGGACGGGGCCGTTTATGGCGCCAGGTCAAGAGCGAGAGCCAAGCCTGGGTGGGAGGGGGAGCAATGCTGGCCAGGGGGCAAGCAAGAAGGGAAGGAGCAGAACTGGCTACATCCGTGTAGCCAGTTCCGAAGGGTCGGTACTACGCATTGTTCAATGAAGCTCCTGAGCAAAGTCGCAGTGAGCCAGGCGGGATATCTCGATTCATATCCACAACGGGTTCTTCATCGAACTCGAACCCGCTGCCTGAACGCCCTGTGTCGCTATTACTTGAGCGTTACATCGAGCATTGGCGGGATGTAACCGTAGTCGTACTCGGCCACCACGAAGGTCTGTTGCCCTTTGATCTTGATCCCGACCGTCGGTGCTTCGGTACCACCGATACGAATCTGCGTGCCGCTTTCGTCGGTCGGTACGCTGTCGATAAAGGAGGTCACCAGGCCGTTGGGCATCACACAGTGCGAGTAGGTCTGGAACGGCTGGGAGGATGGGTTGCCCAGCACCAGGCCGGAACCGTTCAACGGCACGTAGGGACCGAACAGCGAGTCGGCGACAAAACCGTACACCCCGTCCGGCCCGGTCACGCCGTCGGCATAGGTGAAGGTGTGGCTGATGGTGAACAGGTAGTACTTGCCGTCCTGGAACACGAAGTGCGGGCGTTCGGTCTGGTCGTTGACGCCGACCGCGGTCAGCAGCGGCGGCAGCATTTCCCAGTCGTCGCCGTCTTCGTCACGGGCCACGGCGATACCGACGCAGGCGGTCTGGAAACGGGAGTTGCCGACGTCTTCATAACCTGGCGGCACGTCGCCGATTTCTGCTTTGCCCACTGTGTGCGAGCCGCGCTCGCCGGCCACGTTGCCTTCGAACAGCATGTACAGCTTGCCGTCGTTGGGGTCGCGGAACGGCCATGGATCGCGGAAGCCCCAGAAGGGGTTCTGCGCTTCGGTCTGGTACATCTTGCCGTCGGCCTCGAACAGCGGCTTGACCTTCTCGAAGCCGACCATGCTGACGCCATGCTCGGTGGTCACTACCCGGCCGCGCACCTTGACTATGGTCGCACCCGGCGTGACGGCGGTGTAATACAGGTCCACATCACCCTGTTCGTTCAACAGGATCGGTGTGCCGGCCCATTCGCGAGCGGTCGGCGAAACCCCTTCGGCCATTACCCGGCCACCCAGCTTCCAATCCTTGCCGGTACGAGAAAACCAGTAGTACATCTTTGCCCGACCGTGGCGGTCGTTCCAGTCGCGGGTGATGTCGTAGTTGCCGTTTTCGTCGATGTACTGCGGGTCGTTCGGATGACGATCCGCGGTCAGGGTGAAGATCACCGACCAGCCGTCGACGGAGGTTATGTTTCCGTCCAGATCGCGCAGCGGCATGGTGTCCCAGATGAACACCTCGTTGCTCAATACCGGGAAATCCGCACTGACCAATGGCTGGGTCGTGGTGGGATCGTCCGCATGGACTTTCAGCGCATCGGCGCGAGTCCAGAGGCTGGGTTGATGGGGTGTTTTGCCGAATTTTTCAGTGTTGCTTTTCATAGGTAATACCTCGTCCGTGAATGGATTCACATAAATGTTCATCAAAAAGTACTGTATGTGCATACAGCTATTTCACCTTAAGCGAGGCGGTTTTTTGGGTCAAGAATAAATTTGCATTTATGCATATTTGCTGTTTTTGCTGAAGCTGATACGTTTCATCTCGTTCTGTTTCTAGAAGTTCGTTTTCGGCTCGATCAACGACGATGCCTGCAAAATGCGCGCTTGAAACCGCTGGTCGGTCCGAGGGCGCAGAAGGTGAAAGGAAGGAGGCGGAACAAGGTCAAGGGCGGGAGTCGAGCCTGGGCGGATCGGTCAATGCCGCCGAGCGCTGTGAACATTGTCGCTGCCGTGGCGCGGACGTAGCCTGAGCCCTTCGTCGCCTGGATCACCGTCAGCAGAGGGGATAGGTCAATGAAGGGTGCTATCGACGCATGGGCGCAACCGGCCAACGGCCGGGCGCGGCAGTTGTTGCCGGAAGTGGCGCGGCTGTTCGAGAAATCCGGTTCGGCGCACTTGCTGGACCAGCCGCTGAGCATCGAGCAGACCGTCGAGCTGATGGACCAGGCTGGGGTCGAGAAGCTGATGCTGGCGGCCTGGTGCCGGCCGGAGCGCTGGGTGTTCAGCAACGATGAAATTGCTGCATTCACCCGCGCCTATCCCGAGCGTTTCGTCGGCGTGGCCACGGTGGACCTGAGCCGGCCGATGGCGGCGCTGGCCGAGCTGGAGCGGGCGGTGGACGAGCTGGGCTGCAAGGCCCTGCGCATCGTACCCTGGCTGTGGAAACTGCCGCCCAACCACCGCCTGTACTACCCGCTGTACGCCAAGTGCGTGGAGCTGGGCATCCCTTTCTGCACCCAGGTCGGCCACACCGGCCCGCTGATGCCTTCGGAAACCGGGCGGCCGGTGCCTTATCTGGATGAGGTGGCGCTGGACTTCCCGGAGCTGCGAATCGTCGCCGGGCACATCGGCCACCCCTGGACCGACGAGATGATCGGCCTGGCCTGGAAGCACGACAATATCTACATCGACACTTCGGCTTACCTGCCGGCTTACTACCCGCCGCAGTTGCTGCATTTCATGCGCACCTACGGGCAGGACAAGGTGTTGTTCGGCAGTAATTTCCCGCAGCTGCCGTTCGCCAAATGCATGCAGCAGGTCCAGGCTCTGGAGCTGCCGGAGCCGGTGCGGGACAAGTTCCTGCAGGGCAATGCGCGGCGGGTGTTCGGCTTGTAGCGCGGCGCCTCAGGCGTGGTCCTGGTAGCGGCGCCGGCTGAAAAACAGCGAGCTGCCCATGGCCACCAGCGCCACGGCAATCAGCCCGGCATCGATCTCGCCCAGCATGGGCGGCAGGAACAGAATCCACAGCAGCCCGGCGAGGCCCAGGGCCAGGCCTGTCCACTTCCTCAGCGGGTAAGGCTTCATCCAGTAGTACAGCGGCGTCAGCAGCAGGTAGACCAGCACAAAGGGAATGTACTGCTTCATGAGTCGTGCTCGCCGCGGCCGAAGATTCCTGGGCTGGCGGCCGTGGGCCGCTCTCTGTAGCTGGGGCATGTCATGTTGCACTTCCTTGTCGATGGCATGAGGCGCGCCAGTCTCCATGGCGAGCGGCTTTTGTGCAAACGCGCGGTGTCATGCCAACCGCGCCAGGCAGCCCTCGAGAATATCCAGCCCTTCTTCCAGCACCTGCGGCTCAATGGTCAGTGGCGCCAGCAGGCGGATGATGTGTCGCGACTTGCCGCTGGGCATCAACAGCAGGCCGGCGTCCCGCGCGGCGCTGAGCAGTGCGCTCAGTTGCTCCGGGGCCGGCGAGCCGTCGGCCTTGACCAGCTCGATGCCGCGCATGGCGCCGACCCCGGTCAGGCGCCCTAGATAAGGCGTCAGGCGCTCGGCCCGCCAGCGCTGGTAGCGGCTGACGACGGCCTGCTCCTGGCGTTCGCCCCAGGTCTGCAGGTTGTGGTCGCTCATCTCGTCCAGGGTCGCCAGGGCCGCCGCGCAGGCGATGGGGTTGCCGGAATAGGTGCCGCCCAGGCCGCCCTTGGGCAGGTTGTCCAGCAGCGCCTTGCGCCCGAGCACCGCGCCCAGGGGCACACCGCCGCCGATGCTTTTGCCCAGCAGGACCAGGTCCGGTTCGATCCCCAGCCGCGAGAAGGCGAAGCGCTGGCCGGTGCGGCCGAAGCCGGACTGGATTTCATCGGCGATCAGCAGGATGCCTTGTTCATCGCAGAAGCGTCGCAGGGCACGGGCAAACTCGACGTCCAGGGCCAGGAAACCGGCCTCGCCCTGCACCGGCTCGACAATGAAGCAGGCCACTTCGGCAACGTCGATCTCCACGCTGAACAGCCGGTCCATAGCCTTCAGCGCTTCCTCGCAGGTCACGCCGTTGTCCGCGCTCGGGTAGGGCAGGTGATACACCGGGCCGGGCAGCACGCCGATCTTCTGCTTGTAGGGCGCGACCTTGCCATTGAGGTTGAGGGTGGCCAGGGTACGGCCATGGAAGCCGCCATCGAAGGCGATCACCGCGGTGCGCCCGGTGGCGCCCCGCACGATCTTCAAGGCGTTCTCCGCCGCTTCCGCGCCACTGTTGGTGAGCATGCCGCTGACCGGGTAACTCAAGGGCACGAAGCGCGCCAGCCGCGCCATGAACTCCACATAGGGCCCGTGGGGCGCCGCGTTGAACGCGTAGTGGGTCAGCCGGGTGGCCTGCTGCTGGATCGCCGCCACCACCCGCGGATGACAATGCCCCAGGTTGAGCACGCCGATCCCGCCGACGAAATCGATGTAGCGCTTGCCATTCTCGTCCCACACCTCGGCATTCTTGCCGTGGCTCAGGCGGATGGGGTGAACGATGGAAATCGACTGGCTGATGCTTTCGCTGCTCATGGGCTAAGGGCTCTGTCTGCCTGGAACATGCGGGCTATCTAAGCCAAGAGCAGGGCGGGGCCGCAAACGAAATAAAGTGCGGGGGTCAGTATGAAAATTCCGGATGTTGGATTGGGGCGGGATCAGTCGTTAAGCGGCGCGGCGTTCCTGGCCCGGCGCTGACGCAGCAGGGCGATCAGCACCACCAGCACCACGACACCGAGGACAATCGGCAGGCGATAAGGCTTCAAATCACCGAACAGATGCTCCAGCGCATCGCCGGCCCAGTAGCCGCCGCAGACGAACAGCGTGGCCCAGAGCAGCGCGCCGAGCATGTTCAGCAGGGTGAAACGCAGCGGCGACAGACCGCTGGCACCGATCACCACCGGGCCGACCCAGCGCATGCCATACATGAAACGCACCGCCAGCACCGAGGTCGAGGGGTAACGCCGGATCAGCCCGGTCACCCGCTCGATGGCGGCCTGCTGGCCCTTCAGGCGCGGCAACAAACGCCCGCCGAAATGCCGCCCGCTCCAGAACAGCAACTGGTCGCCGAACATCCCGCTGACCGTGGCCACGGCAATCACCACCCACAGGTCCAGCACTTGCTGATGCGCCGCCATGCCGCCCAGGATCAGCACGGTTTCGCCTTCCAGCAGGCAGCCGAGGACGATCACCCAGTAACCGTAGGTCGCGAGCAGGGCGTGCAGGTCGAGGTGTTCGAACATGGGAATGAAAGGGCCTTTGCAGAAGTAGTCCGTAAGCTTTAGAAGCGCCGAGATAGCTCTTGGCCTGCCCAAGCATAGGGGAAAAGTTTGCCTGATCGTTGACCTGTTGGGGACGCGTGCTAGGCTGGTGGCTCTATTTGAAAACGCCAGGAGATAGCTCGATGGCGCAAGGATCAGTCTTTAGAAACAGCAGCGGTCAGACTATTTACCTGACTGAGGCTATGGCGTTTCCTGGCGATGTTACGCAAGTGGAGATCATCGCTATGGGGCGTACCCGGGTCATCGCTCCGGCTGGAGAAGCTTGGGACAGTTGGTTTGATGAGGCTTCTGTGAGTACGGACTGTATGACGGACAGGGATCAACCTGCTGAACCGAAAGATGTCTGAGCGACTCGGTTTTTGCCAAGTCGCTCTCACTCTTCAATCTTCCTCCGGCGCCAGCATCCGGGTTTTCGGCGCGCCATTGGCGTTGTGCTGGTAGATCTCCCGGGGCTGGCCGTTGTCGTTGAAGAACACCTGGCCAATGCCCGCTGAGTTCCACAGCCGTTCGCCGGCCTCGCGATGTTCGGGGCTGTAGGGCACCACTCGCATCAGCCGGCGGCGGGTGAACCAGTTCAAGGGCGAGCGTGGCGAATACAGCCAGCGATTGAGACGGTCGAACCATTCCAGCAGAGTCGGTGGAAACTCGTTCTTGATGCCGCTGCTGGTGATCTGCCAGATCTTCGGGCCGCCCTTGCGGTGGCGGATCAGCACTTCGTAGACGAAGGAATAGTGCACGTCGCCGGAGAGGATCACGTAGTTGCCCGGGGTGCGCGAGTGGCGAAAGATATTCAGGATCACCTGGGCCGCGCCGCGGTGGGCCATCCAGTTTTCCGCGTCCACCAGCAGTGGGTGACCGCACCAGCTGAAGACCTTCTGCACCGTCTCGATCAGCTTGACGCCGAACACCGGCGCCGGTGACACGATGATCGCCGACGGGTGATCCAGCAGTTCATGTTGCAGCTCGCTCAGGGCTTCCCAGTCGAGCAGGCCCGAGGGCTGCGCCAGGTTGAATTCGCTGCGCCAGCGCCGGGTGCGGGTGTCCAGCACCACCAGAGCCGGGGTGGTGGGCAGGGTGTATTGCCATTGCTGGAAGCGCAGCAATTCGTCGATCAGGGTGTCCTGGGTGGCGCTGTCCAGGTAGAGCGCATCGCCCTGGGCCTCGGCGCTCAGGGCGCGGGTGTGTTGCAGCGGCGTGGCGAAGGCATCCGGGTTGTTGCCCCAGCCCTGGCACAGCATGTAGGCGATCAGCGCATTGCCGATGATGCGTTTGGAAAACGGGTGGCCGTAGGCGGTTTCTTCCCACTGGGCGCTGAGGTTCCAGTCGTCGGTGATGTCGTGGTCGTCGAAGATCATCAGGCTCGGCAGGTGGGCGAACACCCGCGCCACGCCATCCAGGCCCTTGGCGAAAGCCTCGATCCGCAGTTGTTCGCGCTGGTAGCGCTGCTGCTCCTTGGCAGCGAGCTGTGGTGGTCGCGGATCGATCAGACTCCAAGGCACCGGTGACCAGACCAGCAGGTACATGGCCATGACCTCGGCGAAGGTCACCAGATGGTTGTCGGCGCTGCTGCTGGTGAAGATCGGCTTCTTCACCCCGCCGAAGAAACGCTCGCGCAGGGTCTCGTTGCTTTTCAGCGCCGGCAGCAATTCGGCGCGTTGGTAATAGCTGGCGCGATGCTGGTAAAGCGCGGCGCTGTCGCTCACCACCGCGCCCTCCAGATGTTCGCCGAACAAGCCGAGGCGCTCGATCAGCGCATGAATCGCCCGCAGCATCGGCCCGGCCACGTCGTCGGCGTACACCTGGTCGCCGGTCATCAGCAGTAGGGCAGGGCGTTGCTGCGGATCGGCTGTTTCCGCCAGCAGGCGATCGACGCAAAGCAAACCCTCGTCCGCCGAATGATGGGGCTTGCGGCAGGAGCCGTGGACCAACTGCTGGATGCGGCAGTGCAGGACGAAATCCGGCTGCTGCTTTTGCCCATAGAGCAGATGCGGCGCCCACTCGGCGATCCCCGAACTGGAGCCGTCGGCGTTGGCGATCAGCAGGTCATAGTCGATGCGCACATCGCAAGGCAGGGGATTGTCCAGCGGCAGGTCGATCAGGTGGATAAACGCGTGCTGGCCTACCGGGATCACCTGGCACTGCTCGGAGGTGAGCGGGTAGTCGCGGATTTGCGCCTCGCTGCCGGCCTGCAAACGCAACGTCAGCTCCAGCGCCCGCGAGCCCACCAGCCATAGCACCAGCCGCGTGGGTTCCAGGCGGCGCAGCAGGGGGCCGGCGAGGACGCAGGGCAAGTCGATGCTGGAAGCGGTTGATGGCGACGGTTGAGACATGCAGGTTCGAGGTTCTTGCGGCAAACGGAGGCGGGGATAGTACCGCAGCCGATGTCGAAGAATTGTCAGCGAGTGCTCGGGTTGTTTAAGGGGGCGCCGCACAGAGGGGGGAAGAACTGCGCGGTGTTTGCAGGGGTTATGGGGTCTTGGGTTTATTGATTTCTCTAAGCAGATCCTTGACCGGCAACTCCATGGGCTTGGAATAATAAGGCTTGTAGCCATAAGCGGTGATGACCGCTTTGCAGGGGATGGTCTTTTTACTGGCCAACAGCCTGTTCAACTCATCGTCAGTAAGGTTTCTGCGGGATTGCCCTTTGTTCAGGGTTTCGCTCAAGAAAGCTTCAGTGATGAAGTCTGAGAATGGACCGTTGGCGTGTGTGGGGGCTTGCTGGATTCGGCCATACGCAGAGTGCTCAATCTCATGCTCAATAGAAAAGTCATAGTCACTGCCTAAGGCACAAATTAGCTGAGTAGAGGCAATGCCTTCTCCGATACCTCTCCCATACAGGTTCAGGAGATTGAGAGTCGAGTGATAGTGGATGACGTAGAGCGACAGATCGCCTTTGCGTTCTATGGAGACGAAGTCCAGATCTACGGGAGGTTGTCCATGATCTTTCGCGCAGGAAGTACAGGCGATCGTCAGCAGAAGCAATAATGCTCTTTTCATTTTCTCGTCAACTTCTCAGTGATGGATTAAAAAATATACTGCAAGAAGATTGTCGACCTGTAATCGACTGAGTGAATATGTCCAGTACATGGGTGTGATGATGTCAATTTTGATATTTAAAGCCGTAGGATCGACATTTAACCTGATCCGGCTTTCTCTATTGAGTCATTCGCGTGTTGCCAGCCCTGACTATTCGGGGAACTGGCTGAGTTTTGGTTTGTTGATCTCTCTAAGAGGGTGTAGACAAAATTATGTAGTGAGTCGGCGCGCGAGTATGCGCGCTTCGGCCAGCCACACCCACGCCTCACTCACAGCGAACAACCGGTCGTGATGCATAATTAGTCGTCGAGCCCTCTCATTCCAGGCATGAGTTCGCTCCACTACCCAGCGCCTGGGCATCACCACGAAACCGCTCGGAGCAGGTGTTACCATGAACAGATCGCCTTGTTCTGAGTGCCATTGTCCTGTTCTTCTATTGTTTGGCCCCCGGATCACTTGAACGTCGACCGCGTGTGTTTGCTGCAT
>NZ_OBDX01000038.1:0-59968 GCF_900215185.1 Pseudomonas sp. LAMO17WK12:I10 | reverse complement strand
TAACCAATACTAATTGCCCGTGAGGCTTGACCATATAACACCCAAGCAATTTGCGCTTAACAGCCAGATTGCGGTGTATGAAGACGAAACGAACCGAAAGTTCGAGAAAACACACAAACTATCGCATACCCAATTTGCTGAAGCGTTGAAAGACGACTCGGCACACCGAATTTCTTGACGACCATAGAGCATTGGAACCACCTGATCCCATCCCGAACTCAGAAGTGAAACGATGCATCGCCGATGGTAGTGTGGGGTTTCCCCATGTGAGAGTAGGTCATCGTCAAGATTAAATTCCGAAACCCCAATTGCGAAAGCAGTTGGGGTTTTGTTTTTGCGCGTAGAAAACGGTTCTTATCTCCAAACAATTTTGCACAGTTATTTTCGGGACGGACCTCTAGAATAGCTTCACGCCTTTTCAGAGCCAGAGCCTTGTATGTCAGATACGGTTGACGCCCCCCGGCTGTCAGAGTTGCCGCTGGACGATCTGGTGGCCTGCCACGAATGCGACTTGCTGATGCGCAAGCCAGAGTTGGCCCACGGAGAAAAAGCCCAGTGCCCCCGCTGTGGTTACGAGCTATATGCACACCGCCATAACGTTGTGGATCGCAGCTTGGCATTGGTTATTGCCGCGCTACTGCTCTATGTCCCCGCGAACTTTTTACCCATCATGCAGCTCAATCTACTCGGACAATCCTCTGAGGACACCGTGTGGAGCGGCGTTATCGGTTTGTTCAATACCGATATGCAAGGCGTGGCGGTGGTGGTGTTTCTCTGCAGCATGGGTATTCCATTGCTCAAGCTGGTCTGCCAGTTGTTCGTGCTCCTGAGCATTCGCCTGGACATAGGTCGCAGTTACGGCCTGTTGCTGTACCGCATTTATCACCACTTGCGGGACTGGGGCATGCTCGAGGTCTACCTGATGGGGGTATTGGTCGCCATCGTCAAGCTGGCGGACCTGGCTGCCATGACGGTCGGCCTGGGGTTGGTGTGTTTTGTCAGCCTGTTATTGGTTCAGGTGTGGCTTGAGGTGGTCATGTCGCCCCATCAGATATGGGATGCCCTGGCCGGGGAGGATGCGCATGCGGGCGATTGATGCGGGCATTCTGGTCTGTAATGAATGCCACGAACTGAACCGGCAGGAACCCGATACCGATGAGCAGATCTGCACTCGCTGCGGGGCCCTGGTGCATGCTCGTCGCCCCAACAGCATCATGCGTACCTGGGCACTGCTGATTACCGCGGCGATCCTGTACATCCCGGCCAATGTGCTGCCGATCATGACGGTCACGTCACTCGGCCAGGGTGACCCCAGCACCATCATGTCGGGGGTGATCGTACTGGTGCAGCACGGCATGATCCCGATTGCGGCGGTGGTATTCATCGCCAGTATCCTGGTGCCCACCTTCAAGCTGGTGGGGATTGCCCTGCTGCTGTTTTCGGTCCAGCGCCATCAGCCGTTATCGGCGCGGCAACGCATTTGGATGTACCGCTTTATCGAGTTCATCGGCCGCTGGTCGATGCTGGATATCTTTGTGATCGCCATCCTGGTGGCGGTGGTGAACTTCGGCCGACTTGCCAGTATCGAGGCCAATCTCGGTGCAGTGGCCTTTGCCAGCGTGGTGATTCTGACGATGCTCGCCGCAGTAACTTTTGATCCCCGACTGATCTGGGATAACACGGAGTCGGACGACGACAATGAGTGATTTGCCTAAAGCTAAAACCCGTCCGGCTTCGAACTGGTCGGCCATCTGGGTTCTGCCCCTGATCGCGTTGCTGATTGGCGGATGGTTGGGCTGGCGTGCCTACAGTCAGACCGGTATCGAGGTCCAGGTGCGCTTTGAAAGCGGCGAGGGCATCCAGGCCAACAAGACCGAGGTGGTCTACAAAGGGATGTCGGTGGGCAAGGTCAAGGCCCTGGCGCTGGACGACGAAGGCAACACCAGAGGGGTGATTGCCACTGTCGAGATGAACAAGGACGTCCAGCAATACCTGAAGAGCAGCACACGCTTCTGGCTGGTCAAGCCGAGCGTGACCCTGGCCGGGATCACCGGGCTGGAGACGCTGGTTTCAGGCAACTACATCGCCATCAGCCCGGGAGAGGGCGAGCCTGCGCGCAAGTTCAAGGCGCTGGCCGAAGAGCCGCCGTTATCGGATGCCAAGCCGGGCCTGCACGTGACTATCAAGGCGGATCGCCTGGGTTCGCTGAACCGCGGCAGCCCGGTGTTCTACAAGCAGATCCAGGTGGGGCAGGTGAAAAGCTACCTGCTCTCCGAAGACCAGAACACGGTGGAGATCAAAGTCTTTATCGAGCCGACCTACGCCAACCTGGTACGCAAACATACGCGTTTCTGGAACGCCAGCGGCATCAGCATCGACGCCAACCTGTCCGGTGTGAAAGTGCGTAGCGAATCCCTGGCCAGCATCGTCGCCGGCGGTATCGCCTTCGCTACCCCGGAGAATCGCCGGGACAGCCCGCCAACCGACCCGAGCCTGCCGTTCCGTCTCTACGAGGACTTCGACGCGGCGCAGGCGGGCATCCGGGTCAAGGTCAAGCTGAGTGACTTCGAAGGGCTCCAGGCAGGCCGCACGCCAGTCATGTACAAGGGGATCCAGGTCGGTAACCTCAAGGCCCTCAAGGTCGACCCGGATCTGTCCAGCGCCACGGCGGAGCTGACCCTGGACCCCCTGGCCGAGGATTATCTGGTGCAAGGCACCCAGTTCTGGGTGGTCAAGCCTTCGATCTCCCTGGCGGGTATCACCGGTCTGGAAGCCCTGGTCAAAGGCAATTACATTGCGGTGCGCCCAGGTGACAAGGGTGGTGCTCCGCAACGCGAATTCGAGGCGCGGCCCAAGGCGCCGCCGCTGGACCTGCGCTCCCCTGGCCTGCACCTGGTGCTGTTCACCGAAAACCTCGGTTCGCTGGAGGTGGGCAGCCCGATTCTGTACAAGCAGGTCAAGGTCGGCTCGGTGCAGAGCTACCAGTTTTCGCGGACCCGCAAGCAGTTGGTCATCGGCGTGCACATCGAGAAGGAGTACGAAGGGCTGGTGAACGGCTCGACGCGCTTCTGGAATGCCAGCGGTGTCACCTTGACCGGTGGCCTGACCGGCGGCATCCAGGTCAAGAGCGAGTCGTTGCAAAGCCTGATGGCCGGCGGTATCGCCTTTGACACGCCGGAACCCAACGTGCCGCTGAAAAAGCGCATCCCACGTTTCCGCTTGTATGCCGACAAGGAGCAGGCGACACAGAAGGGCACCCTGATCAGCATCAAGGTCGATCGCGCCGATGGCCTGCGTCCAGGTACGCCTATCCGCTTCAAGGGGCTGGATGTCGGCAAGGTCGAAGACGTCGACCTGAGCGGCGATCTGCAGTCGGTGCTGCTCAAGGCTCGGATCACCGAGGTGCCGGAGCGAATCGCGCGGGTCGGCAGCCAGTTCTGGGTGGTCAAGCCGGAGCTTGGCTTGATCAAGACCGCCAACCTGGAAACCCTGGTGACCGGGCAGTACATCGAAGTGCAGCCGGCGGCGAAGAACCTCGGCGCGCAAACCAGCTTTGTCGCCTTGCCCCAGCCACCGGAAGCCGCGATCGCCGAGGCCGGCCTGAGCCTGGTGCTGAGCGCGGCGCGGCGCGGCTCGCTGAAGGTCGGCGTGCCGGTGACTTACCGCGAGGTAACGGTGGGCAAGGTCACGGGCTACGAACTGGGCCAGACTGCCGACCGGGTGTTGATCCATATCCTGATCGAGCCGAAGTACGCGCCGCTGGTGCGTGGCGGTACGCGTTTCTGGAACAGCAGCGGGTTCGGTATCGACATCGGCCTGTTCAAGGGCGCAACCGTCCGTACCGAGTCGCTGGAGACCCTGATCCAGGGCGGCATCGCCTTTGCCACGCCGGATGGCGAGCGCATGGGCAACCCGGCACGGCCAGAACAGACCTTCCCGTTGTTCGACAAGTTCGAGGACGAATGGCTGACCTGGGCACCGAAAATCCCCCTGGGCAAATAACCCAGGAAGCAAAAAGGCCGTGATCGAAAGATCACGGCCTTTTTGTTTTACGGCTTCGGCGGTTACACCTCGTCCAGCTCCGCTTCGGCTTCTGGTTCGACGTTCAGGGTGGCCTTGACCTGATCGTGACGGCGGATGTACTTCCAGTCCGCCTCGTCGATGTAGATACCGTTCGGGCCGCTGCCGCCTTCCAGGTCGATGGCGACCTGGGCCGACACCTGCGGCTTCACGCTGGCCAGGATCGGCACGAAGCCCAGTTGCAGGCTGGTTTCCAGCAACGCTGCCTGGTTCTTCTCGTCGATGTCCGCGGCCTCGTCGAGGTAGTACGGCAGGCGGATGCGCCCGGCCTGCTCGCGGTCCATCAAGTGCAGCAACAGGTACATGTTGGTCAGCGCCTTGATGGTCATGGTGGTGCCGTTGGACGCCGCGCCATCGATATCGGTGTGGATCACCGGCTGGCCATTGACCTTGGTGATCTCGAACGCCAGCTCGAACAGGTCCTTCAGGCCCAGTTGGTTATGGTTGGCCGCTACCAGGCGGGCCAGGTATTCCTTGGCCTCTTCGTTCTTGCTGTCCTGCTCGGCGCTCTGGCTCAGGTCGAACACCGACAGGGTCTCGCCTTCTTCGTATTGGCCGGCGCTGTGGATGATCTGGTCGATGTGCTTGAGGGCTTCCTTGTTCGGCGCGAGCACGATACGGAAGCTCTGCAGGTTGGACACCTGGCGTTTGTTGATCTCGCGGTTGAACAGCGCCAACTGGTGCTCGAGGCTGTCGTAGTCGCTGCGGATATTGCGCAGGGTCCGGGCGATATCGGTGACGGCCGCGCGACGCGCCTTGCCCAGGGTCAGGGCTTCGTCGGTGCGGTGCGCATAGGCGTTGATCAGCAGTTGCAGGCGACGCTCCATGTCGTCTTCGCTGTCGAACTTGGCCACGCCCTTGAGGCGCACCTGGGCGTACAGCGCCTCGATCTGGCCATCGACCCGCTGCAGGCCCTGCCAGCTGTCCTGATAGTCGTTGAGCAGGGGCAGCAGGTTGTCCATGGAGTCGTCCACCGGCTCCATGAACGGCGTGCCGAACGGCAGGTCCGCCGGCAACAGCTGGCGACGGCGCAGGGCATCGTCGAGGGTGCGTTGCTTGGCTTCCATGTCGCCGATCTGCCGGCCCACCAGTTGCAGCTTGGCCGACAGCTGCTGGACGCGTTCGGTGAAGGCGTCGCTGGAGCGCTTGAGTTCGTCCTGGGCGGCCTCCATCTGCGCCAGCTGTTCCAGCTTTTCGCCTTCCTCGGCGCTCAGGGTCTGCGCGCGGCGGAAATCTTCCAGGGCTTTCTGCGCATCCAGCACCTGCTGGTACAGCGCTTCGGTCTGGGTCTTGCTCGCGGCGCGGTCAGCGGCTACCGCGGCCTGGGTTTTCAGCTGTTTGAGTTCTTTGTCCAGGCGCTCTTTCTGGTCGCGCAATGCCGCGCGGTCCGCCAGGGCCTGTAAGGCCGGTGGCTCGATGTGGGAAATGTCGATGGACAGCCCCGGCACTTCGAAGCGCTCGCCCTTGAAGCCATCGAGGATCAGCTCCACGGATTTGACCCAGTCGCCGTTCTCGTCCAGGGCGATGCCGTGCTCGCCCAGCGGCAGGCTGAACAACTGGCTGTTGAACAGGCGCATCAGGCGCTCGACGTCCTGTTGCGAGAATTCCTCGCGCAGGCGCGCATAGCTGTTGTTGTCGGCGTTATCGAGCTGCTGCTTGACCGACTTCAGGCGTTTTTCCAGGTCCCGCAGGCGCTCTTCCAGGTCCTCGGCGGAGAACTGCCGGGACTGGGCCAGGGCGCCGGCCAGTTCGTCGTGGGCATCCTTGGCCGCCAGCAGTTGCTGCTCCAGGACCTTGACGTCGTCCACCAGGGCGAAACGATGCTTGAGCACCGAGAGCTCGCCGAGCCAGCGCTGGGTGCCGGTGATTTCCCGCTCCAGGCGCATCATTTCCTGGGTGCTGCTGCGCTGGTCGTTCTGCAGTGCATCCTGCTCGTTGCGGTAGTGCTCGGCCTGGATGGTCAGCTCTTCCTTGCGCGCGCTGGCGTAGTCGGACCAGGTGCCCAGCAGCGAGTCGAGCAGCGGCGACAGGCGATGCAGTTTGCCGCGCAGGATGTCGCGCTGTGTCACGCCGTTGGCCAGGGCTTCCACCAGGGGACCCGCGGCCACCAGCGAGTTGTAGTCCTGCTCCATGCGGCGCACGTCGCGGAAGGCGTCTTCGCAGGCGGCGATGTAGTCGACGCTGCCGGAACGCAGGCTGTGCTCGAAGGCATCGAGGAACAGCTGCTTGAGCTTGGCCGCGGTGATTTCGCGCATGTGCAGCAGGTTGATGAACAGCGCGCGGAAGGTCTTCAGGCTCTGCTCGCTGGTGGAGCGCAGCGGGATCAGGGTCAGGTCCAGCGGAATCGAGGTATGTCCGCCCACCAGCAGGCGGCGCAGTTCATCCGGCTTGAGTTCATAGGCCTTCAGGCCCTGGCGCTCGAGGTTGGTGAACAGCTCTTTCTGCCGCAGGCAGGTGTCGTCTTTCTGGTAGTGCGCCAGGTCCAGCGAGCCGGCATAGGCGAAGAACTGGTGACCGAAACTGCCGCCCGGACCGCGCCCGGCCACGCCGATCACATGCGGGCCATGGGGCAGGGACACTTCCACCAGGATGTAGCTGGTATCGGTGGCGAAGTAGAAACGCCGCGACTGTTCCAGGCTGTACTTGCCGAAGCTCATGTCCGACATGCGTGCCAGGATCGGGAATTGCAGAGCGTTGATCGAGGCGGACTTGCCCAGGTTGTTCGCGCCGTAGACCGACAGCGGCTCTTCCAGCGGGAACAGGCCCAGGCTGTAGCCGGCGGTGTTCAAAAGGGCAAAGCGGCGGATGCCGTAGCGTTCCTTGCTCATGCGTCGAGCTCCTGTTCTTCGGCAATGGCGCGGGCCAGTGCGTCCTCTTCACTTTCCGATTCGACGAATTCGCTGAGGTCCAGCGGGTCGTCGGTCTGCAGCAGTTTTTCGTCGCTGTCTTCGTCGATCAGCACCGGCGTCGGCAACGGCAGCACGCTGTGCAGGCTGGCGGCCAGGTCACGGTCCTGCTGCACCGACAGGCACACATCGAGGAAGCGGTGCATCGGCGGCAGGAAGCGGTAGATGCCCGGCTCCTCGCCGGCAAAACCCAGTTGGGTCATGCGCCGCATTATTTTTTCTTCCAGTTCTTCATGGGTCTGCACTTCGGCCTGGATGAACAGGTCGCGGTACTTCTCCAGCAAGGACGGCAGTTCGTCGCGGCCGAGGCTGCCGCCGTCGAGCACGGCGACCGGGTCGCGGCCCTGGTCGGCCAGGTGCTCCACCAGGATGAAGGTGAACAGCGCCAGGCGCTGGGCGGTCTTGTTCACCTGGGCGGCGGCGTTCTCCGGCACGAAGTAGTAGAAGCCACGGGTATCGCACACCAGTTCGAAGCCCAGGGCCTTGAACAGGGTGCGGTACTGGTCCTGGAAGTTCGACAGCTGGGAGTACAGCTCCGGGTCGCGGCGGCTGACGTGATAACCCTTGAACAGCTCGCGAAAGATCGGCGCCAGCTGGGACAGTTCGGAAAGATCAAGATGCATGGGGAGTGCTCGCAGAATTCTCAGCGGCGTCATCGCGGGCCGAGAGCAGGGCGAAGGAGCGCAGGCTGACCTGGTGCTCGTGGGTGTGGTAGTCGCGGCGTTCCAGACGCTCGCGTTTGAAGCGTTTTTCCCGCGACAGGCGGGAGAACCAGTACAGCAACTCGTCGGTGGCACCGTCCGGTTCCTGTTCCAGCAGCCAGGTCATCAGGTCCGGCATCGGCAGGGCGTCTTCGCAGCGGTCGAGCATCTCGCGGACCGTACGTGGCGCCCGTGGCGCATTGTCGCCCTTGTGGGTCTTGTGCGCCTTGGGGAAGCGCGTCGGCTTCGGTTCGAAGCTGGCCAGGGCATAGACATAGGCCTCGACCTGGCCGGAGCTGCCGAGGAAGGTGCTTTGCGGACGGGTGAACAGTGGCATGGCCGCTTGCGGCACGGCGTCGATGCCCTTGCGCCGGATGGCCGACAGGGCCAGGGCCGCGCCGCGGGTCACGGCGTTGTGCCGGCGGGCTTCTTCACGCAGCGGCAGCAGCAGTTCCCGGGCGTGACGCAGGGTCAGCTGGGCGCTGGTCTGCATTTCCAGGATCCGCGCGTGGGTGCGCAGCAGCATGTCGTCGTCCACCAGATGGCCCAGGCGCTGCTGTTCGGTGAGCATGCGCAGCAGGACGTTCTCGACCTTGCGCACGCCTTGCTCGAAGGCGCCGTCGGCATTCACCAGTTGGATCATCGGCTCGACGTATTCGTCCCAGGTGGCCAGTACCTCGGCGTACCGCTGGCGCAGGGGAATCTGCCGGTCGCTGGTCTTGGCCCGCTCGGCGACGGCCACCAGGGCCTGTTCGTCGTTGGCGAGCTTTTTCAATACATCGCGCACGCGCATGTCCAGCAACCGCAGCTGGCGGGCCAGGTCATGGCCGTCGCGGATGTCGAAGGCGTCTTGGATGTAACCGGCCAGGCGTTCGAGGTGGCGCAGGTAGGCTTCGATTTCCAGGCACAGGCCCAGGCGGTGCTCGCGCCGCAGGTAGGCGAGGAAGTCGTGGATCTGTGCGTTGAGCTCGAAACGGTTCGGGCTTTTCGCCACCGGAACCAGGATGTCCAGGCGGATCCACACGTCCAGCAGGCTGGTAATGTCCTGTGGCGTACTGTCAATTTGCTGTGTGGCCAGCTGTGAACGCAGTTCGGCGAGGCTCAGGGTGCCTTGGTCGAAGTGCTCGCACAGTGGCTCCAGAAGTGCCCAGTGTTCGGCGAGGGCGCGCAACACGCGCTTGGGTTCGATCATCGGAATGGCCGGCTGGTTGGCAATGAAAAGCAGCGATTGTACTGCATCGGAAGGCCGACGATTCACCCCTCGGTCTTGTCATGGGCTGGACCGGTGTTTTTGTGACGAATCAACTGCGGGCGATCTTCGGCGAAGGACGGTAGAATCCCCCCACTTCAGTTATCCACAAGTGGCCGACCTTTGCTTATCGAGTCCCGCCGTCGCGCTTATCTGTCCGCCATGCAGGTGGTCAGCTGGCTGCCGCGCACCGAATTGCCCTTTGCGGCGCCGTCCCGTCCCGAGTTGCTGGTGATTGCCGAGCCCGTGGTCGAGGCCCCGGCAGCCCCTGCACCTGTGGCCAAAACGGTTGCCGAGCCTGCGGCCAAGCCTGCCGAGCGGCCGAAAATCGAAGTGCCGCGTCCCGCCGGTGCTGCCGTTCGTCCGGTCAGCAAGCCCGTGGTCGATGCCGAGGAGGCCCCGGCGCCGGTCAAGGCCCCGCCCGTGCCGCCACCGCGTTTCGCCCTGCAATTGCTGCGCGCAGGTCGTTGCCTGCTGCTGGTGGAGTTACCCACAGGCGAAGCCTTCCAGAGCCGCGACCCGGCCTATCTGCTGCTCAAGGACATGCTGCGCGCCGCCGGCCTGCCGGACAGCCCGCAGATCCTCGCCGAGCCGGTGCGCTGGCCGATGCTGACCCGCGGCAATCTCGACCAGGGGCCGGACGCGGCGCGGGATTTCGTCCAGGCCTTTGTCGGGGCGCGGGTCGAAGAAGAACCTTGTGTCTGCCTGTGGCTGATCGGCCTGCCGGCGGTGCGTTTCGCGGGCGAGGCTGATGCGCAGTCCTACAACCGTGAACTCCAGGTCGAAGGCCTGGGCTCGGCCTGGGCGCTGCCTGGGCTGGAACTATTAATGGAAGAGCCACAGCGTAAGGCTGATGTCTGGCAAGCCATGCGTCGGCTGATGGCGCGTTGGAAAAGTAGCAATGAGTGACGCTTTATCGTTCCGCCAGGCCACCGAGGCGGATCTGGATGCCATCCTGAAAATCGAATACGCGGCGTTCAGCCATCCCTGGACCCGCGGCATTTTCACCGATGCCCTGAAATCCTATGAAGTCTGGCTGATGTTCGAAGGCAGCCAGCAGGTCGGCCACGGCGTGATCCAGGTGATCATCGACGAAGCCCACCTGCTCAATATCACCGTCAAGCCGGAAAGCCAGGGCCGTGGCCTGGGCCTGCGGCTGCTGGAAGAGTTGATGAAGCGCGCTTACCAGAAAGACGCGCGCGAGTGCTTCCTCGAAGTGCGCTCCAGCAACCAGACCGCCTATCGGCTGTACGAGCGCTACGGTTTCAACGAAGTGGGCCGCCGCCGCGATTACTATCCGGCGACAGGCGGGCGCGAAGATGCGCTGGTGATGGCCTGCACCCTGGTCGATTGACGGCGTATCGAGCCACTATCGTTGTTAAAGGCAGGTATCAGCGTTTGCCATCCAGCGGATCGCGCTGGGCCAGTTCGGCTTCGTCCAGGCCATTACCGCCGCCGATATCGTCTTCATCGACAATGCTCAGGTCCCAGTCGGCCGGCCGGTCTTCACCGGCTTCATGGGCGGAGCGGGCGCCGTCTTCGCGGATCAGGTTTTCCGGGGTCAGCTCATCGTCGTTGGGCTCATCCTCGGCGTTGCCGGTCAGGCCGGAGCCATGGATGTGCCGGTGGGGAGTACGATGCTCCACAGGGCTGGAAGCAGGGTCGCCGACCCGGGCGCCGGGTTCTTCTTCATCGAAGTCCAGCTCTTCCAGGGAACCCATGCGGTCTTCGTTGTCGTCGATGGGCTCGGGCTGAGGCGCGCCATAGGGACGTCGTGATTCAGTCATGACGGTTGCTCATACTTTTGGGCTTAAAGAGTGGACCCACCAGACCCGGCAAGATTCAAAGGGGGGGATAAGCGGTATCTGCATAGACGCGCGTGACCCCGACAGACAGTCGTCTGTCATAGCAACGCATCAATCCTGAGGCTTCATAGCATGAACGAACTACAAGACCTGATTGATAACAACGAGCGTTGGGCCGAAGCGATCAAGCAGGAAGATCCTGAATTCTTCTCCAAGCTGGCCCGCCAACAGACGCCGGAATACCTGTGGATCGGTTGTTCGGACGCCCGTGTACCGGCCAACGAGATCGTCGGCATGCTTCCCGGGGATCTGTTCGTACACCGCAACGTGGCCAACGTGGTGCTGCACACCGACCTCAATTGCCTGTCGGTGATCCAGTACGCGGTGGACGTGCTCAAGGTCAAACACATCCTGGTCACCGGTCACTATGGCTGTGGCGGCGTGCGCGCCTCGATGCAGGATCGCCAGCTGGGCCTGATCGACGGCTGGCTGCGCTCGATTCGCGACCTGTACTACGAACATCGCGAAGTCCTGGGACAACTGGCCACCGAGGAAGAACGGGTCGACCGCCTCTGCGAGCTGAACGTGATCCAGCAAGTGGCCAACGTCGGCCACACCAGCATTGTGCAAAACGCCTGGCATCGCGGGCAGAGCCTGTCGATCCACGGTTGCATCTATGGCATCAAGGACGGTCGCTGGAAGAGCCTGAACGCCACCATCAGTGGCTTCGAGCAACTGCCGCCGCAGTACCGTCTGCGGCCGGTCGGGGCGCTCTGAGGCGCTGAAAACCCATCGCGAGCAAGCTCGTTCCTACGGGCGATGTGCCGTTCTGTAGGAGCGAGCTTGTTCGCGATGGGGATGTAGCCGTTACCGCTTGTTCGTCAGATATGCGGCGGTGCTTCGGTACTCATCGACGGTGCCGGCGCCTTCAGCTGCTTCAGCTGGGTCTGCACCGGCGTGGTGGCGCACTTGGCCTGGGCCTGCTCCGGCGTCAGCTTGCGGATCGAGGTGTAGAACAGGGTGCAGGTCTGCTCTTTGTTGGTCACCTGCCAGTTCTGCGTGCAGCTTTGGAGCTGCACTGTCGGGTCGCTGCCCGGCTTGCTGCCCATCCCGGCCTGCCAGCAGGCCGCGCTCAGATCCTGCCCCATTACCTTCAAACCGGCCGCGTCGGCCTTGGCCTCGTCGCCGTCATAGTTCTCCGGATCCGCCGCGTACCAGATGTAACTCGGGTGGTTGGAGCCCAGCACCGGCACTTTCAGGCCCGCACTCGGGCTGATCTGCGCCAGGCCCAGCACGTTCACGGTCGGGCCGTACTGCTGCTTGATCCAGTTACGCACCGGCGCGCCGAAGGCCACCATTGGCAGGGCGGCGCCGCTGGCACTCTGGCTGATCTGTTTGACCATGGTGGTCTGGTAGTCCTGGAAGTAGCCGTAGACGCCTTCCAGGTCCTTGCCGGCAGTGGCCGGGGCGGCGATCGGCGCAATGTCGATGATGGTCTGGTAGCCCGGTGTCTGCTCGGTTGGAATGCCATTGGTGGTGAGCAGGGTGGCCCAGCGGTCGGTGGTGGCCGATTTCAGGTAGTCCTGGGCCTGAGTCAGCGAGTAGTCCGGCGGGAAGTGCAGCAGCTCGACGCTCTTGCGGTTTTCCAGGGCCATGCCCAGGGGCAGGAACAGGTACCAGCTGTAGGTCCATTTGCCGTCGCTGTTGAGCTTGCTGGCGCCCTGGTAGGCCAGGTCGCCGGCATCCAGCAGGGCGGTCAGCGGCTTGCCGTACCCCTTCGGAACACCGCTGATGTTGGCGTACAGCTGGTTGTTATCGGTCTTCACCTTGACC
The DNA here is from genome assembly GCF_900215185.1 of Pseudomonas sp. LAMO17WK12:I10. Classification (NCBI taxonomy): domain Bacteria; kingdom Pseudomonadati; phylum Pseudomonadota; class Gammaproteobacteria; order Pseudomonadales; family Pseudomonadaceae; genus Pseudomonas; species Pseudomonas sp. LAMO17WK12:I10. The sequence continues at coordinate 47,394 of NZ_OBDX01000038.1, read as the reverse complement.
TTGGCGGTGCTGTAGCCATCGCGCTTCACGCTTTGGGTCAGGTAATGCTCGACGGTCTGTTCCAGCGTCCAGTTGCGAAAGCAGATCACGTTGCAGTTGTTGGGGTAGGAGAAGAGTTGGGTGACGCGCTGGGTGTTGCCCAGCTTCAGATCGACATTGGCCTGGGCTGCGGTGCTCAGGGTCAGGCTACTCAGGGTCAGGCCGCCCAGGGTCAGGGCGGCGAGGGGGAGGGACAGTCTTGCGAGTTTCATGCTTGGCTCCTTGTCAGCGTTGGCCTCGTCTGTGCGAGGTAAGTTCCGTACTGAAACAGTAGCGGGTGACAAGGAAAAGGGTGGATTTCTTTTGCACCCGCAGACGGCCGCCCGGGCGGCCGCTGCCGTCGGTTCAGGCCGGGAAGTGCAGGGCATTGCTCAGGTCGCCCATGGGCGCCTGCCCCCGGGCGGTCATCGCCGCGTCCCGTTGCTTGAGGCCGTCGAGCGGTTCCAGCTGGAACACCCGGGTGATCAACCGCAGGATCGACGCGGTGTCGTACACCGTATGGTCCACCGTGCCCTTGCGGGCGAACGGTGACACCACCAGCGCCGGGATGCGTGTCCCCGGCCCCCAGCGGTCGCCCTGGGGCGGGGCGACGTGGTCCCACCAGCCGCCGTTCTCATCGACCGTGACGATCACCACCATGTTCTGCCACTGCGGGCTTTCGCGCAGCACCTTCAGGGCACGCACGATATGCCGGTCGCCCGCGGCCACATCGGCATAACCGGCGTGCATGTTGAGGTTGCCCTGGGGCTTGTAGAACGCCACCGGTGGCAACTTGCCGGCCTCGGCATCGGCGAGGAAGCGGTTGCTGCTCGACTCATCGCCCAGGCCCGCATCGCGCAGGTGATGGTTGCGTTCGTTGGGATGCTCGGGACCGAACTGCGCGAAGTAGTTGAACGGCTGGTGGTGGTACTGGAAGTTGGGGATCTTCGGAATCCCCGCCGAATCCTTGTAGGCGTCCAGCGTGACCTGCCAGGCGCCGGCGTACCAGGCCCAGTCGATGTCCTTGCGCGAGAGCTTGTCGCCGATGGTGTCGTGGCGCTGCGGCACCAGCACATTGGGCAGGTCGGCCTTGGCATAGGCCGGGCGCTGCGGGTCGCGGATCCAGGTCGGCCAGTAGGGCGGGGCCATGGTATTGACCGCGTAGCCGTCCGGGGTCAGCAGGCTCGGGCCGAATTGCGGCGGGCCGCTCATGGCGCTGGCCGGGGATTGCTCCAGCGGCTTGAGGCGGGTGTCGAGCGGGTCGTCGCTTTGCAGGGTGGCGATCTGCGGCTTGGCCACCGAATTGGCCGCATCCGGATAGAACGGCACGGCGGCGCTGATCAGGTACTGGTGGTTGAGAAACGAGCCGCCGAAGGTGCCCTGGAAGAAGTTGTCGCACAGCACGAACTCCCGGGCCACATCCCACAGGCGCAATTCATACCGGCTCTGGGCGTAATGACCCATGGGCAGGCCGCCGGCGTCGGCCCAGGCGACGAAACCATCGTTCTTGCCGCCGTTGATCTGCATCTGGTTCTGGTAGAACACGTGCCACAGGTCGCGGGTGACCAGGCCCAGGGGCAGGTCTTCGCCATCGGGGCCCTTGAGGGCGAAGGGCGCGTTGGGCAGGCGTTCCTGGTACTGGGTGCCGACCGAATAGGTCACGCCATCCAGGGCCTGGGGCCCGACCTGGGCGACGCCACCCCAGACCGGCGGCAAGACCGACAACAGGCTGCCGTCGCGGTCGCGTTGCTGATAGTCGGCGGGCTTGAGGGCCGAGAGCGGTTTTTCCAGCCCCGGGAAGTCGGCGAACAGGTTGTTGAAGCTGCGGTTCTCGGCATAGATCACCACCACGTTCTTCACGTTATCGCGCAGCGCCCGGTCCAGCTCGGCCGGCGACAGCGGGCGCTCCACCGGCTTGCCCGGCGCCGGGTCGTTGTGGCCGCAGGCGCTGAGCGTCGCGCCGACACCCAACACCGCCACACCGCCGAGAAAACGCCGGCGGCTGGTGTCGGTGGGTGGCTCCGTGGCCTTGGAATGTCCTGGGTCTTTCGAGTGTTCGTCGCTCATGCGGGTCCCTGATTACCTTTCGACCAATTCGTAACAAAGTATTTCGGCTGCACGGTAGCAACCGAATATGACGGAAAGACTACAGAAAAGGCTCTGGGACGGGGCTTAGACGCTGGTAGGGGGAAGCTGGAAGGGGTGTAAGACTGCTTCTGCAGGAGCGGCCGGTCGACGCTCGATTGCCCGCGATGACGGTATGGCGGGCACCCTCGGCCTTGGGGCCCGTCGCGAGCAGACTCGCTCCCGCAGGGAAGCGAGTCGCTGGCAACAGATTACGGCGCCACGGGCGGCATGTAGCTCAAGGTGGTGCCCAGTGCCCACAGCAGCACCAGCACCAGGGGGGCGTGGACCAGCAACTGGACGAAGGAGAAGCCGATCAGGTCCCGCGCCTTGAGCCCCAGCACCCCCAGCAGCGGCAGCATGTAGAAGGGGTTGATCAGGTTCGGCAGTGCCTCGGCGGCGTTGTAGATCTGCACCGCCCAGCCCAGGTGGTATTGCAGGTCATTGGCCACCTGCATCACGTAGGGCGCCTCGATGATCCACTTGCCGCCACCCGACGGGATGAAGAAGCCCAGCACCGCCGAGTAGACCCCCATCAGCAGCGCGTAGGTGTCGTGGGAGGCGATCTGCACGAAGAAGGTCGAGATGTGGTGGGCCAGGGTCTGGCCGTCGACGCCTTTGACCACCGTCAGCAAGGCCGCGATGGAGCCGTACAACGGGAACTGGATCAGCACCCCGGTGGTGGTCGGCACGGCGCGGGCCACGGCTTCGAGGAAGCTGCGCGGGCGCCAGTGCAGCAGCGCGCCGAGCATCAGGAACAGAAAGTTATAGGTGTTGAGCCCGGAAATCGCGGTGATCGCCGGCTTGGTGGCGAACTCATGGTAGAGCCAGCCGGCCGCCAGCAGGGCCAGCAGGATGGTCAACAGCGGGCTGTATTCCAGCCACTCGCCGGGGCGGGTGCGCGGTTGTGGCTTGGGCATGCTGAAGCTCGGGTCGATGCCGCAGGCCTTGGCGTCGCGCGCCGAGTTCGGACCGGGGGCGGTGGCATAGGCGATGACCAGCGAGACGACGATCAAGGCCAGCAGCAACACGCCCGACTGCCAGAGAAAGATGGTCTGGGTGAACGGAATCACCCCGGTGATCGACAGGATCGACGGCGGCAGGCTGCCGGGGTTGGCCTGCAATTGCGCGGCGGACGACGACAGGCCCAGGGCCCAGACCGCGCCCAGGCCCAGGTAGGCCGCGGCCCCGGCGGCGCGGTAGTCCATGCGCAGTTCGGTACGCCGGGCCAGGGCCCGCACCAGCAAGCCGCCGAACACCAGGGACAGGCCCCAGTTGAGCAAGGACGCGACCATGGAAATCAGCGCCACCCAGGCCACGGCGGAACGGCCGTTCTTCGGAATGCGCGCCAGTTTGTCGATCAGCTTCACCGCCGGCGGCGAGCTGGCGACCACATAACCGCCGATGACCACGAAGGCCATCTGCATGGTGAAGGGGATCAGGCTCCAGAAACCGTCGCCGAAGGCCATGGCGGTGTCGGTGGGCTTGGCGCCCATGGCCATGGTGGCGAGGGCGACGATGATCACCGCCAGCGCGGCGAACACCCAGGAGTCGGGGAACCAGCGCTCGGCCCAGTTCGAGCAGCGCAGGGCAAAACGGGCGGAACGGCTGTCTTCAATGTCTGTGGACACGTCGATACCTCAAGTCTTTTTTATGTTTGTCAGGAGGTCGGTCGCCTCAGGCTGGGGCGGCCGAAAACTGTGCAAGAATGCGGCAATTGGTACCCACTGCAAAGGATTGAAGTACATGCCATTCCCGCTCGAAGAACGCCAGGCGCTGCTCAAGCTCAAGGGTGTCGGCGAAACCGTGGTCGCCCGTCTCGAACAACTGGGCATCGATTCCCTCGCCCAGCTGGCCCGGGCCGATGCCCTGGAGATCGTCACCCAGGCCTCGGTCCTGGTCGGCTCCAGCTGCTGGAAAAACAGCCCCCAGGCCCGTGCGGCGATCCAGGCGGCAATCGCCCTGGCCAAGGGCGCCTGAAGCGGTGAGCCGCGAAACGCCTTTCGCCTATCAGGCGGTCTACCGCTACCTGGTGGAGTGGCTGGACGGCGCCAGCGCGGCCGAGCAGCGCCTGCCGTCATTGCGCGCCCTGGCCCAGCGCCTCAAGGTCTCGGTTTCCACCACCAAGTACGCCTATGGCTTGCTCGAGGATGAAGGGCGGATCTACGCCCGGCCCAAGCAGGGCTACTTCAGCCGCCCCGTGCCGGCGCCAGGGCTGGCGCCGGATACGGAGCTGCTGGACAGGGTCTATGCCTACGCCCGCCAGCCCGGAATGCTGGCGCTGTGCAGCGACGCCCCGGCGATGTTGCTGTCGCTGGACAATCCCCTGTTGACCGCCGAGCGCGAGCTGGTGCGCCAGTACCCGCGCTCCCAGGCGCCGCTGTACCAGCCGTTTGGCGAGGCGGAGCTGCGCACGGCGCTGGCCGAGCGCTACACCCGCTCGACCACGGATTACTGGCAGGCCGAGCAGGTATTTCTCGGCACGGATTTGCGCGCGGTGCTGGCGTTGTCGCTGGATGCCCTGGAGCTGAATGGCAGCGTCGCCCTGGTGGAGTCGCCTTGTTCCTGGGCGATCCTGCGGCAATTGCAGGCGGCGAAGATCCGCGTGATCGAGCTGCCGCTGGACGCCGCAGGACGCTTCGATCGCCAGCGCCTGCAGGAGGTGCTGCAACGCGAACCGGTGCGCCTGGCGCTGCTGTCTTCGACCCTGAGCGCGCCCCACGGCAGCCTGATGCCCGCGGCGGACAAACGGCAGCTGTGCCGCTGGCTGGGGGAGCGCGGCATCTGGCTGTTGGAAAATGACAGCTATGGCGAGTTCTGCTTTACACCGGGGCCGGCGCGGTATCGCGATTACGCCGATCCCGAGCGGCTGCTGGTGTTTTCCACCTTCGACAAAGTCATAGGTTCCGAGGCGCCCTTTAGCTATGTGTTGTGCCGTGGCCAGGGCGCGCGCTTGCAGCGGCACTTTCTCGAGCGCGCGTTCCGCCTGTCACCGATCCGCCAGAAGGCCGTGGCCAAGCTGCTGGGCAGCGGCCGGGTCGATCAGCACCTGGTTCAGTTGCGCGGCCTGCTGCGCGAACGCATGGGCCAGTTGCAGGCGCTGCTGGCCGAACACGCCGCCGAGCAGTTGCGGGTGGTCACCCCGGCCGGGGGCGCGACCCTGTGGGCCGAGGCCACGCGCCCGGTGGAGATTCTCCAGGTGTATGAGCAATTGCTGGGGCAGGGCATTGTCATCGCCCCGGGGCAGATGTTTAGCCAGCAAGGCCTGTGGCGCCATCACCTGCGCCTGAGTTTCACCCTCGACTGGCGCCAGGACATTGCCGGCGCCGTGCAACGCCTGGCCCGGGCCATCGATCAGACGCCATAGCAGTGCCGCGCCTCGGGGAAGCGGCCGTCGCGCACCTCGGCGGCGAACTGCTCGCAGGCCTGGCTGATTAGCGCCCCGACATCGGCGTACTGTTTGACGAAGCGCGGCACCTGGGGCCCGCCCAGGCCCAGCAGGTCCTCGGTCACCAGCACCTGGCCGTCGCAGGCGGGGGAGGCGCCGATGCCGATGGTCGGCATCGCCGAGAAGTCGCTGATGCGCCGCGCGAGGTTTTCCGCCACCCCTTCCAGTAGCAGGCTGAACGCGCCGGCCTCGAGGTGGGCGCGGGCGTCGGCCTCGATGGCCTGGGCCGTGGCGTCGTTCAGGCCCTGGGCCTTGAAGCCGCCCATGACATTCACGTACTGGGGCATCAGGCCGATATGCGCCATAACCGGAATCCCGCGCTGCACCAGGAACTCCACGGTCGGCGCCAGGGCCAGCCCGCCTTCGAGCTTGAGCGCGTCACAACCGGTGCGCGCCAGCACCTCGGCGCAATTGCGGTAGGCCTGTTGCGGCGATTCCTGATAACTGCCGAACGGCATGTCGGCGATCACGCAGGCCAGTCGGGTGCTGGCGACCACGGCGCGGGTGTGGCCGATGATCTCTTCCAGGCTCATGTCCAGGGTCGAGGTGCGACCGTAGCCGACCATGGCCGTGGAGTCGCCGATCAGCACGAAATCGACGAACGGGTCCATCAGCCGCGCCATGTGGCTGGTGTAGGCGGTCAGGGAGACGATCTTCTGCTGGCCTTTCATGGCCACCAGTTGCGGCACGGTCAGGCGTTTGCTGCGGGTATGGATGCTCATGGCGGCTTTCCTGTTGCGGGTGGGAAAGTCGCCGATTATTGGCGTCCGCGGCGGCGATTCAATGCACAGGAAAAGCCTAAAAACCGACCCAGAAGGGGGTTGCGGTTGTCCCTCGCGGCGTTTGCGTAGACCATGGGCGCCTTGAATTTCGCCCAACACCGAGTGGCTTTATGTCCTTTTCCCCTGACGCGCGGCCGGCGCCGTTTTCCCGGTCCGACTACAAGACCCTGGGCCTGGCGGCACTGGGCGGCGCCCTGGAAATCTACGATTTCATCATCTTCGTATTTTTCGCCCTGACCCTGAGCCAGCTGTTCTTCCCGCCGGAAATGCCCGAGTGGCTGCGGTTGTTGCAGAGCTTCGGGATCTTCGTCACCGGCTACCTGGCGAGGCCGCTGGGCGGCATTCTCATGGCGCACTTCGCCGACCGCCTGGGGCGCAAGAAGGTGTTCAGCCTGAGCATCCTGATGATGGCCCTGCCGTGCCTGCTGATCGGCAGCATGCCGACCTACGCGCAGATCGGTTATTTCGCGCCGCTGTTGCTGCTGGCGCTGCGGGTGCTGCAAGGCGCGGCGGTGGGCGGTGAAGTGCCGAGCGCCTGGGTGTTCGTCGCCGAGCACGCACCGGCCGGCCACCGCGGTTACGCCCTGGGCTTTCTGCAGGCCGGGCTGACCTTCGGCTACCTGATCGGCGCGCTGACCGCGACCCTGCTGGCGCAACTCTTCACCCCTGCGGAGATCCTCGATCACGCCTGGCGTTACCCGTTCCTGCTCGGTGGAGTGTTCGGCGTGATCGGCGTCTGGCTGCGCCGCTGGCTCAGCGAAACCCCGGTGTTCATGGCCATGCAGGAACAGCGCGACAGCGCCGTCGAACTGCCGTTGCGCACCGTGCTGCGCGAGCATCGCCTGGCCCTGTTGCCGGCGGCGATTCTCACCTGCGTGTTGACCTCGGCGGTGGTGGTGTTCGTGGTCATCACCCCGACCATGATGCAGAAAACCTTCGGCATGAGCGCCAGCCATACCTTCGCCCTGAGCAGCCTGGGCATCGTGTTCCTGAATATCGGTTGCGTGCTGGCCGGGCTGATCGTCGACCGCATCGGCGCCTGGCGCACGGTGATGCTCTACAGCCTGCTGCTGCCGCTGGGCATCGGCCTGCTCTACGGTTGCCTGATCAGCGGCGGCGCCTGGGTCGGCCTGGCCTACGCCATCGCCGGCCTTGGCTGTGGCGTGGTGGGCGCGGTGCCGTCGGTGATGGTCGGCTTGTTCCCGGCGCGGATTCGCGTCTCCGGCATTTCCTTTACCTACAACATCGCCTACGCGCTGTGGGCGAGCACCACGCCTTTGCTGTTGATCGGCCTGATGCCCTGGAGCCCGTGGATCTGCGTGATCTATTGCGCGGTGATGGGCGCGGTCGGGGTGGTCAGCGCGGGGTACTTCGGTACGCGCATGCCGAGGCTGGCAGGCAGTGGGGCGCCTGGGGTCTGTGCCGGGTCCTGAGGCGCTTTCGCGCAGCAGAAAAATTCGCCCCCGCAAACGCCTGCAGGCGCCGGGGAACGCGGGCTAGAGCCTTCGCTGCCAGCCCGCATTTTAGCCCGACCCATACCGCTGAAAGTTGTGCTTAGCCAAGGCCCATTTACCCGCTAATCTCTCGAAAAAAACGCGCGGTCCACGCGCCAGTTTTCGGGAGCTGCCTTGATCCGGTCCGCCCTTCGTTCCCTGCGTGATTTCTCCACGCTGCCCCCGCTGCTGCAGGCGGGGTGGTTGTCCTTTGCCATTGGCCTGTTCATGGCCCTGCTTCATCTGTGGATCTTCAACCTTGTCGACTATGGGCTGGACGGTGCCAACGTCGAATCCCTCAGCGGCAAGGTGCTGTATGCCGACCGTGGCGGGATGCTGATAGAGGACGCGGAGAGTGGCGAATACACCCGGCTCAAGGTGGTTCGTGGCATCAGCTATCTGAACGTCGGCCATGACCAGATCCTGGGGCGCACGCTGAGCTTCACCCACCTGCGCGACGCGGTGCTGACCTGCACCCTCGATGGCCAGGAGCTGTGCATCGCGCAATGCGCCAACGCCATGGAATGCCTGGACAGCCGCCGCGAGCGCGAGACGCCGCAGGGCATGTTGATCGTCGCGTTCGGCACCAGCCTGGTGTGCCTGGGCCTGCATGGGCTGCGCCGGCGCAAGCCCGCGTCGGGTAGCGGGATCTTTTGAATTGCCGCCGGGCACCGTTGCCCCTAGGCTGTGCGGCATCCGTTTCAGACCAGGAGCCCCGCATGCAGGTCGTGCCGATACTCGAGACTTGTGCACAGGTGCAGGCGCGCGTGCGCGAGCTGCGCAACCAGCCGGACGTGCGCAAGTACATGTACACCTCCCATGAGATTTCCGAGGCCGAGCACCGTGCCTGGCTCGACTCGCTGGCGGGCAATCCGCGGCAGTCGGTGTTCGTGGTGCTGCAAGAGGGAATCGCCTGTGGCGTGGTGTCGCTGAACGCGATCAATGCCTTGCACAAGAGCGCCGACTGGGCCTTCTACCTGGACAGCGGCTTGCAGGGCAAGGGCCTGGGCAGCCAGCTGGAATTCTGGCTGCTCGACCATGCCTTCGGCGCGGCCGGCCTTGCGAAGCTCAACTGCGAGGTGCTGGCGCTGAACCAGGCGGTGATCCGCCTGCACCAGAAATTCGGTTTCACCCTCGAGGGCGTGCGCCGGCAGAACGTCGAGAAGGACGGCCAGCGCATCGACGTGGTGCTGCTCGGCATCACCCGCGAGGAATGGGCCGCCCGGCGCCCGGATATGCTCGCGGTGATGGCGCGCCTGGGGCGCTGAAAGCCGTCATCCATAACCGCCAGATGGCAAGCGTATGACCATTGCGTCATTTTGCCGGGGCCGGCTGCCCGGGCCGGCTATCATCAGCCACGACGATTTCCACAGGTGGGGGCTTTCATGGGCGCAGGGCACAGTCACGGACAGGTTCGGGCCGGACACGAACGCAAGTTATGGATGGCCCTGGGGCTGACGGGCAGTTTCATGATCGCCGAGGTGATCGGTGCCTTTATCACCGGCAGCCTGGCGCTGCTGTCCGATGCCGCCCATATGATGACCGACGCGCTGGCGCTGGCGATCTCCCTGGTGGCGATCCAGGTCGGCAAGCGCGCGGCCGATCGCAAGCGCACCTTCGGTTATGCGCGCTTCGAGATTCTCGCCGCGGCGTTCAACGCCCTCCTGTTGTTCTTGGTCGCCTTCTACATCCTGTTCGAGGCCTGGCAGCGCCTGTCCGCACCGGCGGAAATCCAGTCCACGGGCATGCTGGTGATCGCGGTGCTGGGGTTGGTCGTCAACCTGATTTCCATGCGCCTGCTGGCCTCGGCGAGCGCCGAAAGCCTTAACGTCAAGGGTGCCTACCTGGAGGTGTGGAGCGACATGCTCGGCTCCATCGGCGTGATCGTCGCGGCATTGGTGATCATGTACACCGGCTGGGGCTGGGTCGATTCGCTGGTGGCCGCGGCCATCGGTTTCTGGGTGCTGCCGCGCACCTGGACATTGCTCAGGGAGAGCATGAACGTGTTGCTGCAAGGCGTGCCGGACGGCATCGATATCGATCAGGTCGAGCAGGGCATCCGCGCCATCGACGGAGTGACCGAGGTGCACGACTTGCACCTGTGGGCCCTGACCAGCGGCAAGAACGTGATGAGCACGCATCTGGTGGCCGACCTGGGGCGGCGCAGCGAGCAGCAGATCCTGGCCGAGGTCACCGAGTTGATGCACGAGCGCTTCGATATCTCCCATGTGACGGTCCAGGTCGAACAGGCCGGCTTTCACGAACAGGGGCACGAAGAGCACGTACATTAATCACCTGTAGCCGCTGCATCTTGCGGCTACATCCGAACCTGTAGCCGCTGCCGAGCCCGCGAGGCTGCGATCGACCGCGCAGCGGGCGCCGCTCTTGAAATCGCAAAAGGTCCTTCGGACCCATCGCAGCCTTCGGCAGCGGCTACACCGATCGCATGTACCGAACTATCGGGTTGCACCCCGTAGCCGCTGCCGAGCCCGCGAGGCTGCGATCGACCGCGCAGCGGGCGCTGCTCTTGAACTCACAGGAGGTCCTTCGGACCTATCGCAGCCTGCGGCAGCGGCTACACCGATCGCGTGTACCGAACTATCGGGTTGCACTCTGTAGCCGCTGCCGAGCACCGCGAGGCTGCGATCGACCGCGCAGCGGGCGCCGCTCTTGGGCGCGCCGGAGGTCCTTCGGACCTATCGCAGCCTGCGGCAGCGGTTACAGCGCTGTCAGTCGCGCTCTTCGAGCACGTAGCCGACGCCGCGCAGGGTGTGGATCAGTTTGCTCTCGAACGGGTCGTCGATCTTGGCCCGCAGGCGGCGGATCGAGACTTCCACCACATTGGTGTCGCAATCGAAGTTCATGTCCCACACGAACGAGATGATCTGAGTCCGCGACAGCACCACGCCGCTCTGGCGCATCAGCAGGTGCAGCAGGGCGAACTCCTTGGTGGTCAGGTCGATGCGCTGTTTGCCGCGAAACGCCCGGTGGCGGCCCTGGTCCAGCTCCAGGTCGGCCACCCGCAGCACGTCGGGGGTGGGCGACTGCTCGCTGCGCCGCAACAGGCTGCGCACCCGCGCCAGCAACTCGGGGAATTCGAACGGCTTGACCAGGTAATCGTCGGCGCCCAGGTCCAGGCCCTTGATCCGGTCCACCAGCCGTCCCTGGGCGGTGAGCATCATGATCCGCGTATTGCTGTTCTGGCGAATGCGCTGCAGCACTCCCCAACCGTCCAGCTCCGGCAGATTGACGTCGAGAATCACCAGGTCGTAGGCGTGCTGGCGGGTCAGGTGCAGGCCGTCGGCGCCGTTATTGGCGCAATCGACGACGTAGCCGCTTTCGCTCAATCCCTGATGCAAGTAGTCGGCGGTTTTCGGTTCATCCTCGATCACCAGAATGCGCATGCTGAATTAGCCTCGGTGTTTAATGCAGTGGGGCAGTCCCATAACTTCGTTGGAAGTAACGGACTGGATGATTCAACTTTAAAAGTTCTTGATTTAAACTTTCGAAGTAGCGTGCGGGGAGAAGTTGTTTCTCTATATTTCAAGTTGTTGGTTATTGCTCTTGCCTTCGGGTCGATGGCCCGGATGTTAATACACAAGCCCGTGGCAGAGCGTTTGCTAACGGATTTGTAATCTTTGCGCCACCCTGTCGATACGTACCGAAGGCTACATTTGGCCGGCACTAAATACTCACCTGTTAGTTGTTTTATGGGTGGAGTGTGAATGCGTCGTGCCGGTTCAACTTCCTCGCGCCGCAGAGCTTCCGCCGTCACTCTGTACCGGTAAGGGGCCAGAACGCGTTATGCCAACCCTCATTAAAAAACTTGCCTGGATAGTCGGGGTATTGTCCGGCGTCCTGTTGTTGGCCAGTGCCGCGCTGCAGGACGCCGCGGCGGCCGAGAGCCGGGTGCTGAACCTCGACAACGCCTTGGCCAGTGCCTTTGCCAACAACCCCGAACTGGCGGCGGCGCGCTGGGAAATCGACATCGCCCAGGGTGGTCGCCAGCAGGCCGGGTTGATCCCCAATCCGGTGTTGTCCTGGGACGCCGAAGACACCCGCCGCAGCTCGCGCACCACCACCGTCAAGCTCAGCCAGACCCTGGAACTGGGCGGCAAGCGCGGCGCGCGCATCGATGTCGCCAGCCGTGCCCAGGACGCCGCGGCGCTGGAGCTGGAACGCCAGCGCAACCAGCTGCGCGCCGATGTAATCGCCGCCTTCTACGGCGCCTTGCGTGCCCAGGAGCGCAGCGATCTGGCCGGCCGCTCCCTGGCCCTGGCCGAGCGCGGGCTGACGGTGGCCAAGGGCCGGGTGAGCGCCGGCAAGGCCTCGCCCGTGGAGGCCACCCGCGCTCAGGTCCAGCTCTCGGAAGTGCGCCTGGAGCTGAGCCGCGCCGAGATGGACCGGGCCAACGCCTATCGCCAGTTGGCGACCGTGACCGGCGCCGCCACCACCGACTTCAGCGCCGTCGCGGAGCCGGCCAGCGGGCTGCCGTCGCTGCCGCCTTCGGCGCAATTGCTGGCGCGCCTGCAACAGACCACCGAACTGCGCCTGGCCGAAATGCAGGTGGTGCAGCGCGAAGCGTCCTTGGGGCTGGAAAAGGCCCAGCGTATTCCCGACCTCGATATCAGCGTGGGCAGCCAGTACGACGCCAGCGTGCGCGAGCGGGTCAACCTGGTCGGGGTGTCGATGCCGATTCCGCTGTTCAACCGCAACCAGGGCAACGTGCTGTCGGCCGCGCGGCGCGCCGATCAGGCCCGGGATTTGCGCAACGCCGCGGAGCTGCGCCTGCGCACTGAAACCCGCCAGGCCCTGGATCAGTGGAGCACCGCCAGCAACGAAGTGCAGTCGTTCAACCAGGTGATCCTGCCGGCCGCGCAAAACGCCGTGGACACCGCGACCCGTGGCTTCGAGATGGGCAAGTTCAACTTCATCGAGGTGCTCGACGCCCAGCGCACGCTGATCAGCGCCCGCACCCAGTACATCGCCGCCGTGGCCCAGTCCACCGACGCCTGGGTGCGCATCGAGCGCATCTACGGCGATCTCGCCGGCCCCGATCGCACGCTGTGAGAACAGCGTTGTTCGTCCTGTTGGGCCTGGGCGCGCTGCTGGTCACCGATTGCAGCGTGCCGCTGCCGAGCCGGGTCGAGGAGGACTCGGCCCATTGGTGCCTGCATGAGTTGCATCGGGCGCTTGGCGATTTCTTTTTTCCACAGACCTCATGACGCGTCGCTGTTGCCGGTTGGCGCGTTGAGTCGATTTTTTCAGGAGCATGCATGGACAAGAAACGAAGCACAGCCTTGGCGTTGGCCGTGGCGGTCGCGCTCGGCGTGGCCGGGTTGATGTGGCAGGAGCTGTTCCAGGCGGCGTCGGTGGCCGCGCAGGCGAAACCCGCGGCCAAGGCGGACACGCACAAGGACGGCGAGGCGCATCAGGAAGGCGAAGAGGGGCAGTCGGAAGGTGAGGCCCATGCCGAGGAAGAGGGCAAGGTCGAACTCAGCGCCGAGCAGATCCAGGCCGCCGACATCCAGCTGGCCGAGGCCGCGCCACGGGATCTCAGCAGCTTGCTGACGCTGCCGGGGGAGATCCGCTTCGACGAGGACCGCACCTCGCACATCGTGCCGCGCGCGGCCGGGGTGGTGGAGTCGGTGGCGGTCAATCTCGGCCAGACGGTGAAGAAGGGCGAGCTGCTGGCGGTGATCGCCAGCCAGCAGATCTCCGACCAGCGCAGCGAACTGGCCGCCGCCGAGCGCCGGGTCGAGCTGGCGCGCACCACCTTCCAGCGCGAGCGCCAGTTGTGGGTCGACCAGATCTCCGCCGAGCAGGATTACCTGCTGGCGCGCCAGACCCTGCAGGAAGCCGAAATCGCCCTGAACAATGCCCGGCAAAAGATGAACGCCCTGAGTGGCAGCGCGGTGCTGGCGGGCGGCAACCGCTATGAGATGCGTGCGCCGTTCGACGGCGTGGTGGTGGAAAAACACCTGAGCGTCGGCGAGGTGGTGGGCGAGACCAGCGCCGCCTTCACCCTGTCCGACCTGTCCCGGGTCTGGGTCACCTTCGGCGTGTTTCCCAAGGACTTGAACAAGGTCCGGGTCGGCAAGCCGGTCCGGGTGCAATCCACGGAACTGGGCACCCAGGTGCAGGGCACGGTGGCCTATGTCGGCAGCCTGCTGGGCGAGCAGACCCGGACCGCCACGGTGCGGGTCACGGTGCCCAACCCGGACGATATCTGGCGGCCGGGGCTGTTCGTCTCGGTGCAGGTGGCGACCGACACCTACCAGGCCGGGGTAACCGTGCCGCAGAGCGCGGTCCAGACCGTGGAAGACAAGCCAGCGGTGTTCGTGCGCATCGCCGACGGTTTCCAGGCCACCCCCGTGGTGCTGGGCGGCAGCGAAGGCGGCTTCGTCGAGATCCGCGAAGGCTTGCGCGCCGGGGCCCAGGTGGCGACCACCGGCAGCTTCATCCTCAAGTCCGAACTGGGCAAGGGCTCGGCCGAGCACGGCCATTGATCCGCACTGAGTGTTTCCCTGGAGAGTGACTTCCCATGTTTGAACGCATCATTCAATTCGCCATCGAGCAGCGCATCATCGTGCTGCTGGCGGTGCTGCTGATGGCCGCCGTGGGCATCGGCAGCTACCAGAAACTGCCGATCGACGCGGTGCCGGACATCACCAACGTGCAGGTCCAGGTCAACGCCAGCATGCCCGGCTACTCGCCGCTGGAAACCGAGCAGCGCATCACCTACCCCGTGGAAGTGGCCATGGCCGGCCTGCCTGGCCTGGAGCAGACCCGTTCGACTTCGCGCTCGGGCCTGTCCCAGGTGACGGTGATCTTCAAGGAAGGCACCGACCTGTACTTCGCCCGGCAACTGGTCAACGAGCGCCTGCAGGTGGCCCGCGAACAGCTGCCCGAAGGCGTGGAGGCGAGCATGGGGCCGATCTCCACCGGCCTTGGCGAGATCTTCTTCTGGACGGTGGAAGCCGAGCCCGGCGCGCTCAAGGAAGACGGCACGGCCTATACGCCGACCGACCTGCGGGTGATCCAGGACTGGGTCATTGCCCCGCAGCTGCGCAACGTGCCGGGGGTGGCCGAGATCAACACCATCGGCGGCTTCGCCAAGCTCTATCAGATCGCCCCGGACCCCAGGCGCCTGGCGGCCTACAACCTGACCCTGAGCGACCTGATGACCGCCCTGGAGCGCAACAACGCCAACGTCGGCGCCGGCTACATCGAGCGCAACGGCCAGCAGTTGCTGATCCGCGCGCCGGGGCAGGTGAAGTCCATCGAGGACATCGCCAACATCGTGATCAATACCGTGGACGGCACGCCGATTCGCGTCAGCAACGTGGCCACCGTGGACATCGGTCGTGAGCTGCGCACCGGCGCGGCCACCGAGAACGGCCGCGAAGTGGTGCTCGGCACGGTGTTCATGCTGGTGGGGGAAAACAGTCGCACAGTGTCCCGGGTGGTGGCGGAAAAACTCGCCGAGATCAATCGCTCGCTGCCCAAGGGCGTGACCGCAGTCACTGTGTACGACCGCACCAACCTGGTGGACAAGGCCGTGGCCACGGTGAAGAAAAACCTCATCGAAGGCGCGCTGCTGGTCATCGCCATTCTGTTCCTGTTCCTGGGCAATATCCGCGCCGCGCTGATCACCGCCATGGTGATCCCGCTGGCCATGCTGTTCACCTTCACCGGCATGTTCACCAACAAGGTCAGCGCCAACCTGATGAGCCTCGGCGCGCTGGACTTCGGCATCATCGTCGACGGCGCGGTGGTCATCGTCGAGAACGCCATCCGCCGCCTGGCCCATGCCCAGCAGCATCACGGGCGCATGCTCACTCGCTCCGAGCGCCTGCACGAAGTCTTCGCCGCGGCCAGGGAAGCGCGCCGGGCGCTGATCTACGGGCAACTGATCATCATGGTGGTGTACCTGCCGATCTTTGCCCTGTCCGGGGTGGCCGGGAAGATGTTCCACCCGATGGCCTTCACCGTGGTGATAGCCCTTCTGGGGGCGATGATCCTCTCGGTGACGTTCGTCCCGGCGGCGATCGCGCTGTTCGTCACTGGCAAGGTCAAGGAGGAAGAAAACTTCGTCATGCGCGGCGCCCGCCGCGGCTACGAGCCGGTGCTGCGCTGGGTGATGAGCCATCGCTCCCTGGCCTTTGCCCTGGCCGTTCTCAGCGTGCTGGTCTCGGGCCTGGTGGCCAGTCGCATGGGCAGTGAATTCATCCCCAGCCTCAGCGAAGGCGACTTCGCCCAGCAGGCGATGCGCGTGCCCGACGCCAGCCTCACTCAGTCGGTGGAGATGCAGAAGACCCTGGAGAAAACCCTGCTGGCGCAGATCCCGGAAATCGAGCGGGTGTTCGCCCGTACCGGTACCGCCGAGATCGCCTCGGACGTGATGCCGCCGAACATTTCCGATGCCTACCTGATGCTCAAGCCCAAGGCGCAATGGCCGGACCCGGGCAAGTCGCGCGAGGCGATCATTGCCGACATCGAACGGGTCAGCAACAGCCTGCCGGGCAACGTCTACGAGCTGTCGCAACCGATCCAGCTGCGCTTCAACGAACTGATTTCTGGGGTGCGCAGCGATGTCGCGGTGAAGGTCTTCGGCGATGACATGGCGGTGCTGAACAAGACCGCCGAAGAGATTTCGCAGACCTTGCAGAAGATCGACGGCGCCGCCGAAGTGAAGGTGCAGCAGACCACCGGCCTGCCGGTGCTGACGGTGAATGTCGACCGCGACAAGGCCGCGCGTTTCGGCCTCAACGTCGGCGATGTGCAGGACGCCGTGGCGATTGCCGTGGGCGGGCGCAAGGCGGGCATTTTGTATGAGGGCGACCGGCGCTTCGACATGCTGGTGCGCATGTCCGATGCCCAGCGCACCGATATCGACGGGCTGTCGCGCCTGCTGATTCCGGTGGCCGCCGCCGCGGGCAGCGTCAACGGGCAACTGGGTTTCATCGCCCTCTCGGAAGTCGCCAGCGTCGACCTGGTACTCGGCCCGGCGCAGGTCAGCCGCGAGAACGGCAAGCGCCTGGTGATCGTCAGCGCCAACGTGCGTGGGCGCGACATGGGTTCCTTCGTCGAAGAGGCGACCCGGGCCATTGGCGACCAGGTGAAGATCCCGACCGGCTACTGGATCACCTGGGGCGGCCAGTTCGAACAGTTGCAGGAAGCCTCCAAGCGCCTGGAGATCGTGGTGCCGGTGGCGCTGCTGCTGGTGTTCGGCCTGCTGTTCATGATGTTCAACAACCTCAAGGACGGGCTGCTGGTGTTCACCGGGATTCCCTTCGCCCTGACCGGCGGGATCATGGCCCTGTGGCTGCGCGACATCCCGCTGTCGATCTCGGCGGGGGTGGGCTTCATCGCGCTGTCGGGGGTGGCGGTGCTCAACGGCCTGGTGATGATCGCCTTTATCCGCAACCTGCGCGAAGACGGGCGGATGCTCGCCGCGGCGGTCAACGAAGGCGCGCTGACCCGCCTGCGCCCGGTGCTGATGACCGCGCTGGTGGCGTCGCTGGGGTTCATCCCCATGGCCCTGGCCACCGGCACCGGCGCCGAAGTGCAACGGCCGCTGGCCACCGTGGTCATCGGCGGCATCATCTCCTCCACCGCCCTGACCCTGCTGGTGCTGCCGGCGCTGTACCACTGGGCGCACCGCAAGGAAGAAGAACAGGAACTGCAGGACCTGCTGAACGACTGACCCGCGACTGGCGTCAACCAACCCCGACTGCGTCATACGCAGGCGGGGTTTTGTTTATCCAGAGAGCACACCCTGTAGCCGCTGCCGCAGGCTGCGAAAGGTCCGTAGGACCTCCTGCGATTTCAGAAGCGGCGCCCGCTTCGCGGTCGATCGCAGCCTCGCGGGCTCGGCAGCGGCTACAGGCCGATGTGTAGCCGCTGCCGAAGGCTGCGAAAGGTCCGCAGGACCTCCTGCGATTTCAAGAGCGGCGCCTGCTTCGCAGTCGATCGCAGCCTCGCGGGCTCGGCAGCGGCTACAGGGGGCAGATGTGTAGCCGCTGCCGCAGGCTGCGAAAGGTCCGCAGGACCTCCTGCGATTTCAGAAGCGGCGCCTGCTTCACGGTCGATCGCAGCCTCGCGGGCTCGGCAGCGGCTACAGGGGGCAGATGTGTAGCCGCTGCCGCAGGCTGCGAAAGGTCCGCAGGACCTCCTGCGATTTCAGAAGCGGCGCCTGCTTCACGGTCGATCGCAGCCTCGCGGGCTCGGCAGCGGCTACAGGGATCTGGAAACATCTGCTGAAAGAGTGCTCCCGCATGCGAAAGCATGAGCAGCTAGGTTGAGGTAAATGACCTGTATGGAGAGCAAAGGAATGCTTGTCCACTCCAATGGCTACCGCCTACTCAAAGGACGGGTATCGGAAGCCGGCCGTATCTATTCGATTACCGTCGTGACCCACCAACGGCGACCCTTGTTTCGCGACTTTTGTGTTGGCCGCCTGGTGGTTGATCAGCTCAAGCAAGTCGACGAAGCCGATCACGTACGTTCACTGGCTTGGGTTGTCATGCCTGACCATCTTCACTGGCTATTTGAACTGCGAGACAGATCTTTGGGAAAGGTGATGTGCCGTTTCAAATCCAGAAGCAGCCTGCAGATCAATCAACACTTCGGCTGTCAGGGCCGTCTCTGGCAAAAGGGCTATCACGACTGTGCCCTGCGCAAGGAAGAAGACCTGAAGGCCATCGCCCGCTACATCATTCTCAATCCGGTGCGAGCAGGGCTCGTTCAACGTCCCGGCGACTATCCCCTCTGGGACGCCATCTGGCTTTGATGTAGCCGCTGCCGCAGGCTGCGATGGTCCGGGCCACGCTGGTCGCAGGACCTCCTGCGATTTCAAGTGCTGCGCCCGCTTCGCGGTCGATCGCAGCCTCGCGGGCTCGGCAGCGGCTACGGGGGCAGATGTAGCCGCTGCCGAAGGCTGCGAAAGGTCCGCAGGACCTCCTGCGATTTCAAGAGCTGCGCCCGCTTCGCAGTCGATCGCAGCCTCGCGGGCTCGGCAGCGGCTACGGGGGCAGATGTAGCCGCTGCCGCAGGCTGCGATAGGTCCGCAGGACCTCCTGCGATTTCAAGAGCTGCGCCCGCTTCGCAGTCGATCGCAGCCTCGCGGGCTCGGCAGCGGCTACGGGGGCAGATGTAGCCGCTGCCGCAGGCTGCGATAGGTCCGCAGGACCTCCTGCGATTTCAAGAGCTGCGCCCGCTTCGCAGTCGATCGCAGCCTCGCGGGCTCGGCAGCGGCTACGGGGGCAGATGTAGCCGCTGCCGCAGGCTGCGATAGGTCCGCAGGACCTCCTGCGATTTCAAGAGCTGCGCCCGCTTCGCGGTCGATCGCAGCCTCGCGGGCTCGGCAGCGGCTACAGGGGGCGTGGGGGCAAAAAAAAAGCGTCCCATGCGGGACGCTAAAAATTCATCTCTTTCCAAAGGAGCATTCGAAAAAACGCTTCAGAGATGAATGTGCTCGGGGTGGGCCGGCGTCAGCGGGAGGCTGTGCATGCCTGGGGCCCTGCGGTTCTGTGAGGGGCGCCGCCGGTTGCGCCGTTGTGGTTGTTTTCGCCGTTGTGCTGTTGCTGGCCGAGCCAGAATTGTTCCAGGGCATGCCGGGCGCGTTCGCTGCTGTTATCGCTGGGAAGCGCGCTGGGCTGGCCAGGCGGAGTCAGGTGGGCAGGCTTCAAGACATGATCTCCCGCAAGTGGCTGGCCGCCAGCGAAGCGCTGTCGGCTCGGGCATGCGGGCAAGTATACGAAGGCCAACCTGACGAGAAGGTGAGGGCGATATTACAGTTCTGAAAGACAGGCGTCTGTGAAGAAGTTTTAACGTCGGGCGGGCTTAGGCTCTGTCCGAAAAGTGGCTGCACGTTGGGCGCCTTCGGCGCTATGCAGGTCATGCTGCGTTAAAAACAGCCTGACCTTCGCTCGCCGATTTTTCGGACAGACCCTTGCACCCGCCCGGCGCAAGGGCTCAGAGAATGGCCAGCGGGTATTCGACGATCAGGCGGAATTCCTCCAGGTCGGATTCGAAGCTGCTGGAGCGCACGGTGGCCTGGCGGATGCGCAGCGACAGGTCCTTGAGGGTGCCGCCCTGCACCACATACTTGGCTTCGATATCGCGTTCCCAGCGGCGCTGGTCGGTCAGCGGATTGCCGTCCGCGTCGCGGCGCATGTACACCGCGTTGGCATTGCTGTAGTCGGCGTCGCTGCCTTTGCCATAGCGGGTCATGAACGACAGGCCGGGGATACCCAGGGGTTGCATGTCGAGGTCGTAGCGGACCATCCACGAGCGTTCCTTCGGCGAGTTGAAGTCGCTGTACTGGATCGAGTTGTCGAGGAAGATCGAGTCCGACTGGCGCAGGTAGTCGAAGTCGTCGTCGCCGTTGTTGCGCTGGTGCGACAGGGACAGGGTGTGGGCGCCATAGGTGGCGCCGACCTTGGCGCTCCAGATGTCGTTGTCGAACTTGCCGAGCAGCTTCTTGCCCTCGTCCACCGCCTTGTAATAGTTGAACCCGGCGAACAGCGAGAACTGGTCCGAGATCGGCCAGGTCGCCGCGGTGCCGAAGTAGTACTGGTCCCAGGCGTCCTTCAGGCGGCTGCTGTAGAGGCTGAAACTGAGGTGCTTGTTCAGGCTGTAGTCGCCGCCGAAGTAGGCGACCCAGGGCGAGTCGACCTTGCCGGCATAGAAGGTGGCGAAACCGTCGCGCAGGCTGCTGCTGTCGGGCTGGCTCATGCTGTGCAGGCGCCCGCCCTGGAGGCTCAGGCCGTCGATGCTGGTGTTCTCGAAGGTGGCCCCGCGAAAGCTTTCCGGCAGCAGGCGCGAGTCGCCGTAGTGCACCACCGGGGGTTTCGGGAAGACGTCGCCAACCTTGATCACGGTGTCGAGCAGGCGCATTTTCGCCGCGCCGCCGACCTTGCTGTAGTTGTCAGCCGGGTGGTTGTCGCTGTCCACCGGCAGCATGCCGAACGACCCGCGACCGCCACTGCGGCCGGCGCCGGAGTCGAGCTTGAGGCCATACATGGCAAAGGCATCGAGGCCGAAACCGACGGTGCCCTGGGTAAAGCCGGATTCGAACTTGCCGATCAGCCCCTGGGCCCAGGCCTGCGAATAACCGTTGCCGGTGGGGCTGGACTGGCCCTTGCGATCGTCGCGATTGAAGTAGTAGTTGCGGGCCAGTACGTTGAGGCTGCTGCCTTCGATAAAGCCTTCGGGCTGGTCGTCTGCCGCGTTCACGGCCAACGGGCTGAGCCCCAGTACCGCGCAAAACACGGACAGGGACCAGCGGGTTTGAGTGCGCATGTTGTTTGCTCCTGGATATGGGCAGCTATCAGCTGTTATGTCGCCTGGGGCGTTCTTGTTAGTTGTACTCGCGAACCGTCTGGTTAACGGCTGGAGTCAGCGTCGATAGTTGCAAACAACAGATAACGCGGAGGTGACCCGGTTATTACAATTCTGCAAGGATAAAAGTTGTAAGTTGTATTTGGTTTTAGTTGGAGGCCTTGTTTTATATGGGGTTTTCTCAAGGGCAAGAAGCGGTCTCGGGTTTATTACATATAAGTAATCTATCCGTGATCTTCCCGACAGGGGCCGCTGGTTATCCTCGTTGCAACTAACCAGAACGAGGAAACAGTCATGAAGTTATTTAAATTGAGTATCGCCGCCCTGGTACTTTCCTTGTCGTCCCTGGCCATGGCCGAAGGCGGCGGCGACCGCACCTTCGACCGCGCCATGCAGGCGAACGAGCGGGCCATGGCGGCCTACGCGGCGAAACAGGGCAAGGAGGCGCCGGTGGTGGAAAACTATCGCTACGGCATGCCCCTGGACATCCAGAAGGTGGTCAGCGTGACGCCACCGGCCAAGGCCTGCAACCCGGTGCCGTCACGCATGACCTATGAGGATTCGGCCGGGCAGCTCAAGACCCTGGAGTATCAGGTGATGGGCCAGTGCCGCACCAATGGCAGTTAATCCTCAGTGTCCTCATGGGGCGCGGGAAGCGGTTCGAGGGCCACGATCATGTCGATTTCCACCGCGGCATTCTTCGGCAGCTGATAGACCCCGAGGGACGTGCGGGTGTGCACCCCGGCCTCGGCAAAGATCGAATAGAGCACTTCGGAGGCCGCGTCGGCGACTTCGCTCTGCTGGGTGAAGTCGGCGGCGCTTTGCACATAGACGTTGAGCCGCAGGACTTTTTTCACCCGCTGCAGATCGCCCAGCAACTGGGCGAGGATCGCCAGGGCACGCATGGTGCAAATACGTGCGGCATACCGGCCGTCTTCCAGCGAAACATCACCACCGACCCGCCCGACCACCTTCACGGTGTTGTCGATGCGTGGGATCTGCCCGCTGACGTACACCTCGTCGCCGTTCTGCACCGCGGGCACGTAGTTGCCGCCGATGCGCATTTCACCGTCGAAAGCGTGTCCCAGACGCGTCGCCACCTGGTCGAACAGGGCCTTGCGTGAAGCCTCCATAGATTGCACTCCGTCGATTGCCGTTGATTTTCCAGAGCACGACTATAGCCCTTCTTCCGGGCTCCGGATCATGGCTCGTAGCCCCGCAGGGCCGGGGCCTGAGGCGTTTCAAAGTTTTTTGGTCGGATATGTCTTATGGGGTCTTCAGAAAAATACTCAAGCGCCGATGGCTAGAGACAATGCTGCCCACTATTACTGCCCATCGGTGCATCCCATGTTCAACAAAAGCTTGAAGCAAGAGCTGTTGGCTCTACGCGAAGAACTCTCGAGCCTCCAGCAAGTGAAGGACAGTCTCGACAGCGAAATGCTGGTGCTGATTCTCGATCCCGATGGACGCATTTTGTCGGCCAACGACAACTTCAACCAGGAAATGCTCTACAGGGGCAGCGAACTGGTCGGTCGTCACATCGAGGACATCGTGCCGGCCCACGTCAAGACCGATGAATTCCACCACCGTTTCAAGGCGACGCTGACCCGTGGCGAGCATTTTGCCGGCGCGGTACGCCTGCTGCGCGGTAATGGCCAGGAAGCCTGGCTGCGCTCGATCTCCCAGCCGGTTCGCGATTCCCAGGGGCGGATCAAACAGTTCTCGATCTACTCCAGCGACCTGACCCGCACCATCGAAGCCTCTCGC
Organism: Pseudomonas sp. LAMO17WK12:I10; assembly: GCF_900215185.1. Lineage (NCBI taxonomy): Bacteria > Pseudomonadati > Pseudomonadota > Gammaproteobacteria > Pseudomonadales > Pseudomonadaceae > Pseudomonas > Pseudomonas sp. LAMO17WK12:I10. Next base: position 24,415 of record NZ_OBDX01000038.1, on the reverse strand, counting down.
GAGCACGAGAACCTGATCGGCGCGCTGGTCCGCTCCACGGCGGTGATCGAGTTCGACCTCGACGGCAACGTGCTGGCGGCCAACGAGCGCTTCCTCAGCGCCATGGGCTACAGCCTGGCGCAAATCCAGGGCAAGCATCACCGTACCTTTTGCGAGCCCGAGGAATACAACAGCGCCGAGTACCAGGCGTTCTGGAAGCGCCTGAACGCCGGCGAGTTCGTCGCCGGGCGGTTCAAGCGTATCGACAGCTACGGCCGCGTGGTCTGGCTCGAGGCTTCCTACAACCCGGTGGTCGATGCCAACAACCGGCTGTACAAGGTGGTGAAGTTCGCCACCGTGATCACCGACCAGGTGAACCAGGAGCAGGCAGTCGCCGAGGCGGCGAACATCGCCTACAGCACCTCCTTGCAAACCGACAACAGCGCCCAGCGCGGCACCACCGTGGTGACCGAGGCGGTGAGCGTGATGCGCGACCTGGCCAAGCACATGCAGCAGGCCGGCGAAGGCATCGAGGCGCTGAACGAGCAGTCGCTGGTGATCGGCACCATCGTCAAGACCATCAGCGGCATCGCCGAGCAGACCAACCTGCTGGCGCTCAACGCGGCGATCGAAGCGGCGCGCGCCGGTGAACAGGGACGCGGCTTTGCCGTGGTGGCCGACGAAGTCCGGCAACTGGCCTCGCGCACCAGCAAGGCCACCGACGAAATCGTCGGCGTGGTGCGGCAGAACCAGGACATGGCGCGCGAGGCCGTGGCGCTGATGACCGATGGCAAGGCCCAGGCCGAGCAGGGCCTGGCCCTGGCCGCCGAAGCCGGCACGGTGATCGTCGAGATCCAGGACGGCGCGCAGAAGGTGGTGAACGCCGTCGGCCAGTTCGCCAGCCAATTGTCCAACTGAGTCCTGTCCCGGACCCGGCGTCAGGCCTTTTCCAGGCCATGACGTCGGGTGCCGAGTGGCCGCCAGGTCGACGGCCACGATCTGCTCCAACGCCAGCGCGCCCTGCGCGGGCGGTTAGGAAGTTTCCTGTCTCTATGGAAGATAAATCCTAAAGAGCCTTGAGCGCGTCAAGAACGCGTTCCCAACGCCGATGGTGAGGCTGCTGCAGTCTCCAATCACAGGCTATCGGTGTATCCATGTTCAATAAACGTTTGAATCAGAAGCTCCTCGCGTTGGGTGAGGAGTTTCGTGCGCTCGAGCAGGTCAAGGAAGGTTTCGAGCGCACCCTGCTCAGTGTCCATCTCGATCCGCAGCGCCGGATCCTGGTGGCGAACCGCAACTTCACCCAGTGCCTGCAGTATTCCCAGGAAGCGCTATTGGGCTGGCCCATCGACAATCTGCTGCCGGACGATGCCCGGCCCGAAGAGGCGCACTCGCGTTTCATGACGGCGCTGGCACGCAGCGAGCCTTTCGACGACACCCTGCGCCTGCGTCGTGGCGACGGTCATGACGCCTGGCTGAGGGTGATCCTGCAGCCGATCTTCAGCACCGAGCGGCAACTCAGGTCCTTTTCCCTGATCGCCAATGACCTGACCGAAACCGTGGAGACCGCCTGCGAGCACGACAACCTGATCGCGGCCCTGCTGCGTTCGACCGCGGTGATCGAGTTCGACCTCAAGGGCCGGGTACTGACCGCCAACGAGCGGTTCCTGAGCTGCATGGGCTACAGCCTCGAGCAGATCCTGGGCCAGAACCACAGCCTGTTCTGCGAGCCGCAGGAGTACAACAGTCCGGCCTACAAGGTGTTCTGGGAGCGACTGAATGCCGGCGAGTACGTCGCCGACCGCTTCAAGCGCATCGACAGTCTCGGCCGCGTGGTCTGGCTCGATGCCTCGTACAACCCGGTGGTCGATGCCAACGGCAAGCTCTACAAAGTGGTGAAATTCGCCACGGTGATCACCGAGCAGGTCAAGCAGGAGCAGTCCGTCGCCGACGCCGCGGAGATCGCCTACACCATCTCGCAGCAGACCGACAGCAGCGCCCAGCGCGGCTCTTCGGTGGTGACCGAAGCGGTGCAGGTGATGCGCGACCTGGCGACCCACATGCAGCAGGCCAGTGACAGCATCGAGGCGCTGAACGAGCAGTCGCGGGTGATCGGCAGCATCGTCAAGACCATCAGCGACATTGCCGAACAGACCAACCTGCTGGCGCTCAACGCGGCCATCGAAGCGGCCCGCGCGGGTGACCAGGGGCGCGGCTTCGCGGTGGTGGCGGACGAGGTCCGGCAACTGGCCTCGCGCACCAGCAAGGCCACCGACGAGATCGTCGGCGTGGTCCGGCGCAACCAGGACATGGCCCGCGACGCGGTGGTGCTGATGGCCGACGGCAAGACCCAGGCCGAGCAGGGCCTGGGCCTGGCCGCCGAAGCCGGCACGGTGATCGTCGAGATCCAGGACGGCGCGCAGAAGGTGGTGAGCGCCGTCGGCCAGTTCGCCCATCAGTTGTCCGGCTGATGGGTTGGCATGGAGGGGCCCGCTGTCAGTCCTGCCGGTTGTTTTCCAGATGGGGCGCGATCAGGGTTTCGAACCATTCGATAAAGGCGTTCAGCCGGCGCGAGCGATGGTTGCGATTGGGATAGAGCGCGGAGATCGCCATGGACGCGGGGCGAAAACCGGGCAGGACTTCCACCAGTTCGCCCCGCTCGAGCAGGTACTGCACGTCGAAGCGCGGGATCTGGATCAGGCCCAGCCCGGCCCGGCAGCAGGCGATGTAGTTTTCGGCGTTGTTGACGATCACCCGGCTGGGCAAATTCAGTTCCAGCTCGTGACCTTCGGCCAGGTATTCCCAGGGCTGTTCGCGGCCCGTGCTGGGGGAGCCGTAGCCGACCATCCAGTGACCGTCGGCCAGGTCGCCCGGCGTTTGTGGCTGGCCGTGCCGGGCCAGGTAGGCGGGGCTGGCGCAATTGATCAGGGCCAGGTGGCCCAGGCGCCGGACGATCAGGCTGCTGTCGCCCAGGGCGCCGACGCGGATCGCGCAATCCACGCCTTCCTGCACCAGGTCGATGGAACGGTCGGTGGAACCCAGCGCCAGCTTCAGGCTGGGGTAGCGGGCGAAAAGTTCGGGCAGGGCGGGGGCGATGAGGCGCCGGGCAATGCGGCTGGGCACGTCGACATTGAGCCGGCCACAGACGTCCAGTTGACGGGTGTGAAACAGCTGCTCGAGTTCCACCGCATCGCTCAGCAACAGGCGCGCGCGCTCCAGCAGGACCGCGCCGTCGGCGGTCAGCTGAACCTGGCGCGTGGTGCGGTGCAACAGGCGCGTGGCGAGGGCGGTTTCCAGTTGCTGCACCGCCGCCGAGACGGTAGCCCGGGGCAGTTCAAGGGCGTGCGCGGCCTTGATGAAACTACCCATGTCAGCCACCTGGATGAATACACGGTACTGCTCGAGCTTATCCATGGATGGGGCATTGTTCCGGAGCTTGTGGGTGGTGCGCTGGGTACTGTTGTAGGTGCGAGCAAGCTCGCTCCTACGGGATCATGTCGCACCTGATGGCGATCTTTTGCAAACGCCAATCTACCTCGCCCCTTGGCGGATTACTCGGGTCGATGACAACCGTCGATCAGAAGGACGGGCCTCACTTGGTGGTGTAGCCACCGTTGATCAGCAGGGTCTGGCCGGTGATCCACCAGCCGTCGGTGACCAGATGACGGATGAAGGGCACCACGTCCTTGATGTCGGTCAGGCCGGTCTTGCTGAAGCCGGACAGCGCCGCGGCGGTCTTGTGGTAAGCCACGGCGTCCGCGCCCTCGGCCGGGTAGAAGAATGGCGTGTCCATCGGCCCAGGACCTACGGCTGTCACCGAGATACCGCGGGCACCGAATTCCTTGGAGGCGGCGCGGGTAAAGTGTTCCACCGGAGCCTTGGCCCCGCCGTAGGCGGCATAGAAGGGCGTGTAGGCGCCGAGCAGCGAGGTCACCAGCGACACCAGCTTGCCGTGGTCCTCCAGGTGCTTGCCGGCTTCCTTGATAAAGAAGAACGCGCTCTTGGAGTTGACCGCGAACATGTCGTCGTACTCGGCTTCGCTGATCTCGACTATGGGTTTTTTCAGGACCTTGCCCACGGTGTTGATGGCGATGTCGATCTTGCCGAAACGCGCCTTGGCGTCGCTGAAGAGTTGCTCCACGGCCGCGGCGGCGGTCAGGTCGGCCTGCCAGGCATGGGCATCGACATCCAGGTTCTTGATCGCCGCCACGGTCCGGTCGGCGTCGGCCTTGCTGGCGGCGCTGTTGTAATGCACGGCGATGGCCTTCACGCCATGGGCGGCCAGGTCCCGGGCGATCAGGCCGCCCAGGTTCTTCGCGCCACCGGCGATCAACGCCACTTTATTGTTCAAGGAATGGTCTGCCATGGAAAAGCTCCTTCAGCCTGTGAGGTGAAGGCCCAGTCTAAGCAGCCGCGAGTCAGGGATAAGCCCAGTCAATCTGGATGGATTGTCCAGGGAAATTGGCCAATCCCGACTGCGGTGCCGGACCGGGATGCCGCTACAATCGACGTTTTTTCTCCTGGAGCCTTACCCATGAGCCCATCCCATCGTCGTCCGGTTCCGCTGGCCAAGGCCTACCGTCTGCTCAACCACGGGCCGACCGTGCTGGTCAGCGCCACCCATGGCGGCCAGCGCAACATCATGGCCGCGGCCTGGGCCATGCCGCTGGATTTCGAGCCGCCGAAAGTCGCCGTGGTGCTCGACAAATCCACCTGGACCCGGCAACTGCTGGAAGCCTCCGGTACCTTCGTGCTCAACGTGCCGTGCGCCGCCCAGGTCGATATCGTGCAGACCGTGGGTTCCACTTCCGGCCTGGAACTGAACCGCGACCAGGGCCGCGACAAGTTCGAGCGCTATGGCTTGCCGACCTTCGCCGGCGAGCTGATCGACGCGCCGCTGCTCGAGGGCTGCGTGGCCTGGCTCGAATGCCGGCTGCTGCCGGAACCGCACAACCATGAACGCTACGACCTGTTCCTCGGCGAAGTCATCGCCGCCCAGGCCGATGAGCGAGTGTTCAGCGACGGCCGCTGGCATTTCACCGGGCACGATGCCTTGCGCACCCTGCACCATGTGGCGGGCGGGCATTTCCTGACGATTGGCGATGCGCTGGACGGCAAGACCCTGGCGTCGTGAACCGGTTCAGGGAATCAGCCGCCGCTCGCGCAGGTCCTGCAGGTGCTCGCGGATGCTCTGGTGGGTGTCGATGCAGCCGTGGAAACCGGCCTGGCGGATCTTGATGGTGCTCTGCACCATGTCGTAGCCGGTATTCAGCCAGCCGTCGACGAACGGCCAGGCGGCGAGCTGCTCCCAGGGCGTCGGTTGCAGGCCGTGCCTGGCCACGATGCGTTGCCACAGCGCGGCCTTGTCGGCCATTTGCACCTGCAGGTTCATCGGCTGCGGCGCGGCGGCCGGCAGGTCGAAGAACTCGGCGATCTCCGGCCACACCTGCTGCCAGCGGAAGTGGTCGCCATTGGTGATATTGAAGATTTCATTGCGTGCGCCGCTGGCGCTCAGCGCCCAGAGCACGGCCTGCGCCAGCAGGCGGGCATCGGTGCTTTGATGCAGTGCATTCCAGGCCGGCAGGCTGCCGGGGAAACGCAGGGGCACGCCCAGCTCCTGGCTGATCGCGGCAAAGGCCGCCACCCCGGTGAGGATGTTCATCGGCGAGCCCAGGCTGGTGCCCATTACTCCGTCCGGGCGCAGCACGGTCCAGCCGAATCCGTCCTGCTCGGCACGCTTCCACAGCAGGTCCTCCTGATCGTTGTAGAAGATCGGTCCCATCATCCGGCCGTCGCTCTCCTTGGCCGGGGTCTTGTAGTGGCCCAGGTGCTCGCCGTAAGACTTGCCGCCACCGATCAGCACCACATGCCGCAGCTTCGCCCCGGCCTGTTTCAGGGCCAGTAGGCTGTGCTTGAGCATGGCCACGTTGGGCGCCACGCTGGCGGCCATGGTTTCGCGTTCGCTGTAGGCGCAGAACACCAGGTCGGTGACCTCGCGCAGATCGCCGAAGGCACGGATCACCGTGTTGGCGTCCAGCAGGTCGACGCTGACGTGGGCCGGCGCCGGGCTGCCGTCGGCCAGTTGCGCGGGGGCGCCGCGGCGGGCGGCGGTGGTCAGTCGCCAGTCGGGTTGGCGAACCATGTGTTCGACGATGGCGCTGCCGGTGACGCCGTAGCCGCCGACCACCAGCAAGTGGCGCGCGGGGGAGGTTGGAGTGTTCATGCCTGAGGTCCTTGAGTGGGTGTGCGGACCATCATAGAGTTGGCCTCTACCGTGAAATAGACGGCTATCCGGCACATCATCTGTGAGTTGAATTCATATGGCTGGCAGCGACATCAACCGCTTCGCCGAGATGGAAACCTTCGTCAGGGTCGTGGAATCCGGCGGCATGTCCGCCGCCGCGCGGCTCAAGCGCACCACGCCGTCCTCGGTGAGCAAGCTGCTGGGCCGCCTGGAGTCGCGCCTCGGCGTGCGCTTGCTCAACCGCTCGACCCGCCAGTTGCAACTGACCCCGGAAGGCCGGGCGTTCTATGACAACTGCGTGCGGGTCCTGGCCGATGTCCGCGAGGTGGAGCGCGAGGCCACCAACGGTCGCGAGCCGGTGGGGCGCATTCGGGTCAACACCAGTGCGTCGTTCGGCCTGCATGTGTTGGCGCCGTTGGTGACGGAGTTTCTCGGACGTTATCCGGCGGTGTCCCTGGATATCGTGCACACCGATTCGCTGGTCGACCTGCTGGGTGAGCAGACCGATGTCGCGGTGCGCGCCGGGCCGCTGGAGAACTCGCGGCTGGTGGCGCGCAAACTCGGCGAGAGCCGTTCGATCATTGTCGCGGCGCCTGCTTATCTGGCACGCCACGGGGCGCCCCAGACACCTTCGCAACTGGAGCGGCACAACCTGATCGGCTTCGACTATGCGCGGGCGGTGAAGGGCTGGCGCCTGATGGAGAACGGCGCTCCCGTGCCGGTCCAGCCCAACGGCCGGGTGCAGGCCAGCGACGGCGAGGCCCTGCGGCATCTGGCCCTGAACGGGGTCGGCATCGCCCAGCTGGCGGCCTTCACCATTGTCGACGACCTGGCCCGGGGGCGGCTGATTCCGTTGCTGGAAACCTTCGACGACAGCCGGCCGGAAAGTTTCTACGCGGTGTACCTGGGGCAGGGCGGGCACCTGCCGTCCCGGGTCAGGGCCTTTATCGATTTCCTCGCCGAGCGGGTACGCCTGTAGGCGCGGGTTACCAGCTGACAGTGCTCAGGGCGTCGGCGAAGACCTTGAGTTTGGGCGAGTACTGGCGCGACGGCGGGTAGACCAGCGACAGTGCCCGGCTGCGCCCGGAAAAGGCCTGCAGGATCGGCACCAGGCGGCCGTCGGCGAGGGCGTCCTCGACGGCGAAGTTCATCAACTGGGCGATGCCGAAGCCTCCCAGCACACCGTCCACCAGCGCGTCGCCGATATCGAAGATCAGCCGGCTGGGCACGCTGACATCGCGCACCTTGCCGTCGCGCATGAACTGCCAGTCCACCAGGCGCCCGCTGCGCAGGTTACGCACGGTCAGGCAGTTGTGCTGTTGCAGCTCTTCCACCGTCTGCGGTGTGCCATGGCGCGCCAGGTAGGCCGGGGATGCCACGGTGACCCAGCGCAGTGGCGCCAGGGGCCGGGCGATCAGGCGCTGGTCCTGGATCTCGCCGGTGCGCAGGATGGCGTCGAAGCCTTCGTCGACGATGTCCACCAGGCGATCGGTCATCACCGCCTCGATGCTCAGGTCTGGGTATTGCTCGGTCAGGCGGCCGATCAACGGCATCACCACCTTGCGTCCGAACAGCGACGGCGTGCTGATCTTCAGCAGCCCGGTGGGCGAGTCGCGACGGTCCAGCAGCAGGCTTTCGGTCTGCGCCAGTTCGGCCAGCAGCGGCGCGGCGCGCTCCACCAGCAGTTGGCCGTCCGGGGTCAGGCTGACGCTGCGGGTGTTGCGTTGCAGCAGGCGCACGCCCAGTTGCTGCTCCAGGCGCGAAATGGCCCGCGACAGGCCGGACTGGGTCAGCCGTAGATCGCCGGCGGCGCGGGTAAAGCTGCGGGTCTCGGCGACCCGGACCAGCAAACGAACGGCATTCAGATCCATGATTAAAGTCATCACTGAAAGAGCAATGACGGTATTTATCATCTAATCGGCATCAAAGAAACTGAGGGTCCTTGATTCATCCCCCTTTATTTTCCACACAAGGACTCGACGTGATGCCCGCCACCTCTTCAGCCAGGCCGTCAGGCTGGATGCTGCTCCTGCTGGCCAGCGCGCAGCTGATCATCGCCCTGGACGCGACCATCGTCTTCGTTGCCTTGCCGGAGATCGGCAGCCACCTGGGGTTTTCCGCGCAACAGCTGCAATGGGTGGTCAGTGCCTACAGCGTGGCCTTCGGCGGCTTCCTGCTGCTGGGCGGTCGGGCGGCCGACCTGTTGGGCAAGCGGCGTTTCTACATCGTCGGGCAAAGCCTGTACGCCCTGGCTTCGCTGGCCGGTGGCCTGGGCGGCAGCGCACTGCTGCTGGTGCTGGCGCGGGCGGTGCAGGGTGTCGGCGGGGCCATGCTGTTCCCGGCGACGCTGGCGCTGATCAACAGCCATTACCCCGAAGGGCCGGCGCGCAACCGGGCGTTCGCGGTGTGGAGCGCGGCCTCGGCGGCGGGCCTGGCCCTGGGCGCGTTGCTCGGTGGCGTGCTAACCCAGTGGTGGGGCTGGGAGGCGGTGTTTCTGGTCAACGTTCCGCTGGCTGGGGCCTGCGCCTTGCTGGCCCGGCGCTGGATTCCGGCCGATGGCCAGCGCGAGCGTGGCCGGCGTTTCGACCTCAGCGGCGCCTTGACCGTGACGGTGGGCGGCACGCTGTTGGTGTTCGCCATCGTCCAGGGCCCGGAATGGGGCTGGAGCGCCCCGGCGACCCTGGGCTGCGGGGCGCTGGCGCTGTTGCTGCTCGGGGTGTTCGTGTGGATCGAACAGCATGGCCACGACCCGCTGATGCCGCTGCGCCTGCTGGCCCATCGCGAGCTGCGCCTGGCGATGTTCCTTACGGCCTTGTTCATGAGCAGCTTCGGCGTGCAGTACTACTTCCTCGCCCTGTATTTCCAGCAGGTCTACGGCTACAGCGTGCTGCAAAGCGGCGTGGCGTTTTTGCCGGCGACGCTGCTGTGCACCGTGGGCATCTGGCTGGCCGAACGTTCGTTACTGCGCTTCGGGCTGCGGGCGACCCTGGTCAACGGCTTGCTCCTGGGCGCACTGGGCATTGGCGGGGTGTATGTGGCGTTGCCCGACGGGGCGGGGTTCTGGAGCCTGATGCCGGGCATCGTGGTGCTGAGCATCGGTCAGGGCATGACCTGGACCGCCATGTGGGTTTCGGCCGGGCAGGGCATCGCGCCGGGCGAACAGGGCGTGGCGGCGGGCATTGCCTCCACCAGCCAGCAGATCGGCGGCGCGCTGGGGCTGGCGCTGCTGGTGTCCCTGGCCAACGCCGGGCTGGGCGGCTCACAGGCGGCCGGCATCGAGCAGGCGGTAGGCGCCAGCGCCTTGCTCGCCCTGCTGGGGGCGCTGTTGGCCCTGCGTTTGCGAGTGCCGACAGGCCAAGGCCTGGCGGCAGCCGCCGAACGCGGTTGAGTGGCAGCAGATGACGGTGCTGTAGCCGCTGCCGAGCACCGCGAGGCTGCGAACGAGGACGCAGTCCTCGCCAAACCTGCGCATGCGGTTTGCCTTAGAGGAACGCATCGCCCGCCTTTACGGCCGCTGCGCTGCCGATCGCAGCCTCGCTTCGCTCGGCAGCGGCTACAGAGGCTCAACCCCGGGTGGCCTCAAATCCACACATCATTGGCCGCCGTGCGTTCGCCGCCTTCTTCACCGGTGTTGCGCACGCCCTTGGGTTCGATCAGCAGCAGCTTGACCTCCTGCTCGGCGTACGGCTTGTGCTTCATGCCCTTGGGCACGACAAACATCTCGCCCTGGTTGATGGTCACCTGGCCGTCGGCAAAGTCGATGCGCAATTGGCCTTCGAGGACGATAAAGGTCTCGTCGGTGTGCGGGTGGTCGTGCCAGATGAAGTCCCCTTGCAGCTTCACCAGCTTGAACTGGTAGTCGTTCATTTCGGCGATGACGCGGGCTTGCCAGTGGTCGTCGAACAGGCTGAGTTTGTAGGCGAAATTCAGGCTCTGGTAAGTGATGGGCGTGGTGTTGGCCGGGTTCATGCTGCGGCTCCGTAAAAAGGGGATCGGGCCTCTACGGTAATCAGCGCGCTGCTGCGGTTCTTGTACGATTGTGCGTGCCGGGCGGCGTTCAGCGGCCGTGCATTTTCAGCCAGCGCGCCGGCGGCAGGCCGTAGGTCTTGCTGAATTGCCGGGTCATGTGGCTCTGGTCGGTGAAGCCGGCCAACAGCGCCGCGCTGACCAGCGACTGGCCTTGCAGCAACAGCGCCCGCACCAGGTCCAGGCGGCGCATGGTCAGGTAGCGATAGGGGCTGGTGCCGAACAACAGGCGAAAGTCCCGCGACAAGCTCCAGCGGTCGCGGCCGCTGTGGGTGGCCAGTTCGTCGAGGGTGATGCTCTGGTCCAGAGCGCTGTGCATGTATTCCCGCGCTCGCTCCGCGGCCTGATAGTCGAAGCGCTGCGCCGGCCGGGAAACGCCGGATACGGCATTCAGCGCATGGGCCAGATCGAACACCGCGTCTTCCTGTTCCAGCGGGTCCAGCGGGCTTTCCATGCTGCGCAGCAAGGTGTCGGTGGCGGCGAACAAGCGTGGGTCGGTGGACAGGCCGTTCTTGATGAAGGGCAGCGGCTGGCCGCCGAGGATCTGCTGGATCAGCGCCGGCTCGATATACAGCATGCGGTAATGGAAACCGTCCTGGGTGCCGGCTTCGCCGTCATGCACTTCATCCGGATGCAGCACCATGGTCCCGCCCGGCAGGTTGTGGCGCCAGCCACCGCGGTACTGGAAGCTCTGCACGCCGAACAGCGTGCGGCCAATGGCGTAGGTGTCGTGACGGTGCAGGTCGTAGCCATGCCCGGCGAAAAACGCCTCGATACGCTCCAGCCCCCGGGCGGGAGGCGCGCGGTGGACCCAGTCTTTGCGGGGGGCGGGCTTGCCCATGAAACTGTCCTCGACACAACGTCAGGCCCGTACGGTAACCCAGGCGCGTGTGACTGTCTTCAGCGCGTCATCCGCCCGCGTCGGCTTTCCTGGCCTCTTTGCCGAGGGTGCCGAACTCGATCGGCGTCTTGATGTAGAACAGCGCAATGTCCTCGTCCTCCAGGCGTTCGAACAGCCGGGCCGACTCCTCTTCGGAGAGTGCCAGGCGCACCTCGATGGGCTGGTCGGCCAGTTCGAAAAAGTGTGCGGAGTGCAGCCGGCCGGTGTGGCCGAAGCCTTCGATGGCGGTGCTCATGGTCGCACCGCGCAGGCCCAGTTCGTTGGCCAGGTCGACGAGCCAGTCACCCAGCATTTTGCCGTGGTAGCGGCGGTTTTGCTGGGTGAAGAAAATCACCAGGAAACCGTTCATGAGCGTTCTCCAATGGCCTCCATTACTTTCAGCATAGCCCCGGGGGTATCGCTGGGCTTATGAATTGAATGATCGAAAAACAGAAATTAATTATTGTTTTACGATAATTAATTCTTTATGGTTTCTCCCACATTCCTTCCTCTGGAGCCTTCCCATGACGTCCCAAGGCCTTGCCCGGTTCAGCCAGCGCATGTCGGCTGTCACCCTGTTACTGATCATTGCCATGCTGCTGCTCAACGCGGCGTTGTGGCTGTTTCCGCAGTTGAGCGCGGAAAATGGCTATGGGTTCGGGTTTGGCCTGAGCAATGGCCTGTCGAGCCATCTGGCTGCCGGTGCCGCTTTTCCCTGGTGGCAAACCCTGGGCGGTATTTTGCTGTCGAGCATCCCCCTGCTGGCGCTGGCCTATGGCTTGAGCCATCTGCGCCGGCTGTTCCAGAGCTATGCCCGGGGCGAGTATTTTTCCTGTGCCGCGGCGGTGCACCTGGGCAAGGTCGGCCGGGGCGTGGGGCTGTGGGTGTTGCTGGATTTTCTCTGCGAGCCGTTGCTCAGTGTCTGGGTCACCCTGAACGCGCCAGTGGGCGAACGCCTGATCAGTCTCAGCATCACTGCCCCGACCTTTGTCGCGCTGTTTTTGGCTGCGTGCATTTCCATCATCGCGCGTATCCTCTGGCAGGCCAGTGAAGTGGATTCGGAAAACCGCGCCTTCGTGTGAGATCAGTATGTCAATTGTCATTCAGCTGGACGTGATGCTGGCCCGGCGCAAGGTCAAATCCAAGGACCTCGCCGCGGCGATCGGCATCACCGAGGCCAACCTGTCCCTGCTCAAGCAGGGCAAGGTCAAGGGCCTGCGGCTCGCGACCCTGGACGCGATCTGCCAATACCTGGAGTGTCAGCCGGGCGACCTGTTGATCCATGAGCCCGAGGTGGAGTAGCGTCAGCGTCCCCCCCCATGTGACAAAAGGCGGTCTGTGTCATGGCGCTTGAACATTGGCTGTATGCCGGCCCGCTGCTGTCGCTGGCGTTGCTCTGGACCGTGGCCGTGGTCACGCCGGGGCCGAATTTCTTTACCACGGCGCAATTGGCCGCCAGCTGTTCGCGCCGGCATGGCATGACCGCGGCGCTGGGCGTCGCCACTGGCACGGTGCTTTGGGGCTTGGCCGGCGGCCTGGGGATCAAGTCGCTGTTCAGCGCGGCCCCGGCCCTGTACCTGGCCTTCAAGATCGCCGGCGGCTGCTACCTGATTTACCTTGGCCTCAAGCAGTTCAGGCGCAAGCCGGCGCCGACCGGGGCTGGCAATGGCTTGCATGGCGAGTCGGGCCGTAGCCTGTTCTCGGCCTATCGCCTGGGCTTTCTCGGCAACATGACCAACCCCAAGTCGGCGCTGTTCGTCGCCACCATTTTCGCCACCTCGATGCCGGCGTCACCGCCGCCGTTGCTGCTGGCCCTGGCCGTGCTCACCATGGCTTCGCTGTCGTTCACCTGGTACTGCTGCGTCGCGCTGTTCTTCGCCAGCAGTCGCATGGCTGCCGTCTATAGTCGTTCACGCAAATGGCTGGACCGTTTTGCCGGCAGTTGCTACCTGCTGTTCGGCGCCCATCTGGTGGCCAATCGCTGAAGCCGGGGCTGGGCGCACACCATGGATTTTCAGGGTCAGGAGACAGGACATGAGCTGTGCTTTTCGCCCCGTGCAGGATCGGGATATTCCACGGATCTGCGGTTTTGCCCGGGATCCCGGCGAGTTGTTTTTCTTTTTCCCGGCGGCCACCTGGCCGCTGACCCACGAGCAACTGCGCGACTCCATTGCCCAGCGTTCCGATTCGACAGTGATCGAGCGAGACGGCCAGGTGCTGGGTTTCGCCAACTTCTACCAATGGGGCACCCACGGCACCTGCACCATCGGCAATCTCATCGTCGATCCCGAGGCCCGCGGCGCCGGTGTCGCCGGGCAACTGATCGGCGAGATGCTGCGCATCGCCCGGGACAAGCACCAGGCCGCACAGGTGACCCTGTCCTGCTTCAATGACAACGTGGCGGGCCTGCTGCTGTATCCCAAGCTCGGTTTCGTGCCGTTCGCCATCGAAGAGCGCCGGAACAAACAAAATGATCGGGTGGCGCTGATCCACCTGCGACATCAGCCGGCTTGAGCGGTCCGATACAAGCGCTGAACCACTTTTTTAACGGGAACAAACCATGAGCAAGCTGCGGGTCGGGATTATTTTTGGTGGCCGTTCGGCCGAACACGAAGTGTCGCTGCAATCGGCGCGCAACATCGTCGATGCGCTGGATCGCGAGCGCTTCGAACCGGTGCTGATCGGCATCGACAAGAACGGCCACTGGCACCTCAACGACACCTCGAACTTCCTGATCAACCAGGAAAATCCGGCGCTGATCGCCCTCAACCGGTCCAACCGCGAACTGGCGGTGGTGCCGGGCAAGGCCAGCCAGCAACTGGTGGAAACCTCCAGCCAGGAACTGCTGGGCCACGTCGATGTGATTTTCCCCATCGTCCACGGCACCCTCGGCGAAGACGGCTGCCTGCAGGGCCTGCTACGCATGGCCGACCTGCCGTTCGTGGGCTCCGACGTGCTGGGTTCGGCGGTGTGCATGGACAAGGACATCAGCAAGCGCCTGCTGCGCGATGCCGGCCTGGCGGTGACGCCCTTTATCACCCTGAACCGGGCCACCGCGGCACGCACCGACTTTGCCCTGGCGCAGGGCAAGCTGGGCCTGCCGATGTTCGTCAAACCGGCGAACCAGGGCTCGTCCGTGGGCGTGAGCAAGGTCACCAGCGCAGCGGAGTACCACGCGGCGATCGAGCTGGCGCTGAGTTTCGATGAAAAGGTCTTGGTGGAGTCGGCGGTCAGTGGTCGCGAGATCGAATGCGCGGTGCTGGGCAACGACCGGCCGATTGCCAGCGGTTGTGGGGAAATCGTGGTCGGCAGCGGTTTTTATTCCTACGACAGCAAATACATCGACGACCAGGCGGCCCAGGTGGTGGTGCCGGCGGACCTCAGCGAAGAGGTCAGCGAGCGCATTCGCACCCTGGCTGTCGAGGCGTTCCAGGTGCTGGGCTGTTCGGGGCTGGCGCGGGTCGATGTGTTCCTGACCCAGGGCGGCGAAGTGCTGATCAACGAGATCAATTCGCTGCCCGGCTTCACCCGCATCAGCATGTATCCGAAGTTGTGGCAGGCCGCGGGCATGACCTATAGCGAACTGGTCAGCCGCTTGATCGAGCTGGCGCTGGAACGCCACGCGGCGCGCCAGGCGTTGAAAATCAGCCGCTGAATTCCGGAGTGAACAATGAGCGTTGCCACTGAAGCGTCGCAGTACCTGTTTTCCTACGGCACCTTGCAGGACAAGGCCGTGCAACTGGCCAACTTCGGTCGCGAGCTGGAGGGCAGCGCGGACGCGCTGCTGGGGTATGAACAGGCGTGGGTGGAGATCACCGACCCCCAGGTGCTGGCCACCAGCGGCAAGACCCATCACCCGATCCTGCGCCCGGGCAGCGCAGCCAGCGCGCCGATCCCGGGGACGGTGTTTCGCATTACTGCCCAGGAGCTGGCCGCGGCGGACAGCTACGAGGTGGCGGACTACAAACGCGTGAGCGTGGTGCTGCAGTCCGGGATCGAGGCGTGGGTGTATGTGAGCGTTTGAGGCCCGGGGTCAGTTCAGCGTCCTGGCCATGGAGTAGAGCATTGTGCTCCACAGCGTTGCCCCGGTGACCCTTGAAGGTCATCTACCGGCTCAGGCGCGCCCGATCCAGGAATACTGGAAGGACTTCTCCTCGCCCCGGTGGCCGCGGCGGCGATAGCTGGCCAGGGTCGCGCTGGAGCAGTAGGTGCAGTGCTCGCAGTGTTCGATCTGTTCCTCATCGATGCCTGCCGCGCGCAACAGGTTCAGGGCATAGAGGCTCAGGTCGAACCACAGCGAGTCCGGCCGGGTTGGCGCTGGCGGGGCAATCTCCGGGGGCAGTCGTGGCGCGGGGCGCTCCTGGCTCCAGGGTGTCTGCTCCTGCGACCACAGGTGGCCTTGGGTGGCCGACAGGGTGTTAATGAAATCCGGGCTGACTTCGTAGCAGCAAGGCTTGATCGACGGGCCGAACGCCACGCGCAGCTGATGGGCGGCGATGCCCTTGGCGGCGAAGTGCTGCAGCACATTGTCGATGATGCCGCCGTGCAAGCCTTTCCAGCCGGCATGGACCGCGGCGACCCACGAGGCGTCTTCACTGCTGATCAGCAGCGGCAGGCAGTCGGCGGTGATCACCGCAATGGGGCGACCGGTGCGGGTGAACACCGCGTCGCCGCGGATGATGCCGCTCGGCAGGGTGGTGCTGGCCTCCACCACCTCGCCGGTGTGGGCCTGGGAGCAGAAGAACAGGTTGGCGGGCTTTGTCGCCCCGATACGCGAAAACTCGTGACGGATGCCCGGTATCTGCTTCAACACTGGCGCCTGGAAACTCATCGGACCTTCGCTCTGTTGCCTTGGACTGCTACAGAGCATAGCGGGATCATGAGTCCTTTTGCTGACAGAGGCCTGTCAACTGGTCGGCAGCTCGTCCGATCGCGGCATCAGTTTTTCAGCGGAATATAAAGTTCGACCACGCTGTCCGGGTGCATCGGCCCGAAAAAGCGCTCCCCGGTGTACTCGAACTCCACCCCTTCATCGGCCCGCATCCCGGCGGCCGGCAGCCATTCGCTGTAGGCGGCGCGGAAGGTCTCCGGCAGGGTCTGTACCGTGCCCCGATGCTCGACCCGGGCGTACTGGCGGGCGGGGATTTCCAGTTCCACCATGCCTTCCACCAAGGGCGCCTCGGCGCTGACCGGCAGCCCGGCGACGTAGCGCCATTGGCCGTCGCCCAAGGGCTGGCAAATACCATAAGTGCCGACCGGTTCGGCCAGGCGCTGGATCTCCTGCTCCCGTGGCTCGAAGCGCTGCCACAGCTCGGCAATCGAGCCCTGGTCATCCTGCTGCCAGGCCATGCCGATGATGCGCTGCGCCGCCAGCGTCACCCGCACCGGCGTCTGCGGCGCCGGCAGGCTGCGTTCGGGCTGCGCCAGATAACGCTGCAACTGGCCGAGCACGTTCTGGCTGCGGGCGATTTGGGTTTCCAGCTCACCGGCATGGGCCTGCAACGCCTGGCGCAGCCTCAACACACTGTGCAACGCACCGCTGTCCGCCAGCCCACGAATCTCCTCCAGCCCCATGCCCAGCTGCCGCAACCAGACAATGCGCCCGAGGACGCCGATCTGCTCCGGCTTGTAGTAGCGATAACCGTTGTCCTGCCCGGTCAGCGCCGGGGTGAACAGACCGATGCTGTCGTAGTGGCGCAAGGTCTTGGTGGTGAGGCCATGGCAGCGGGCCATTTGACCGATGGTGAGCATGCAAACGTCCTTTTTTGTGGTGAGGGTCGAGCGGCACTTTAGGGGTTTACCCAAGGGCAAGCTCAAGGCTGTTCCACGGTATTTTTTAAGTGTCCGAGAGTCTTTCAGAGAAGTCTGGAGGGTAAATAGGCGCGGGATGACAGCCAGGTTGGATGGGTAAATCTATAAGGCAGAGCTGCTGAGAAGAAGGCTCGGCGCCAAGTAAGGAGCGGTAATGTTTTTTTTCAGGAAGCTGAGCCGGACCCGGATCTGGCAGTTTTGGGGCGGGCTCGATGCGCTCTATTTGTTGTGGTACGTCACGAGCAGTGTACGGCTGGGCAAGACTCCGTTCTGGGATGACCTGACTGTGGCGACTGAAGTGCTCAAGGATCATGGAACCGCTGCTGTGGTTATGGTGATGATCAATTGGGGTTTGCAGCTATCGATAGTCGTCAGCGCTTTCCTGTTTCTGTTTCAGCGTAAAGAAGCCAAGTGGCTGGGACTTGCGCAAATCCCTTTGCGTTTGGTGTTTGTCGTGCCGTCTTTTTCCGTGCTTCTGATCGGCGCGTATTTTTTTCCGAACTACAACCCGTTGCTGATGCTGGGGGCGATAGTGCTTTCTGAAATCATCAAAGGCTGGAGTTTATGCGTGTTCAGGAATGCCCCCCGCTAAGGGCGAGGGTGCAAGGCCTGAGTCATTGGAGCCTGATCGAGGATAGAACCGCTCAGACCGATTTCACCGGCTTGATCAGGCTCTCGGCGGGGATGCCGAACAGTTGGTGCAGTTTCCAGATCATTGGCAGGGTCAGGGCGCGTTTGCCGTTGAGTACTTCGTAGACCCGGTTGGTTCGGCCGATGGCGGGAGCCAGGTCGGCGGCTGACAGGCCCGATTGCTCCATGCGGAACTTGATGGCGTCGATCGGGTTGGGCAGGTCGACCGGGAAGTGCTTGGCTTCATAGGCTTCGATCAGGGTGATCATTACGTCGAAGTAGTCGCCTTGCTCGGTGCCGGATTCGGGCTCGTTATCGAACAGTACGGACACCTGCTTGAGCGCCGCACGGTAGTCCTGGTCAGTGTGGATAGGGCGAATCTGCATGGTCGTTACTCCATTTCAACGCGGTCGGCGTCGATGGCATCGTACTGCTGGTGAGTGCCAACGAACTTGATGTAGAGGGCGCCAAAGCGGTAAGCCACGGCGACTACCAAGCGGTAGTCATTGCCTTTGATGTTGAACACCACACGACGGCTTTTAAGAATGCTGGCGCTGCAAAACTGCTCCTTGATCTGCGCCGGGGTGGACCAGTTGGTGTTGCGCGCTTCATCGATCCAGGCCAGAAGCGGTTGTTCAACATCCGGGTGTTGTTCCCAGAACGTCTTCAAATGACTGACGGCGATAATCCTCATGGCTCGAAATCCTAGTCCCGCCCTGGGACTTAAGCAATGAGGTGAGAGAGGAAGGCGATGGACGGACAGCAATCGATGTTGCCCGTCCCGCAGGGGTTGCTCGGTTTGGGCTGGGCGGCCACCGCGGAAATGGCCAAGGTGCTGAACACAGGCCTGTAGCCGCTGGCGAGCCCGCGAGGCTGCGAACGACCCCGCCGGGGGCGCAGGAATCGTGAGACCGCTGGAGGACCTTCGGTCCTATCGCAGCCTTCGGCAGCGGCTACAGGGGCCAATGAGCTTTCGACTGATGCGCCACGCCATCTGCGCGGTCTGATTGTCGTCACAGAATGTCGCAGCAATGCCGTTGCGACGCTCTTCCCTCCCCGCTATCCTTCGCCCCGTCGCTGTCAGATCAGCGAACGGGCTTGGCGGCCCGAATCACGAAAGGCGCAATAGCGCCCAAACACGAATGCAGGCGCTTTTTTTGTGCCCGCATTTTTGTGTAATGGCGGATTGCGCAGGGACCCCTCCGGGGGTGCCGGTTCCTTTCGTGCCGGTCCGCCAACCTTGTGCAATTCGCCACCCTAATCTGCTTGGCGGCAGACGGTGGTGATCCCCTCAAACGAAAGGATTCGTCACCATGAAACACACCCTCAATCCGTCCCCTTCCTCCCTGCACACCCTCGGCGAAATAACCTTTGCCAATTGTGGCGAAGGCCAACGCCCGCTGCTGCGGGTCAACGCCGACGTCCCTCTGGCCGACGCCCTGGAACACGCCTCGTTGCTGTTACATCTGGCAAAACAGTTGACCCTGGACGCGGCCATGGAACCACAGGCGGACCGCTATGCTTGGGCGGCACATTACCTGGGTGAGATGGGTAAAGCGGTGATGGATGATGTGCACACCGCGATGACGGCAGGCGCTGGTTGAATCCGGCATACACCGGCTTGCCCACCTCGGTCGCATGCAACACGGCGAAGCTCAGCCCGCGCTGGATGAATTCGGCTTCCGCCAGCTTCATCAGTGCCGAGGCCAGCCCTCGGCGCCGGTAGGCGGGTTCGACGTACAGGTTGAGCGCATAACCGCGCTGGTCCTGGGTCGGATGGGCCGGGTGGGGCGGCCAGTCGATGCTCATCAAGCCAATGGCCGCCACCGGCTGCTGGCCGTCCAGCAGGGCAAAGCCGTAGTAGCGACCATCGGGCAAACGCTCGCGCAACCAGGGGCGGAAGTGTTCGCTCATCACTTGCAGGGCCGCGGGTTCGCCTCCCGCTTCGAGGAACATCGCCTCGCGGTGCCGGCAGACCAGTTCGAGGTCGTCGGCCGCCAGTCGGCGCACGGTCAAGCCTGAAAAATCGATACCGCCGGGAATCGGGTTCATCGCCTGCACTTCGGCCAAAAAAACTGATGCTAGGAGCGATCAAAAGACGGCGTCAGACACAGAACGCAGGAAAAATCGGCATACAGCATTCACCCCCCATGCCTGTACTTGCGCGGCGTGAAAAATAAAAAGGGCCCACCTCGCGGCAAGCCCTTTGGGTTCTCCTGCGTTGGCCTCAATCCCCCAGCGCTGCCCCTTCACGGCGTGGATCGGCGCCACCGGCCCATGAAGTTTTACCCTGGGCATCGCGCACCCGCACGATCGCCTGGGTGCCGCTGGTCATGTCGATGTCGGTCACCTCATGCCCCTTGGCTTTCAGCGCCGCTTTCAATCCTGGGGTGAACTGGCCTTGTTCCAGTTCGGTCGGGCCGTTGCGGCTGCCGAAGTTGGGCAGGCTGATGGCGGCTTGCGGGTCGAGGTTCCAGTCGAGCATGCCGATCACTGACTTGGCCACGTACTCGATGATCTGCGAGCCGCCCGGCGAGCCGACGGTGGCCAGCAGTTCACCGCTGTCGCGGTCGAAGACCAGGGTCGGTGCCATGGACGAGCGTGGGCGCTTGCCCGGCTGCACGCGGTTGGCCACCGGCTGGCCGTTCTCTTCGGGGATGAAGGAGAAGTCGGTCATCTGGTTGTTGAGCATGAAGCCCTGGACCATCAGGTGCGAGCCGAAGGCGGCTTCCACGGTGGTGGTCATGGACACCGCGCCACCCTGGTCATCCACCGCCACCACTTGCGAGGTGGAGATGCGCATCGGCGAGCGGTCCGGGGCGTAGGCCACCTGGACGCCCTGGGGCTTGCCGGGCTCGGCCTTGGCCATGCTGCGCTCGCCGATCAAGGCGGCGCGCTGGGCCAGGTATCGCGGGGCGACCAGGCCGGCGATCGGCACCGGGGCGAAGTCCGAGTCCGCCACGTACAACGCGCGGTCGGCGTAGGCCAGGCGTTCGGCTTCGGCGATCAGATGCACGGCTTCAGGCGCCGGTTCGAGGCCGGCCGGCAGATGGGTCTTGGCCGGCTTCAACGGTGGCAGCGCATAACGCGGGTCGCGGGCTTCCAGCGCCTGCAGGGTGCCGAGGATCTGCGCCAGGGCGATACCGCCCGACGAAGGCGGCGGCATGCCGCAGACCTGCCAGCGCTTGTAGTCGGTGCACAGCGGTTCGCGCTCCTTGGCGCGGTAGCCTTGCAGGTCGTTGAGCGACAGGCTGCCCGGGTTGGCGTGGCCCTGCACCTTGGCGACGATTTCCCGGGCGACCGGCCCTTGGTACAGAGCGTTCGGGCCTTCCTTGGCGATGCGTTCGAGCACAGCGGCCAGCTGTGGGTTTTTCAGCAGGGTGCCGACGGCTTTCGGCGTGCCATCGGCCTGCAGGAAGTAGGCGGCCATGTCCGGCGATTTCGCCAGGTACGGATCGGCGACGATCATGCTGTGCAGGCGCGGGGAGATCGGGAAACCCTGGTCCGCCAGGCGAATCGCCGGCTCGAACAGCTGCGCCCACGGCAGGCGGCCGTGTTTTTCATGGGCCAGTTCCAGGGCGCGCAGCACGCCTGGCGTACCCACCGAGCGGCCGCCGATCTGTGCCTGGGGGAACGGCATGGGCTTGCCGTCGGCTTGCAGGAACAACTTCTCGGTGGCCCCGGCCGGCGCGGTTTCGCGACCGTCGTACGTGCGCACCGCCTTGCCGTCCCAGAGCACGATCAAGGCGCCGCCGCCGATCCCCGACGACTGCGGCTCCACCAGGGTCAGCACCGCTTGCATGGCAATCGCCGCATCGATGGCCGAACCGCCCTTGCGCAACATTTCGCGCCCGGCTTCGGCCGCCAACGGGTTGGCCGCGGCCGCCATATGCCGGTCGGCGTGCTGCACTTGCAGGTCGGTGCGATAACCCGAAGCGATTTCCGGGGCGGGGGGCAGGGCGGTGTGGGAAGGGGCGGAAGCGTTGCAGGCGGCGAGGCTTAAGGCCACGGCTAGCAACGAGAAACTGGCAAGCCGGCGGTGACGCGGATTGAGGGTCGAGAACACGCGTTGAACTCCGTTCACTGGGTAAATGATGTGTCGTCCGTGGGGAGGAATGTACAACAGTGAGCGGGGCAAAGGGACCTGCTCGGTCGCGGGGTGACTACTGGGCCGCAGAGGCGGCGAGCTGAAAGGCGGAGGTTTGTGGCGCTTCGTTATGGGATCGCACCGGGTAGCGGCGTCGAAGAATGGTGCAGCTTTTTAACTTCAGCAGGACGCTTAATCGTCCTGCAACTCGTCTTGCAACCATTGGACCAGGGCCCGGGTTTCGCGCCTGTTGGCATCGCCGTTATGGATGTAGATCGATAGGACATCGGGCAGCGGTAGGCTTTCCTGGTTGGGCCTTATCAAGGCGCCGCTTGCAACGAGTCGATCCGCGGTCCGACGCCAGCCCATGGCGATTCCATGCCCTTCGACCGCGGCTTGCAGCATCATCGGGTAGTTGTCGAACCCCCGGCTTTTCGTGCGATCCGACAGGGTGTGGCCAAACCTGCGCAGCCAGCTGGCTGGCCACTATGAGCTTCGGTTAACCCTGGAGCTATCTCATGACCTCCCGAACCTCTCTTGCCGCGGGCGTGGCCCTGGCCGTCTTTGCGACCTTGAGCTGGTCGCTCAATTTTATTGCCCCCTATGTGGCGGGGGCCTACAGTATCCATGACCTGATGGCGCTGCGGTTTCTGCTGGCCGGTGCAATAGGCGGGATACTGCTTATCATCCACAGGGCACAACTCGGGTTTATCCAGCCCGGTTGGAGGCTGGTTTCCGTGGGGCTGGGCATCGCGGGTTACCTGGGGTACAGCATCAGCATCGCCGTCGGCGTGGTGTTCGGCCGGCCCATGCTGAGCCCTTCGTTGATCGCCACGGTGCCGATATTGCTGGCGCTGCTGGGCAATGCCCGATGCAAGACGCTGGCCTGGAGGCAGCTGGTGGTGCCGCTGGGGGTTCTGGGGACAGGGCTCGGGCTGATTCATCTCAGTGCATCGAGCCAGGGCATGGTGTCGCCGCGCAGCCTGACGATAGGGCTGATCGCTTCATTCATTGCCGTTCTGCTATGGCTGTTGTTCAGCATCCTGTCTGCCGAGACGCCGATGTTACTGCCGGTGGAAGGTGGGCGATGGGGATAGCAGGCCCGGCAGACTGCCGGGCTTTTTCGCGGGCATAAAAAACGGCTTACCTTGCGGTAAGCCGTTTTTAGTACTTGGTTACACAGTCATTTGAACCAGATCTATAGATCCCAGTTTTTATTGGGCTATTTTGGTTTCGATTTTGTTAGGCATACACTTGGGCATACACGCCTTAGAATCCTGTGGCATTCCTGTGCCCCTCAGGCGTTGCTTGTTGAACCCATCGCGATTAGCTTTGATGCCAATTTGATCGCAGAGACGGGGGCGTTATGGGTTACAGGGATGTGGATGATTATTTGTTCAGCGGAGGCGCCGCCTCAGATGCGATGACGGCTCAAGCCAACTCTGTTTGCGTTGAGATCAGCAAGCTTCCTGAAAGGCGAATTTTAGAAACGGATCCTGATGCGCTCGCGGACGTTGAGATTCCAGCTCTGGTCCACGAGGGGATCGTCGCCACTCATCACGAAAGAGAGGTTCAGGTTTACTTTAGCTGGGATCGAGAGATGAGGAGTGTTCCCGGAGAGGCTTACGATTTTGAAGTGCCATTTGAAGGAGAGGCCGGCATATTCAAGCTGCGTCCGAACCCATATGATCTGTCTCCACCTCGGGCTGTGGTGCGTTCGCAACTACTGACCTTTACCATTTCTGACCGCTCTATTTCCCCCCGAGACTGTCAAATCCGAGCTGGACTCTCGCCTCGCTTCAATAGAGAAATATTTAGACGCTCACCGACGGCAATGGGCTGGATTTAGACAGCAGTTATCTAATGCTGTTGTGGCTGCGATAGCATCGCGACGAACCAAGCTGTTGGAGCAGAAGGACACCGCCTCAAAACTGTCAGGTATGGGCATTCGCCTCAAAGAGAAGCCAGGTGATGCTCGCAGTTATATTCCACCGACGGTCAAGCAGAGGGTCATACCCCAATTACCTCCAATGACGCCCGCACGCGCCCTGGATCCGACTCTCGATCTTAAACAGTACGAGACGATCCTTGGTCTTGTTCGAGGTGCAGGCCATAGCATCGAGCAGAGCTCATCGCGTACCAGAAAGCTCGACGAAGAAACTCTGCGGGATCTTTTTTTGGTTCCCCTCAATGCTCATTTTGGAACCGCTTCTGGGGAAGCGTTCAACTATCAGGGCAAAACAGACGTGCTGATACGTCATGAAGGCGGGAACTTATTCGTTGCGGAATTCAAGATTTGGGGTGGAGACAAACGATTTTTAGCAACCATATATCAGTTGCTGAGCTATCTGACGTGGCGAGACACGAAGGCTGCAATTGTGATGTTCAATCGTAATGCCGCCTTTACCGCTGTTGTTGAAAAAATGCGAACTTTGATTAAAGACCATCCGCGTTATGTGAGTGGTCCTGTGAACCTTGACGAAACTAGGCAGTGTACGAAAAGTAATGTCGCAAACACCGCATGGTGCAAGCCAGTGAGACCATCGCCGCAAAACTTTTCGCCAGCTTGTCGTAGCGCGTACCGATCCGTCGATTCTCTTTCAGCCAACCGAACATGCGCTCAATGATGTTGCGCTGCCGGTACTTGGGCCTATCGAACAGCCTGGGCAGGCCGGGCTTTGGCTTGCGCTTCATGGTGCGCAAGGGAATCACCGGCTGCATCCGGTAGCGGTCGCAATAGCGCCGAAGGTGTTCAGCA
>NZ_OBDX01000048.1:0-21437 GCF_900215185.1 Pseudomonas sp. LAMO17WK12:I10 | reverse complement strand
TGAGCAAGCAAGGCGACTCGGAAACCCGACGCTTGCTTTACAACGCCGCCATGGCGGCAAGCAGGACCAAGGCTTGGCAATCCCGCTATCAGCAATACCTGCAGCGCGGTCTGAAGCGAACAGAAGCGCTGATCATCCTTGCGCGTAAATTAGCCCGTATTGCCTTCGCTCTGATGAAGACCCAACAGCCGTATCGACCTACGGTCGATACGGTGGGGTAGACATAGAATCTCCTACAGAGGTTGCGCGTTCCCTGTAGGAGCGAGCTTGCTCGCGATGGCTAGCGCTCGAACACCTGGGCCGTGGTGATCGCCATGTCCCCGCCCGGCAGCTTGATATTGCCGATCTGCTTCAGGCTGTCGGCATCGAAGATCGCCACGTCGTTGAAGGTCCCGGCCAGGTAGATCTTGCTGCCCGCCTTGTTGAACGAAATGCAGTAGTAGGAATGGTCCAGGGTGGCGGCCTGGAGCAGTTTTTTCTGCCGGATGTCGTACTTGGCCAGGCGGTTGAGCACACCGAACATCAGGTTCGGGTCCTTCGGCGAGCGCATGCCGCTGAAGTAGATTTCCGTCAGCGGACCGAAGTCGGTGGTTTCGCTCTTGCCGGTTTTCAAGTCGATGCTGAACAGGCCGTACAGGTACTCGGCACTGGCCGGGTCCTGTTGCTTGTCCTTGAACCTGGCGGCGGTGTAGAGCAGCGAGAAATCATGGCGCCAGGTCTGCTGGTTCCACACGTAGAGCACGTCCGGCGCGCTGTAGTTCGGGCGTTTCCAGTGGCGGCTGGGGATCAGCACATCGAACTTGCCGGTCTTGACGTCGACCTTGTACACATCCGCCCCGGCCACATAGAGCGAGCCGTCGTCACCGCTCTGCATGATGGTCAGCTGCCGCGGCGCCGGGAAGCTGCGCACCGGCTTGGCCTTGAGCCCGGCGTCGGTGGCATACACATCCAACCGCGGCTGCTTGACCTCATAGCGGTCGTTGAGCATCAGCGTCGGGTTGGCCACGGTGTACAGCTCCTTGCCGTCGTGGCTGACGGTGAAGGCGAACATCGAGCGCGCCTTCTCTCCCGGCTGCTGGGTGATGCTGGCGTGGAACACCTGCTTGCAGCTGTCCAGCTCGACGCCATAGACATCGGCGTAGTGGTTGTTCAGCACGTAGGCGACCTTGCGGTCCGGCGCCAGCTGCACGGTGCCGGGGCCGAAGGCGTCGGGCATCTTGCAGGTCTTGTACAGCGTGTCGCTGGCCAGGTCGATCACGTGCAGGTTGTTCGGGTAGTTGGTGGTGACCATGTATTCATGGCCGGCGTTGAGGGCCTTGTTGTCGGTGTTGTCATCGGCCAGGACGCTGAGGGAACAGGCCCCCAGGACGGCGGAAGCGGCCAGGCCGCAGGCATTGATCAAGCGCATGCTGGAATCCTTCTACTGACCGATTACTTGTCTTTAGGGAACACGGTGCCGAGGTTGCGCCAGTTCTCGTTGGAGGCCTGGGCGTCCTTGTTCCAGTCGGGGTAGGTGCTCATCATGTCCGGCACCTGGGCCGGCCACCAGCAAGGGTCGGAGCAACCGTAGAGGTCGGCCTCCATCGGCTGGCACAAGGACGACACGCCACCGAAGGCATCGATTTCCCAGCCCGGGTCGGTGGTCGAGGCACAACCGGCCACCGAACTCATGGCGACCACCTCTTCGATACGGTTCTCGTCGGCGGCCTGTTCCAGCTTCTGGGCTTTGTTATTGATCGGCTTGAGATGTTTCATGTCAGTGGGCCTTGCGCGGAGTGATGTAGCTGCTGATGAACGCAGGGTTGCGGGCCATGATCCGGCTGTAGACCTCGATGCCGAAATCCACCCAGTCACGCATCAGTTCGCAATAGTGATAGGTCGGGTGCGCCGGGTCGCCGTAGCGGGCGTAGCTCTCGTGGTAGCAGCCGCCGGAGCACAGGTTGCGGATGCGGCAGCTGTCGCAGCCGGTGTTGCTGCGGTCCAGGCGCTGGGACAGGAAGTCGTTGAGTTCCATCTGCTTCACCCCGCCCTCGCGCACGTTGCCGAAGGTCGGCAGCGATGAGCCGGTAAAGCGGTGGCACAGGTTCAGCTCGCCCTTGTGGTCCACCGCCAGCATCTTCAGCCCGGCGCCACAGGGCAGCGCCTTCTTGTGGCCTTCGTGGATATCGGTGATCAGCTGGTGCAGGTTGGAGAAACCGATATTGCGATGCTCCAGCGCCGCCTCCAGGTAGCGCCGGCCCAAGCGCTTCATGCTGGCGAAGACTTCGATCAGTTCTTCGCCGGTGAGGTTGAAGCTGCTGATATCGCCCGAGGTCACCGGGGCAAACCCGACCTCGGCGAAACCCAGTTCGTTGAACAGGTGGTCCCAGATGGTTTCCACATCGGTGACCCCGGTGGTCAACGTCACCCGCGCGCCGACCGGGCGGCTGTCGTAGCGCGCCAGCAGCATCTGCGCCTTGCGCCGCACCACGTCATAGGTGCCCTGCCCGCCCACGGTGATGCGGTTGCGGTCGTGCACGGTCTTCGGCCCGTCGATGCTCACCGACAAACCAAAGCGGTGGGCATTCAGGTAGTCCACCGTCTCTTCGGTGAGCAGCGTGGCGTTGGTGGTCATGACGAACTCGACGAACTTGCCCGCCTCGCGAAAACGCTGCTCGCAATAGTCGACCATGTACTCGATCAGCTTGCGATTGCTCAGCGGCTCGCCACCAAAGAACACCACGGTGAAACGCTCCTCGTCGGGGGATTCCCTGAGCAGCATTTCCACCGAGGCGATGGCCGTCTCGACGTCCATCTTCTTGCCCGCCGAGGGCTTGTCCAGGTCCTCCTTGTAGCAGTAGGTGCAACTCAGGTTGCAGCCGGTGTTGACGTTGAGTACTACGGTGTTGATTGCCGTGCGCTCGACCCGTTTGACGGCGATCTCCGGGGTCAATGGCGAGCCGTCGCTGACCAGTTCCAGGGCGATCAGCTCGCGCAGGGTTTCGTTGATTTCCTCGCCGTCGTACTGGCTGGCCAGCCGCTGGATCAGCTCAGTGGAAGAGCAGCCCGGCCCGCGCAGGGCATCGATGATGCTGCCGGTCAGGGCATCGCTGGCGAACAGCGAACTGCTGGGGATATGGAACAGCATGCGGTCGGCATCGACCTGCACTTCGTGCAGGTTGCGTTCGACCAGATTCAAGATAGCGCCCATTGCAAACCTCCTGTGCCGGCCCCTTTTGGCGGGGGCCCGCGGTCATTCCGAAAGGGTGTCGTCAGTCACGGACCGCGCCTTAAGGGATGGGTGGATTGTTCCAGCGTTGCACGGTGACGATCAGGTGGCCTTCGCCGGTCAGGGATTTTCCTGCGTCGTCGACGGCGGCGATTACCTTGAGGTTGCCGGCGTTGTTGGTGGACATCTTGCGCTGCGGGTTCGGCCCGGCATCGCCTGGAATGAACACGCCGCTGTCGGCCTGCATGGTACCGGCGAACTTGACGTCCTCGTCTTCCCTGGCGCGCTCGTCGAAGGGCTCGACCTTCCACTGCGCCGGGAACACGCCGATGCGATACGGCTTGCCATCGACGCCCTTGCCCCAGGCTTCGGCATCGAAGCGGCCCTGGACTTTCGGCGTCGAACCGCCACCCTCGCCGATCCGCGCCACCGAGAACTCCGGCACCACCTTGACTTCGGAGATGCTGCTGTAGACCGACAGCGTCGGACCTTTCAGCGTGCCGACGGTGACATTGCGCAGGCCCGGTTGGGCATTGGCGGCCGCCTTGAGCCGGACCTTGATCCGCTCCGCGCTCTGCTCGATGACTTCGAGCACTTCCACGCCTTTACCGAAGTTCGGCTTGCCGGTGAGGCCGCTGCCGATCAGGGTGACTTCAGCTTCGGCGCCAGCCTTCAGGTAACCCGGCTGCACCGCCAGCAAACGGCTACTGCCCTGCCTGGCGGCGACGAAGTCCAGGCCGCGCTCGTCGTGCTCGGCCTCGAACATCCGGCCCTGCAATGCATTGCCTTTGGCGGCGAACACCTGGCGCATGTTCACGCCGTCGATGCTGACATTGCCGCGCCATTCGTAGCCGCTGTAGAGGATCGCGCTGCCCTCGCCGTTGAACGGGCTGCCGTCGGCGTACTGGCCCTTGATGCCGACCTTGAAGGTGTCGTTGCCATCGGCAGCGACGCTCATCACCCCGGCCAGTTCGCCCTTGCCCGGCAGGTGGCCGCTGAAGCTCCAGTCGCCCACCAGGGTCTCGGCCTTGGGCGCGCTGGCCAGCCATTTGGCCCAGGCCGGGTTGTCCAGCGGATAACGCTTGGCCAGCAGCGGCACCATCTCCTTGCGCGCCAGGTCGAACCAGTCGCGATCGCGGGACAGCGCCTGATATTCCAGGGACGGCCATTGGCCAAGGTGGAAGTTCACCAGGCGCTCCCACTCCTGGGCCGGACGCCGCTGCAGGGCGACCCGCGCGCCGGAGTGGCAGCGCCCACACATCTGGCTGGTTTGTTCGTCGAACTTTTCCACGGTGTTCAGGCGCCGCTCCAGGGCGTAGCGCACGCCGTCGGTTTCGCTCGGCGCCAGGCCCTGGGTGTCGGCCAGGTATTTGACCAGGGTACGGCGGTCGTCGTCGCTGATCTGCAGGCCATGCATGACCTGCATGCGGGCGATGCTCATCAGCCAGCCTTCCGGGGTCTTGCGCTGGTGGCTGATGCGGCTCAGGCCGCCCGCCGTTTCCGGGGTATGGCAGCCCTGGCAGGTTTCCTTGAGGATGGCCTGGGCCTCGCGCGCGGCAAGGCTGGGAGGGGCATGCAAGGCGGCGCAGACCGCCAGCGCCAGCAGGCCGCCGGACGTGCCTGCTCGGAGTGTTCTCTTGATCAAGGTCGGACCTCCACGGAGCTTTTTATTAGCGAGCTCTTTATCAGGGAGCTTTTATTAGCGAGCTTTCTTATTGTTGTGCGTCGTTTTCAGGGGTTCTGCCATGCCCGTCGCGCCAGACATGGAGGCAAGAGAAACGTCTGAAGCAATACACGGAGCGTGCCAGCTTACAAATGATGTTTTTTATCAAGGGCTTGCTGGAGTTCCAGGACGCATCTCCCAGGCAATCGCCTACCAGCCGCGTTTAATTTCGCGACAACTGTTCCACTCTGAGACATACACGGCGATGAGGGAACCAATCAGCCATCGCAGCGATGGCGCCAGCACGTTTCAGAATCGTCCTAAAGCCTTGCCTTGGTGCGCCTGAATAAGCTCGCGAAGCTCTACAACGAGCCATAGCCCCACGGATCAGTCAACACACAAGGATGATGTCCCCCCATGCTTTCTTCCGCTCGCCTGGGCGACAAACATGTCTGCCCTCTTCCCGGTCACGGCACCACCCCGATTGCTTCCGCTTCCGGAGATATAAACATCAACTCCATGGGCGCGGCCCGAGTCGGCGACACGTGCGGCTGTGGTGCGGTCATTACCACAGGGTTTCCTTCCATTCTTCTGAACGGTCGTCCCATGGCTCACCTGGGTAGCCCTACCAGCCACGGCGGGACGATCATCACTGGATCACCCGATACCTTCGGAGGATTCGTCTTTGGACCCGCTCCAGGGGCCGCAATCATCAACTTTGCAATGCTTGGGGTGTTTCGGCCTGATGGTTCTGTCGATGATGAAAAGATGGCAACCTTGTTGGCCGACCCAAGGCTGATCGAAAAGGCCACTGCTGCAAATGCCTTGGTCGATCCGAGCGCGGCCGCCAAGGCGCCTGAAGAAAAGGTCTGTAATGACCCCAATAGGATGGAGGCGCTGGCGACCTATATTGCGGGCGAGATGAATACCAACATCAACAGCCCCTCTGTACGCCAAATGAAAGATTTGAATAGCTTTGACCTGGCAGAGGAAGCCCGCAAATACGCCGCATTGCCTTTCTACATGAGGCTCGGGCCAACACCCTGACTTCTATAGCTTGGCGCTAGGGAAGAAAGCGAAAGCTTTTGCTATCTGGACCGAGCGAGTCGGGCAGAATCGACCCTGGGACCACAAGCCAAAGTTATTAAAACTATTTGACGCAGAGGTACGGCATAAGCAAGGGGGCTATGACTATTACTACGACATTTGGTCGAACATCCACTATGGCTATGTGGGGTTGGCAGGTGGGTTTTCGGAAAGCGTCCTATTAGATGGGGCCGGAGCTGAGCAAATCGTTTCAGACTCACTGCGAAAGATCCAGAAGTGGAATGAACGCAGAGGACCGCAGCGATCCGCAGGCATTGATGGGCTTCGGGCTTGGGACGATGTCCCCGACCGTATATCAATCAACATAGGGATGAAGCTTTATAGCCAACACCCTAATGGAGGCATCACGGCAAAGATGATCATGGATGAAGTTCTTGCAATTACACCGGAGGAATGGGGGGATGGTGCCATTGTCCACAAATGTAAAGAAATCTAAAACTCGGTATGTCAGGCGAGTGCTTTTACTTCTCCTGCTTGCCCCTGTCGCATTTTGGTACGCGGCAACCCCCACAGTGTCCGTCTATTACTCCCAAGACGGAAAAGAGGAGCTTCGATACGTCTGGAATACACAGCACAGGATATATAGGGGGGGCATCCATCCAGGGGAGTCCACTGGAGATAACGGATTCATTTTCCCTGATGATGAGTTTTTTATGATGTTTTACTGGCGGAGCAGGACGGGTAGAGACCACTGCGTAGGAATCACGCCCAAGTGGCCAAACACAAAGATTTACCTCGACCTGAACGGCAACATTGACACAAGCAAAGGAAGTGGCACGGATACTGAGCGCTTGGGGCAGTGTAAGCACGACAGGGCCAAACCTTAAGCTGCGCCAATACCGTTATGTGGTCACCTGCCACTACCTCCAGCACAGCCCCAAAGTAGCACGCAGACAAAATCCCCCAAGGCCTTTGTACCTGTTTGCAACTCCAAGCTCAGGTGCATTAGGAATAAATCCCACCCCACGAACCGCCCTGTTCTCGATCAAGGTGCCTTCGCCCTGCTACGATACCTGGCTTAACCGCTTCAGCCACCGGCACCGACAGGAATCGCGCCATGCTCAATGCCCTGCTTTTCGATCTCGACGGCACCCTGACCGACACCGACCAACTGCACCTGCTGGCGTTGCAGCAGTTGTTGCTGGAAGAAGAAGGCCGGGTGTTCACCCAGGAAGAGTTCGCGGCCCATGTCAGCGGCCAGGCCAACGCCAACATGTGCCGCTACCTGTTCCCGCAGCGCTCGGTGGCCGAGCACGAGGCCTTTGCTGATCGCAAGGAAGTGCGCTTTCGCCAGCTGTCGCCACGACTGACGCCGATGCCGGGCCTGCTGCGCCTGTTGGATTTCGCCCGGGAACGCGGCATCGGCGTCTGCGTGGTGACCAATGCGCCACGGGCCAATGCCGAGCACATGCTCGACGTGCTGGGGCTGGGCGATCGCTTCGACAGCGTGCTGGTGGCCGAGGAATTGCCGCGGGCCAAGCCCGACCCGCTGCCCTACCTCACCGGCCTGGAATGCCTGGGCGCCAGCGCCGAGGCCGGGATAGCCTTCGAGGACTCGATCCCCGGCCTGACCGCCGCGGTCGGGGCCGGGGTCTTCACCGTCGGCCTGGCCACCAGCCAGAGCCCCGAGGCGTTGCTGGCCGCTGGCGCGCATCTGGTGGTCGAGGATTTCAACGACCCGCGATTGTGGGCGGTGATCGAGCGGATGCTCGGCTCGCGCTGAGATCGCGCCCTCCCGCTCTGATCGGCAACTCAGAAATAACCCAAGGCTTTTTCAGTTGTGTCTGATGGTCCGGCGCGCGTTGGCTCTTGAAGATAGCGCCCCGCACGCCTGTCGTATCAAGGACCTTCATGAACGCCCTCACCTCCCTCTCCCTGCTGGCCCTGCTGGGCCTTGCAGCCAGCACGGGCCACGCCCAGGAAGACCCCGAACCGGCCCCGCCGGAAGCCACCAGCAGTTGCCTGACCCGGGGCGAAGCCATCAAGAGCAGCCTGGAAAAACTCTTGCGCGACCCTGAACAGCGCCAGCTGGCCGGTTTGCAACGGGCGCTGGAACCGCTCAGCGACTATTGCGACGGCCTGCACTTCGAGCACAACCCGCCCCTGCGCCAGGCCGAGTACCAGGTGATATTGCGCCAGATGGAACTCGAGGCCGCGCAGCGTTATGGCGACCCGCGCATCATCGACAAACGCAAGGCCCGGCTGACCCACGCCCTGCAAGTCCTGCAATACGCCCTTGGCGCCCACGGCAACTGAAGTGTTTTTTTGCCCGATAAGCGTTGTCAGCGGCTCGCGCCGGCCAACCCGGGCCTGCTCCAGCGCCAGACTTTCCCCAACAGATTCAACGACCTGTGCCATCCGCTCGGGAGTATTCAGAACTCCTCGCGAATGGGAATGCAACTAATTGTTATGCAAGGAATTTTCTAACATTTAGCTAAGATTGTTCTGACTCGTGCCGATGGATTTTGTAGGACACAGGGAGCAATCTGGAAATGAGAAACAATCAGCCCGTTACACAACGTGAAGTGGCTTTAGGGTCAAACCAGAAACTCATCTCCACCACCGATGCCCATGGCGTCATCAGCTACTGCAACGATGCCTTCGTCGACATCAGCGGTTTCGACCGCGACGACCTGATCGGCGCTCCACAGAACATCGTCCGTCACCCCGATGTCCCCCCCGAGGTATTTGCCCATATGTGGGCGGCGCTGAAACAGGGCCAGCCGTGGATGGGCATCGTCAAGAACCGTTCGAAAAACGGCGACCATTACTGGGTCAACGCCTACGTCACGCCGATTTTCGAGGGCAGCCGGATCGTCGGCTACGAATCGGTCCGGGTCAAACCCAGCGCCGAACAGATCCGCCGCGCGCAAGACCTCTACCAGCGTCTCAACCGCAAGCAGCCGGCCATCCCCCGCCGGCATCGCTGGCAACCGGCCCTGCTGGGCTGGGCGCCGTTCCTGGCCACGGGCCTGGCCGGTGGCCTGAGCGGCCTCTGGCTGGCGCCGCCTTTGGCGCTGGCGGTGGCCGCCGGGATTTCCGTGCCCCTGGCGCTGCTGGCGATACAGCGCCAGAACCACGCCGCCCGGCGCCTGCTGCAACTGGCCGACTCGTCCACCTGCGACCCGTTGATCGCGCAGATGTACAGCGACGCCCACGGCCCCCAGGCATGCCTGGAAACCGCCTTCGTCAGCCAGGACGCGCGGCTGAAAACCTGCCTCACCCGCCTGCAGGACAGCGCCGAACAACTCAATGCCCTGGCCAGCCGCTCCGATACCCTGGCCAGCGACAGCTCCCGTGGCCTGGACCGCCAGCGGGTGGAAACCGAGCAGGTGTCCGCCGCGGTCAACCAGATGGCCGCCACCACCCAGGAAGTGGCCAGCCATGTGCAACGCACCGCCGACGCCACCCAGGAAGCCAACCAGTTGACCGGGCGAGGGCGCGAAGTGGCCCGCGATACCCGCGAAGCCATCGAACGCCTGTCGCAGGTGGTCGGCGAAACCGGGCAGAACGTCGCGCAACTGGCCAGGGACAGCGACGAGATCGGCACCGTGGTCGATGTGATCAAGGGCATCGCCGACCAGACCAACCTGCTGGCGCTCAACGCGGCCATCGAAGCGGCTCGCGCCGGCGACATGGGCCGCGGTTTCGCGGTGGTGGCCGACGAGGTGCGCCAGCTGGCCCAGCGCACCGCGCAATCCACCCAGCAGATCCATGAGCTGATCACCCAGTTGCAGAGCTCCTCGCAAAACGCCGTGCAGAGCATGGAAAGCGGCCAGCGCCAGGCCGAGGAAGGCGTGGCCCGGGTGCTGGAGGCGGACCAGGCGCTGTTGGGCATCAGCGAGGCGGTGGCCAACATCACCGAGATGACCACCCAGATCGCCGCGGCCACCGAGGAGCAGAGCGCGGTCGCCGAGGAAATCAGCCGCAATATCAGCACCATCGCGCAACTGGCCGACCAGACCTCGGAGCAGGCCCATCACTCGGCCGAACTGAGCAAGGAACTGACCCAGACCGCCACCACCCAGTACTCGCTGGTGGAGCGTTTCAACCGCTAGGTTCGGTGTGTGTGTACGGGTTTATCGCGAGCAAGCACTCCTGCAATGGACGCTGTTGCTGCAGGAGCGAGCTTGCTCGCGATCGAGGGCCTGGCCCTCACCCACCCATCACGCATAAAAAGCCCGCCAATGCGCGGGCTTTTTTATTCTTCGAGGGCCGTCTCAGTCGGCCGCCAGCTGCTGCCGGTACTCCTTCACATAACCGTTGGCCAACTGGTCCTTCTGCTTGTCGTCGAGGATCTTGCCGGCCATCTGGAAGAACTTCTGTTCTTCTTCCTCCAGGTGGTGATGCACCTTGTCCACCAGCTTCTTCGCCGTGGCCAGCCAGGCCGGGCTGGACATCTCGGTGTTGTCCAATGCCTCCATCAGCTCGTCCATCGCGTGGTGCTCGGCAATCGCGTGCCGGCTCAGGTCGACGCCGTTGTCGTGCTCCATCAACGGCAGGTAGAAGAAGCGCTCCTCGGCTGTCTCGTGGGCCTGTACTTCGGCCTTGAGCTGGGCGTAGGCCGCGCTGCGTTCGGGGCTGTCCCCCGAGGTGCGCATCAGTTCGGCAGCATAGCCGCGCTGGCGTTCATGGCTCTCACGCAGGGCTTCGAATATGTTCACGGGCACCTCTCCACGGCAGGCTTGTCTTGACTAGACACTGGCCGTTCGACGGCAGTTCAACCGCAGATGGCGAGGGCCGGAAATGGCCCTGGGATCGCTGGAGCAGCCAGCGAGTGACGGCTGCTCCAGGGGGGATTACTGCTCCTCGGTCTTCTGCTCCTGGCAGTCCTTGAGCAGTTGCTGTTCCTTGGCAGTGTGGTCGGCTTCCAGGAAGCTCAACAGGCCGCTGTCGCCCTGGGTGTGCCAGCGGTAGCTGTTCTGCTCGTCGTCGGCGACATACAGCGCGCCGGAGGCGGCGCGGGCGATATGCATCGGTATCAGCTGGCCCTTGTAATACAGGGTGGCGAACGAGGCGCCGTTATCGATGTTCAGGTACGCCGCCTGCACCTCTACCCCACCCTCGCAGCGGTAGCTGGCCAGGCTGCTCTGGTACGCCGGCAGTTCCGGCTCGGCCGGGGTCGGCGCGGCCTGGGCGAACAACGGCGCCAGCAGCAAGGTGGTTCCCAGAATCGTTGCAATCTTCAATGTACAGCTCCTTGTTCAGTGCACCTTCATGACAGGCCCCTTTACGACGAAGCAGGCCCCCATAAGTTCAGGCCGGGGTGTCTCAAGGCATTCGCAATTTGCGACAGCCTGTATCCGCCGCCCTTCCGTCAGCGCAAATAAACACCATTAGAATCATAGAGTTAAGCGCCAGTCAAAACTGGCACAGCGGTTGCGAAAGCCCTCGCCTCACGCATAACAAGAGGTTCTGTCATGGCTATTGCAACCCTGCTCCCCGCCACCACCGCCTTTATCCAGCGCGCCCCGCGCATGCTGATCGGCGCCGAATGGGTCGAGGCCGCCGACGGCCAGACCATGCCCCTGCACAACCCGGCCACCGGCGAACAACTGTGCGTGGTGCCGCGGGCCACGGTGGACGATGTCGACCGCGCGGTGCTGGCCGCGCGCCAGGCCTTCGACGATTCGCCCTGGAGCCGCACCCGGCCGCGGGAACGGCAGAACCTGCTGTGGAAGCTCGCCGACCTGATGCAGCGCGACGCCGAGCTGCTGGCGCAACTGGAATGCCTGAACAACGGCAAGAGCGCCGCGGTGGCCCAGGCCATGGACGTGCAACTGGCCATCGACTTTTTGCGCTACATGGCCGGCTGGGCGACCAAGATCGAAGGCAGCAGCGTCGAGGTCTCAGTGCCGCTGATGCCCGACCAGCAGTTCCACAGTTTCATCCGCCGCGAGGCGGTGGGCGTGGTTGGCGCCATCGTCGCCTGGAACTTCCCGCTGCTGCTGGCCTGCTGGAAGCTCGGCCCGGCCCTGGCCACCGGCTGCACCGTGGTGCTCAAGCCGGCCGACGAAACCCCGCTGACCGCGCTGAAACTCGCCGAGCTGGTGCAGGAAGCCGGCTACGCCGACGGCGTGTTCAACGTGGTCACCGGCACCGGCATCACCGCGGGCTCGGCCCTGACCCACAACCCGCGGGTGGACAAGCTGACCTTCACCGGCTCCACCGCGGTGGGCAAGGAAATCGGCAAGATCGCCATGGACAACATGACCCGGGTCACCCTGGAACTGGGCGGCAAGTCGCCGACCATTGTCATGGCCGATGCCGACCTGGGCAGCGCCGCGGCCGGCGCCGCCAGCGCGATCTTCTTCAACCAGGGCCAGGTCTGCTGCGCCGGCTCCCGGCTGTATGTACAGCGCAAGCACTTCGACAATGTGGTGGCCGATATCGCCGGCATCGCCAACGCCATGAAGCTCGGCAGCGGCCTGGATACCAGCGTCGACATGGGCCCGCTGATCTCCGCCCGGCAGCAGGAGCGGGTCTGGCGCTATATCGAGATGGGCCGGGACAGCGGCGCCACCCTCGCCTGCGGCGGCGAGCGGTTCGGCCCCGGCTATTTCGTCAAGCCGACGGTGATCGTCGACGTCGACCAGCAGCACTCGCTGGTGCAGGAAGAGATCTTCGGCCCGGTGCTGGTGGCCATTCCTTTCGACGACGAGGCCGATGCCCTGCGCCTGGCCAACGACAGCCCCTACGGCCTGGGCGCGAGCATCTGGTCCAACGACCTGGCGGCGGTGCATCGGATGATCCCGCGGATCCAGTCCGGCTCGGTCTGGGTCAACTGCCACAGCGCCCTCGACCCGGCGCTGCCGTTCGGTGGCTACAAGATGTCCGGCGTGGGCCGGGAAATGGGTTACGCGGCGATCGAGCATTACACCGAGCTGAAATCGGTGCTGATCAAGCTCTGATCCGCGACAACACATAGCACCTCGCACTCGCGCAAGCGCTTCTCCACGGCGGCGCCGGGGTTTGTCCGGCGTCTCCCGACGACTGGTTTAGCGTCGCCGACCCGCTGCCCGGCCCGCGCCCCGAACGGCTGCTACGCTCAGCCCGAGCCGGCTCGACAGCTGCCCTGCGGGCCTGGCTCACCCACCTTCAACCCACACCTCATCACCACCGAAAACCCGAGGGAAGCATCATGGGATCAAATGGATATGATCACGACGGGGTCCAATGCGGATGCCACAACCCCATCTGGAACGCTCTGAAGGACACACTCGACCCGGCCAGCCATACCGCCAGCCAGCCACAGGACGCCAATGAACTGGCCAGGGAACCGGCCGGCGAGTCCATCATCTTTACCAACGGCACCATCTACCCCTTGCGCGACGGCAACATGGACGAACGGGTCGAGGCCCTGGGCATCCACGCCGGCGACGTGGTCGCCTCCGGCACCCTGGCCGCCGTCGAAGCCCGCATGAACGCCCTGGGCATCACCTACAAAAAGCAGTCATTGAACGGCAGGACCCTGTTGCCCGGCCTGATCGAACCCCACGCCCATATCGTGCAGAGCTGTGCCATGGAAGGCTGGCTGAACCTGGGGGCCATCGATACCGACAACCCCGATGAGCACAAGAACCAGCGGCTACGGCCCACCTATGACTGGCTCTGGTTGAAAAGCACCATCCAGGCCAACCTGCCCAAGGACAACTCGACCTGGATCCTCGGCCATCAGGTCGATCCGGCGCTGATGCCCTTCCAGGTCATACCCCATGGCCTGAACAAACTCATCACCTTCCACTGTGGCCCCGGCGACGACATCGGCAACCTGGACACCATCGACAAGCAGCATCCGATGCTGCTGATCAGCGCGTCCATGCACACCGCCTACCTGAACACCGCGGCCAGCGATGCGGTGTTCGAGAAAACCGGCGTCAGGGCCGACAACGGTGTCCTGCAGGAAGCCCAGGTGCTGGCCGCCATCAAGAGCATTCCCCTCAGGCAGCAGCTGGAAATACTCAATATCTTCAAGCACCTCGAAGACTACTTCGACAAGGCGTCGCGCCGCGGGATCACCCTGCTCTACGACGCGATGATGGACCCCCAGTCGAAGCGGGTACTGGGCGCCTACTTCCTGACCCGCCCCCGCAAGCTGCGGATCGGTTACGCCGCCGCCTGCGATGGCACGCCCGAGGCCATCGGCAAGCTGCCGCGCTACCAGCCGGTCAGCCGGGAACAGGCCAAGCGCTTCTACCAGGGCTCGGTCAAGCTGGTGTCGGACGGCTCCAACCAGGGGCTGACGGGCTATCAGGCCACGCGCTACTGCTGCGAGGCGACGCGGCCGGTGGGCAACTTCAATTTCTGCGACCAGGACCACACCCCGGTCACCCCACCCGATGCCTACAAGACCGTGGTGCGCAATGCCATCGAAACCGGCTGGCCGCTGATGATCCACGCCAACGGCGACCGGGCCGTCGAGTTCACCCTGCAAGCCTACGAGGCGGCCTTGCAGGGCAACAGCGCCCAGGAAAAACGCCACCGCATCGAGCACTGCTCGCTGCTGACCGCGGGCACCCTGCAGACCATGCAGCGCCTGGGCCTGTCGCCAAGCTTCCTGATCGGTCATGTCGGCTACTGGGGCTACGCCTTCAAACAGGCGATCTTCGAAGGCAAGGCCGAACAGATGCTCGACCTGTGCCAGTCGGCCCTGGACCACAACCTGAGAATGACCCTGCACAGCGACTGTTCGGTAACGCCGTTGGGGCCGCTGCGCTCCATGGAGCAGGCGGTGACCCGCAAGATGGAAGGCATTCGCGATGCCCAGGGGCGGTTCGTCCATGACCCAAGGCTGCAACCGATCCTCAATGAAGCCGAGTGCCTGACGCGCAAGCAGGCCTTGAAAGCCATCACCTATGACGCGGCCTGGCAGTGCCATGCCGAGGGCTGGACCGGGTCCCTGCAGGACGGTTATTTCGCGGACCTGGTGATTCTCGAGCAGGATCCCCTCGACGAGAAAGTGCCGGCCACCCACATCAGGGACATCAAGGTCTGCGAAACCTGGAAAGGCGGCCACCGGGTGTACGTCAATCCCGATAGCTGATTGTTAGCTGTCGCAAGCCGGGCGGCGGGGTTTGGATGGCCGCTGCGCGGATCGCGAGCAAGCTCGCTCCTACAAGGGCGTCTCATCTTCTGTAGGAGCGAGCTTGCTCGCGATCATTCGTCCAGGCGCCACACATCCGGCGATCGATCGCTGGCGCCTTTGCGGCGGCTGCGCCGTCGATCGCAGCCTGCGGCAGCGGCTACAAAAGCCGCCCCGTCGCCTCAAGGCTGGTATCCCTGCCCCAGCAACCAGCCACGCACGGCCTTGTCCTGCTCTGCGCTCAGGCCCACCAGCAGCTGTTGCGCCGGTTCGTTGGGCAAGCGGCGCAACAGCGGCGCCAGCTCCACTCCTTGCACATGCCAGATGCCCAGCGGCTGGTCCGGGGTGATCACCACCTCGGCTTCGTCCACCAGGCCGTCGCGCAATACCGGAGCGCGCTCGATGCGCAGGGCGGAAAAATCCGCGACGCGATGCGCCGGCTCGCGGTCCGGCCATTGCCGGCGCGCCTGCCAGAACGGCTGCTCGGCCCAGCGCTGCTCGTCGGCGTAGAAATCGCGGCCGATGCGGGCAAAACGCAGGAACAGTTGCTCCACCCGCCGGGCATGGAAGCGCTGCGCCAGCGCCGCGCGTTCGGGCCGTTGCAGCAGCGTGTTGATCACCGCCGGCGCCTGCAACGCCGAGGACAGCGACTGGAAGATACCGTTGCCCGACAGCGGGTCCACGGCCATGGCCGCATCACCCACGCGAATCCAGTTGGCGCCACACACCTGCGGGCAGAGGATCGCCGTACTGCTGCGCGCGTGCAGTTGCACATCGAGCTGCGGCCCTGCGCCGAAAAACGCCCGCGCCAGGGCCGAAGCCTGGCGGCGCTGGCGGCAGTAATCCAGCAACTGCGCCTTGCCCGGCAGCGCAGCGCTGGCCACGTCCACCGTCAGTTGCCAGTAACACTGGCCGTCGGCCTGGCGCGCCATCCAGGCCCAGCCGTCCTCCAGGCTGTGCACGGCGCTGGCGGTGCTGCCCGGCGCGCCCTGCCAGCGGTTGAGCAGGCTGAGCGTTTCCGGGCCCCGCAGGCCTTTGCCCAGTTCTTTACTCAATGCAGGCGCCTGGCGCCCGCGGGCCTCCACCAGAAAGTCCGCGAAACGCTCGGCCTGCCCCTCGATCCGCAGCCGATGCCCGTTCGCCGTCGACTGCACCTCCAGCACCCGGCCCTCGATCAACTCGACCCCGGCCTCGCGCAGATCCTCGCGCAGGCCGCGATCGAAGCGCGGGCGATCCAGCAGGTATTCGACGTTCTGCGCATGGCTCTGGCCGTTCCACACCACCTGACGCTGGGACGCCTGCAACGCCGCCTCCAGCCCACGCCCCAGGCCGGCGCCACGCAGGGCTTCGAGCACCCGCAGCGACACCCCTTCGAGCGCCGGGAAACGCCGCCACTCGCTGACCAGCGCCACCGCGTAACCCAGGCGGCGCAAGCCCAGGGCCACCGCGGCCCCCGCCGGGCCGGCGCCGAGCACCAGGATCGGCCTCATGTCCAGCCGCGCCGTTCGGGGCCGTGATAGCGGGCGTGGGTCCGCAGCCACTGGACCACCTGCGGGTTATCGGCGTCGCGGTGTTCGCCGAGGTAGCCGGCGATATGCCCGCTCAAGGCCGCGCAGCCCAGGCTGGCGCCGGACTGGCCGGGGTGGCTGCCCTGCACACAGGCGGCGAAATCGGCCTGCTGGCTGTCGAGCCACGACCATTCGCCGGGGGTGCAACGGGCATCGCCGGTGACCCGCAGCACCCCCGGGTAACGCGCCGGGAATACTCCCTCGCCCTGGGCCGGCGTCGAGGCGCACAACAGCACGCCACGGGCCAGGGCGGCCGCGCAGGCTTCGCGCAACAGGCGGCGGTCCTGGCGCAGCCCCAGGCTGAGGTTGATCAGCCGCACCCGCTGGCTCACCAGCCAGTCCAGGGCACTGGCGATCTGCAGCGCACTGGTCACCCCGCGCTGGTCGAACACCTGGGCCACACAGAAACGCGCCTGGGGCGCCCGCACGCTGATCGCCTCGATGATCGCGCTGCCGTGGCCGAGGGGGTCTTCGCGCAAGTCGCCCTCGCCGATCCCGTCCTCTACCAGGTAGAAGCGCCGCCCGGCCACCACCTGCGGGCGTTGCACAGCCGTATGCCCGCTGTCGATCACGCCGATCCGCAGCTCAGGCTTCATGGGGCACCTTCACGGAGTGCAACACGCCGTCCACCAGCTCGAAGCGCAGGTCGGCGTCGGCCAGGGTCGACGGCCGATGGCTGATCAGGATCCGCGTGCGCCCGGCGAACAGCCGGTCGATGGCCTCGATCACTTCGCGCTCGATGCTTTCGTCCACCGCCGAGGTGGCTTCGTCCAGCACCAGGATCAACGGGTCCTGGAGCAGCGCGCGGGCAATCGCGATCCGTTGTTTCTGCCCGCCGGACAGCTGCTGGCCGCGCTCGCCCAACGGGCTGTCCAGGCCTTCGGGCAGCGCTTCGATCAGGCTGTCCAGTTGCGCCAGCCGCGCCACCTCGGCCACCGCCGCGCGCGGTGCGTCGGGCACGCTGTAGGCCAGGTTGTCGGCCAGGCTGCCGCGGAACAGCACGATGTCCTGGCTGACCACGGCGATGCGCCGGCGCAGCTCGAACAGGTCGAGCTGGCGCAGGTCGATACCGTCCAGCAGCACCTGCCCGGACTGCGGGTCGTGGTGGCGTTGCAGCAGGTCGATCAGGGTCGATTTGCCGACCCCGGAACCGCCGCCCAGGGCCACCTTCAGGCCATAGGGAATGCGTGCCTCGATGCCGCGCAGGGTGCTCGGCCGCCCCGGGTGGCTGAAGTGCAGATCACGAAAAGACAGCTCGCCGCCGCTGGGCATCGGCAGCGGTTGCGCCGGCGTGGTCACGCTCGGTTGTTCGCCACGCAGCTCCATGACCCGGCCCAGGCTGACGCTCATGCGCTGGATCGCCACGTACAGCCCCAGCAGGCTCTGCACCGGCCCCACGGCCATGCCCAGGTAAGTGGAAAAGGCGATCAGCGCGCCCAGCTGCCAGGTGCCCTGCACCACCCAATAGCCGCCGATCAGGAACGCACAGGCCCGCGACAGCGAGGTCAGGGTGCCGGGCACCGCCTGGGTGAAGAACTCGCTGACCTGCAGGCGCAGCAACTGGCTCATGTAGCCCTGCCCCAACTGCTCCAGGCGCCGCGCCTCGCGCTGCTGCTGGCCGGCGCTCTGGATGAACTTCATCACCGGCAGGGTCTCGACCATGAACGACGACATGTCCGCCGAACGCTCGCGCAGTTGCCGCACATCGCGCTCGACCTTGCGCCGCATCCAGCGCAGCCAGAGCACGTCCAGCGGAATCAGCAACAGCGCCAGCAGCGACAGCTGCCAGGACAGGGTCACCAGCAGCGCCAGGGCCACCACCAGGCCGATCACGCTGGACACCGCGGAAAACAGCGAATCGACGGCAAAGCGCTGGATCTCCGCCACGTCGCCATCGAGCCGCGACATCAGGTCGCCGATCCGCCGCTGGCCGTAGAAGCCCGGCGACAGGCGCTGCAAATGCCGATACAGGTCGTCGCGCAGGGCGAACAGGATCCGCCCCGACAGGCGCGTGTGCAGGTAGCGGTTGATGCCCGACAGCGCGGTGCCCAGCAGCCCGGCGAGAATCATCAGCCCGGCGATCCACGCCAGCCTCGGGAAATTGCGCGCCAGCAGGCCGTCGTCGATCAGCAGCTTGGTCAGCCACGGCTGCACCAGCACCAGCAACGAAGCGCAGACCGACAGCGCCAGCAACCCGGCGATGGCCAGGCGCTGCGGGCGGACAAAGCCGTATAGCCAGCGCAAGGCGGCTTGCAGGGCCGCGGGGTCGGGGCTGTCCACCAGCCGGCTGAGCAGGCGCGACATCAGCTGCGCAACTGCTTGAGCTTGCGGTACAGGGTCGCGCGACTGATGCCCAGGGCATCGGCGGCGGCGGAAACATTGCCCTGGTGGTTGTCCAGTGCCTGGCGGATCAGTTCCAGCTGGTTCTCGCGGATGCTGCCGCTGGCCGGGCGTTCGCTGGCGTTGAGATCGTCGAGCATGCTGTCGGGCAGATGGTCCAGGCTCAGGGCCGCCTCACCCTCTTCGCGCATCGCCAGCGCCGTGCGCAGCACCATCTCCAGCTGACGGATGTTGCCCGGCCAGTGATAGCCGGCCAGCAGCTGGCGCAGGTCCTCGGCTAGGGCCACGCCGGGGCTGCCGAGCTTGGCCAGGAGCACGTCCAGCAACGCGTCGAAGTCCTCGCGTTCGCGCAGCGCCGGGAGCATCACGCTGATGCCGTTGACCCGGTAGAACAGGTCCTCGCGAAACTGCTTGTCGGCCACCTGCTGCTTGAGGTCGCGGTGGGTGGCGCAGATCAGAGCGATGTCGATGTCCTGCTCTTCGCCGGCCCCCAGCGGCGCCACCTTGCGGTCCTGCAGCACCCGCAACAGGCGCGCCTGCAAGGCCAGCGGCATATCGCCGATTTCATCGAGGAACAGCGTGCCGCCATGGGCCTGTTGCAGGCGGCCGATCATGCCGCCACGGCGCGAGCCGGTGAAGGCGCCCTCGCGATAACCGAACAGCTCCGACTCGATCAGGCCCTCGGGGATCGCCGCGCAGTTCACCGCGATAAAGGGCTTGTCGGCGCGGCTGCCGGCCAGGTGCAGGGCGCGGGCAACGACCTCCTTGCCGGTGCCGGTTTCCCCCAGCAGCAACACCGGCAAGGCATTGGCCAGGCCCTGCCGGGCCATGCGCAAGGCCCGGGCATAACGGCTGTTGCTGCCGGCCAGGGTGTCGAGTTGCGGGTCGGGCTGCGCCTGGCTCGGGGCGCTTTTCGACGTGCTGCGCGGCACGCTGCTGAGGTTGATCGAGCGTTGTGGAGCGCGCAGGGTCTTGTAGAAAAACTCGCCCTTGGCGGTCTGCAGGCTGCCGATGCCGCCCTGTTGCAAACGGCCGAGCAGTTGCACGCCATCCACGCCGAGAAACTCTTCGCAACGCCGCCCGACCAGTGCCGAACGCTCGGCGCGCAACAACTGGCAGGCCTGGGCACTGACCGCCAGGATCTGCCCGCCGAGACTGACCGCGAGCAAGCCTTGCCACGGCGATTCGAGATACTGCCGACGACTGTGGAACGCCAGGACAATCTGCTCGGGAAAGCTGTCGTTGAACACCCGGCTCTCGATCTGGCTGACCGCCATGCTCAGCAGCGCGGTGCTGTCGTGGATGCGGCCGAGCGGGCCTTCGCGGGTCAGGTCGAGCACGCCGAGGATCTCGCCCTGGGGGCAATGGATGGGCACCGAGGTGCAGGAG
The DNA here is from genome assembly GCF_900215185.1 of Pseudomonas sp. LAMO17WK12:I10. NCBI lineage: Bacteria > Pseudomonadati > Pseudomonadota > Gammaproteobacteria > Pseudomonadales > Pseudomonadaceae > Pseudomonas > Pseudomonas sp. LAMO17WK12:I10. Next base: position 1,080 of record NZ_OBDX01000048.1, on the reverse strand, counting down.
AAATGGCTCAGGCGATCCAGGTAATGTTCGCCGCAGTCGATCAGGGTGGTGCGCGCTTCCACCAGCGCCGTGCCCAGGGCATTGGTGCCACGGGTGGCTTCGCTCCAGCAGGCGCCGAGGGTGATGTCCTGCACGCCGCTGCCCTTGAGCCGGTCGGCCCGGCCTTCGATCGACAGAATGGTGGCGTCGGCATTGGCCAGGATAATCAGGCCGTCCTGGCCCTGGCGCTCGGCCAGGTAGTCGATGGCGGGTATTGCCGCGTCGAGCAGCAGGCGATTGCTCGCCAGCAGCATCTCGAGGCTGGCGCCGGATTCCAGGGTCAGCTCCGGCTGGCCATTGAAGTGCACGCCATGGCTGAGGCTGCGCCGCCATGAGGCATCGATTTCCGCACGCAATACGCCGTCGGGGACTGCGCCTTCCAGATGGAGCTTTCTGCGGGCCAGCCCGGCTTGGTGCTGCAGCTCGCCGGTTGTTGTTTTTATAAGCGTCATCAAGCGCTCCGAATCGGTCCGCCCGGCACCTCCCCGGTCCATTCCCTTGGGTTGCGAGGGGCACGCAAGCCATGGGCAATGTCTACACCCGGTTCAGAAGGCAGTAAAGGGAAGTTTGGCCCGTGGCCAGCCCTGCCCTTACAGAAGCAAAACCTGCGCCACGGGACAAACCGCGCCGAAGCATCTTGACGTTAACGTAAAGCGGATGGCAAGAGCCGTATGGCGTCCGGTTCCCCCTGGTACTCACTGGTCGCCTGGCGGTAAACGGCCCAGTAAATGACCAGTCTGAACAGGGGGAACATAAAGCAGGTAATGCGGACAGGCTGCCAACTAAGAGGGTGTAGACAAAATTATGTAGTGAGTCGGCGCGCGAGTATGCGTGCTTCGGCCAGCCACACCCACGCCTCACTCACAGCGAACAACCGGTCGTGATGCATAATTAGTCGTCGAGCCCTCTCATTCCAGGCATGAGTTCGCTCCACTACCCAGCGCCTGGGCATCACCACGAAACCGCTCGGAGCAGGTGTTACCATGAACAGATCGCCTTGTTCTGAGTGCCATTGTCCTGTTCTTCTATTGTTTGGCCCCC
>NZ_OBDX01000021.1:0-125462 GCF_900215185.1 Pseudomonas sp. LAMO17WK12:I10 | reverse complement strand
GAGCCAGGGCCCGCCGAAAACGATGATTTCGCTTGGCCGGCCATACAGGTGGTGCAGTAGGAAAGGTCCAGGGCCGAATACCTCGGCCGCCTCCCCGGGCAGCTGCGGATCCGGGTCGAGGTAAATCCCCGCGTGGTTCGGGTGCGCGGTGCGCCCTATGGACATGACGATCATGTCGCCGCGTTGCGGCTGGTCCACTCGCACGAATCCCGCCGCTTCATAGGCCTGCTCGTAGAGGCTCGGTCCGGCCGGGTCTTCCCACCAGCCATCAGCGCGCTGGAAGGCTTCGAACTCCAGCCCCCACTCGCGCTTGTAATCGTCGCTCACGCCTGCCTGGGCGAGGTGGAGTGGCCCGGTGCTTTGGAGCTTGCCCAGGGCCAGGCGGCATCAGCTGGCCTTCCGTTCATCGTGGCCAAGGCCAGTAAGACACTGCTAGAAATGGTCGAGCGGCGTTTCGAAAGTCGTCCCGAGGTGCCGAGCTGGCCATCGGCGAGCACCCGTCAGTGCACCAGCGACTTGAAGCGCGGGCCAATTCAGCGCGAGGTGCGCCGGTATGCCAAGGCCAACGGTTTCAAGGTCATCGTCAACTGCTTGGGTCTGCGTGCTGCGGAGTCGCCAGGCCGGGCAAAGCGCAAAGAGTTCAGTCGTATGGGTATCAGCAACAGCGTCAACACCTGGACGAATGGCTACCGGTGCATGATCTGAGCACCGAGGAAGTGTTCGGCATCATCGCAGCCGCTGGTCAAGAGCCGCACTATGCCTACGCCCTGGGAAATGATCGCCTGAGCTGCGTCTTCTGCCTCTTCGGCAGCAAAGGCGATCTGCGCAACGGGCGCCGGCATCGCCCAGAACTGCTGGGCAAGTACAACGCGATGGAGAAGCGTACCGGCTACACGATGCACATGAGCCGGATCCCACTGATCGAGCTTTCTGCTTAACCCCCCACACTCAACTTTCAGATAGACCCGCAGCACGCGGGCGAGGAATCCGTATGTCCGACATCAAGGTTCAGTGCTGTCGTTGCAAGAACAAACACATGGAAAGCGAACGCCTCAAGGTTCCAAGCAAAAAATTTGGCGCCGGCGTCAGCGACATGATCTGCCCGCGGTGCAGATGCACCACCTACTACCGACTAGACACCAAATAACCACCTTCTGCCGCCACGTGCGGCACATCCCTCATCAATCACACCGGCCGGAGACGGCCGGCGAGGAATCCCCATGCCTGCAAAAAAACTCTTCGAGATCCTGGTCGGCATGCTGGCCTACCTGCTGATCACCCTGCTCTGGTTCTTCTACGCCGTCCCGGGCATGTGGGAGAGCGGGACTGAAGCCGCACTCATTGCCTCCGTCACTGGTTCGATGCTGTGGCTGATCGCTACCGCTAGCGGCATCGTTTACATCATCCAGCGGGCCAGGCCCTGAACCGCAAGGAGATCATCAATAATGAATCGAGAACTGATCAAAATCAGCGAGTTTCAGCGCCGACGCTGGGGGGTGAACGGAACGCCGCCCTGCCCCCAGGCGATCCGCAACTACATCCGAAATGGTCAGCTCCCAGGCGAGCAGATAGGCAAGCTCTGGTACGTTGACTGGGCTGCATTCACAAAGTCAGCCGGCAACGACCTCGTCGCAATGGTATTGAAAGGAGCTGCATGATGGCACCAAGGCCGCGCAAAGCTGCGAACAAGAGCCTTCCGCAGAACCTGTACTTCGATGCGCGGCGCGGAACATATCGCTATCGGCGGCCAACCGATGGGAAGTTCTTCCCGTTCGGCTCTGACCGCCTGAAAGCCATTGACGCCGCGAAGCAGTTGAATCTGGAGTTCATGCGCGGCGCTGACCTGATCGGCGCCGTAATGGGCAGCACATCCGAATCGTTCGCCGGCTTCCTGGACACGTATGAACGCGACGTGCTGCCACCGCGGGAGTTGGCAAAAGGGACCTTGGGTCTCTATGCCGTGCACTTCCGCCGCTTCCGGAAGCAGTTCGAAGGAAAGGCGGTCGACCAGATCACGATCCGCATGATCGCGGAGATGCTGGACGTCCTCACGCCTCGCACTGCCAACCAGTGCCGCGCCCTGCTGATCGACATTTTCAACCATGCAGCGGCCAAAGGCCTATGCCCGGACAACCCGGCGGCCAGCACCATCAACCGCATCGAGAAGAAGCAGCGCAAACGACATACCATCGAAGGCATTAAGGCGATCCGGGAGAAGTCGCCGACCTGGCTAAAGAACGCGATCGACCTCGCCCTGATCACAGCTCAGCGACGGACGGACATCCTCAATATGCGGTTCGACGGGATTCGGGAGGGGTTTCTGTACGTAGTGCAGCAGAAGACGGCCAAGGCCAGTGACGCAGCATGGATTCGGTTCAAAGTGACCGATGAGCTCCAGACCGTGATCAGCCGGTGCCGGGATGATATCGCCTCCCCCTACTTGGTTCACCGCCGTCCGGATCGCCTGAAACAGAAGCAGGCGCAGACGAAAGACCATTGGACTCAGGTTGAGGAGCGATATTTGACGCGAGCCTTCAAAGAGGCCCGGGAATTGGCAGGTTGCTACAAAGGTTGGAAGGAAGAGGAGATGCCAGGCTTCCACGAAGTGCGAGCGCTATCACTGCACCTGTATCAGAAAGCTGGAAAGGACGGGCAGAAAATCGCCGGCCACGCGAGCGAGGCAATGACCAAAAACTACCAGCGGGACCACGCCGAGATCATCTGGTCAGAGGCAATTCCCGACCTGAATATCAGCGAAATCACAGGCTAGTTTTGCGCGAGTATTGCGCAGGTTTTGCGCAGCCCCTAAACGAAAAAAGAGATCAGGCCGCTAAGTGCTTGATCTCTCTTAGGAATATGGTCGGGACGGAGTGATTCGAACACTCGACCCCTAGCACCCCATGCACGCAGTACGGATGCAAGCCCTTCTGGAATAGCCGTTTTTATTGGCGCTCGCTGCAATCGAATGCCCATAAGCGCTCACACGAGCGTGAGAGAGTCACGCAAAAGTCACGCACCCTCCTCCGGCATTCTGCCGACCGAGTACCACTCCCCTTGTACTACCTGCATGTTTTAACCTACCAAGCCCGCAATCTTGGATCCGCGGTCTTAGCTTTCCAATCCCTGCTTGTATAGAATTCGACACTAAGCAGCTACACAATCAAAAATTTAAAGGACCCATCATGCAACGGATCGCCTTTGCGAACGCCTTGCGCGGAATCGCAGCCCTCTGCGTGGTTATCGCCCACTACATACTGATGTTCAACTATATCCGCGGAGAGTTCGGTGGGCTGCCTGCGCTGCCAGAGAAACCTTTCCCGGACTGGATGATCAGCTTCTTCAATCCGCTGAACAGCTTGAACATGGGTGCATTCGGTGTTGCGCTGTTCTTCCTGATCAGCGGCCTGGTGATCCCTATTTCTGTCGCAAGCCTCCAAGGCAAACAGCTTGCGAAAACAAAATTCGTGATTGGCCGCCTGTTCCGGATCTGGCCAACCTACATTGTCGGGCTGCTTATCACGCTCGGCGCGCTTGAGACTGCCGCTGGTTACATGGGCTACACGACCTCATACACCGTCCCGCAAGTACTGACCCAGATGTCTCTATTCCGCGATTGGTTCGGCAGCTCGGTACCGCTAGACGGGGTTGTTTGGACGCTGGAAGTGGAGATCAAGTTCTACCTGGTCGTGCTTCTATGCTGGTCACTGATTGGCAACGCCAAGCTTCTCCCGTTATTCGTGCTTGGCATCGCCACTGTGCTGGCTGCGAACTTCTATCCGGGGAACATTCACCAGTCGGGGCCGTTGGCCGCTTTCGTTTACCCGATCAAGTACATCTTCTTCATGATGATCGGTGTGGCGTTCAACTACCATTTCCGTGGGCTGCTGAGTCTTGAGCGACTGTTTGCCATTGCCGTGGGAATGCTTTGTGTCTTCGGCTACAGCTGCATTATAGAGGGCTGGCAGCTCGAGGTTATCGTTTCCTACTTCGCGGCTTTTGCGCTGTTCACAGGCTTCTATCTGCTGGCCAGGGACTGGAATGGCGGCCCGGCGTTCGACTTCCTTGCGAACATCAGCTATCCGCTGTACGCATGCCATGGCGCCTTTGGGATCGTGGGGATGAGGATCATGATCGATCAAGGCATCGGAGCAATTCCGGCTCTTTCTATGCAAACGGCCATGACCATCTTGTTGTCTTGGATTATCCACAAGGCGGTTGAGAACCCTACGCATATCCTCGGGAAGAAGCTGGCAGCAATGCTAAGGATTCCACCAGCACCAGTAACTGCACGCCCATAATAGAAGCCCGCTCTAATCAAGCGGGCTTTTTGCATTTTGGGCCTACACGAAAGGGACTGGCTCAACGATGTAGCAGTCTTCGCAGTCTTCAGTGATGACTGTATCCAGGATGATTGGTGATGCCACCTGCGGGCGCAATAGGCCGGAACGGATAGACGCGGTATACACACCGACATTCACCGTGTTGAAGCGGCCCCGGGCATTCACAGAGACGGTGTCGATGCAGTAATTCATGCCCTGGCCGACACCGCAGCTTTCACCGCCAGAGTTGATAATCCGCGTCGAGTCCTGCCCCTCGACAACGACGCCCCAAGTGTTCTGCTCGTCTCCCAGCCCAGGCTCGGTACCTATGCAGTAGCTATTGATGATGGTGTTGTACTCGCCGCCATTGTCGACCAACAACATAGTGCGCCCAGTCCAATCGACCGACGTGATGTTTTCGATCACGCAGTGCTGGGCATAGTGCATGTGCAGTCCGACGGCGCAGTTCCCCGTGAACTCGAGGTTCCGGATGTACACGTTCTTGATGGGATCGCATAGGGCGACAATCGCGTTTTCCGGGTGTTCTCGCTTGATGACCCGGTTGACGATCAGGGAGTTGGCCAGGACATAGATCACCTGGCGGACTTCCATTGGCCCATCCAGGGGCATCGGGTAGGTGTCGAAGTCGGTCGAAGCATCCGAGATCACAATCCATGAGCCGTTCGTGTAGGGCGTCGTGTCGGCTACGAAAATCTGGGTTGTGTTGACGTGGGCCGTAGCAGTCAGGTAGCTGCCCGGGCGGACGTTGCCTTCGTAGTCAATCGCTGCATAGCTCGGGTCTGATGGCAGCTCGGGGTTTCGCCCTACTCCGCTGCAATCGATCGTGACTTTATCGATCCCGGGCGCTGGCTCGATGATCTGGCCGCTGTATGGCCAGTTGTCATCGCGATTCAAAAGGACTGTCGTCCCGATTGGGCACTCGGTGCCATTGATCTGCAACCAGCGATAGCCGGCCTTCAAGATCGATCGGATTTGCGGGCCATTATCGGCGTTTGGATTCGGGGTAAAAACGTAGGGGGTGTCGCTGTAAATTGGCATCTCTCAATCTCGAGTGTTGAAATGGATGCCATCCATGGCCTATGACTTGCTTGATCCGATTATGACGCGCTCACGCCGATCACGCCGGCCGTGGCACCAGTTCCGTTGACCAGGATGGCCTTCGAACTAAGCCCAGCAGCAGGCGCGCCAGCGACAACGCTGTTGAGCGACAACTGACCTCCTATCAACGTAACTCTGTTCAAAGTCGCCCCAGCATCCTTGCCTTCATAGTTTGAACCGCCCGGGTTGACGATATCATTCATGAGGCTTGTGATGGTTGAGGTGTCGAAGGCGTATATCCCCCACATTGAAGGACTCTGAATGTGAACACCTTCCGAAAGAATCTTTGAGGTATTAGAGGCGACTATCCCGAATGTGCCGCCGAAAAGATTCGATCCAGTCTGGACAACGCAATCCGTGCAATCACCCTGAAATTGCACGCAGGCCATGGCAGGAGTTACTACCTTGGCTTTGAGCGAGACCATTTTTGCGGACTCGACCAGAACACCCTGAGCTGAACCATTCCTGACCGATACATCCAGTTCAATCCCGTCAACTCTACCAGCGCCTGTTCTACGGACATACACCCCAGGACCAATAGAACTCGACACTCCAACAAGCCTTGCATCAACTTTTGTATCTATCAGGTTTCCAGCTCCAAAAACACCGATCTGGATTCCACCAGTAACAGGAGAGGCCCAGTCTTCTCCCACCAGACCCGAGAAGTAGCACCCATACTTGTCTTGAGCTGTAGCATTTGTGATGGCCCCAGCCACTCCGCACCTGATAGATACGCAGCCTACCCCGCCAGTAAAGGAGCAGCTTTCAATAACATGCCCCGTATCAAGGCAATCTATCGAAACATTCCCTATGTTAATGGAGTTGGAGGAACTGCAAAAGAAACCATCGGCTGCCTTGCCTGTAACACCACAACTCATTGCCATGCAGTTCGTTGTGTTTACTTGGAGTCCATCGCCAGCTGTGGAAATTCCAATACCTGGAATTGATGCGCTCCCGATGGCATTGCTGCCAGTGACTTGGGTCAATTGGCAGTCCGTGCAGCTAACGAGGCTAACGCTAACGGTTCTGGTTGTAAGTGAGGATTGTCGGCCAGACTTATTTGAATCTACTGTGAATCCTTTGAGCTCTAATTTTGATTTACCAACAGCCGACAGGGTGTATTCAAAATTAGTCGAATCCATGGCCTTTATAGTTGCCGCCTTGGAGTCCGCCGTCATTCTCAGGGTGTTTACAGGGATGACAATAGAGCGACCTACCATACTGACGCCAGACCACCGAACCTCCTTGCCTTCCGACACGGCAAGTAGACGATCCCATGCGTCAGCATCATCAGTAACACCATCCTCTCTCCCGCCTGCCATCTTTAACGTATAGGCGTCAGCGTGTTTTAGTTTCCACCTACCGCCATCAGTTGGGTTAACAATAGTCAAAAACCCAGAGTCTGATGTGGTTGTATCGGTTGAGTCGTATTTATACAGGCTGTTAATGACACCTGCGCCTGAGTAATACTCGGTCACCACTGCATACGGCGTCCCATTCTTCGACAAAGTGCGAAGCTCGGCGATTGTATCTACTTGGCGGAATACTCTACCAACCAGAGCCGAACCCTTGGTCGAATCCGTGGTATTCGCAAGGTCGCTGATCAGGTTTGAAACGTTTGCTTCGACGTTCACTTCATTCGGAGAGTTGTAAACGAAACGACCAGAGCTGTCATACACCGTGATCGAGTAGTTACCGGTTACGTAAAGCTTTGCCGGAGTTCCATTTCTGGAAAAATACCCACCAATAGTCCGCAGCGGCTGAACAGCTGGATATAAGCCGGCTTCATCCCAGAATACGTTCACAGGGAACGTTTGAGGATTCAGGTTAGGCTGACCAATATAAATAGTTGCATTATTAAGAGGATTGCCATCACTCCCGTTAAATACTGCAAATGGTGCAACAACAGATCCAACAGACATAGCTCATGCTCCGATTATTCGCCAAGAGATTTACGTACTTTTGCCCGAAGTTTTGAGTCTTTGATGCTCTTGGAGAGCAAGCGGAAACTCGTCATTATCGGAACTGGAATACCTGAGGCGGCGGTTAGAACAAGATCCATCGCGCCGGCGAGGACGCTTGCGGTATTGCTTGTGTTAACTGCGCCTGGCGGAGCAACCAAGACATCTTTTGCGACATCATTGATTGTCCTCAACTGCTCGGCTCCCTTCTTCCCAAAAACGAAATCAAGCTTCCCGCTCTTGTCGAGCTTTGTTATGGCCCTGTCTAACTGAGCCGGCGAGATAATGGCATTGCCCTGCGTGTCTCTGGACACGTTCTTGGTGGCTTCTTCTTTCAGATAATTCAGAGTAGCGCCTTGAAGCTCACGCCATGCCTGCTGCCCGCTAGACCCTTCGGTCTGGAGAAGCTTACGGACCTGTCGGACATCATCCAGGGACGTTCCAGGATCAATAATGGAGCGTCTTACGACATCCTCAAGAGCAATGGATCGATCAGCGCTACCGCGCTTTTGTCCCATTAGGTTTTTCACCAATGTGACGTTCTCATAGTCGCGCGCATATTTTGCGCGAGCGCTTCTAGCTCTACGATATGCCTCGCCACCAACTGATTCAGTCGCGTTGTCGATCAACTCTTTCATGATCGATGCTTGACGGATATTCGTTGGCTCAATGTTGGTGGCCGCATTGATCGATCGGCGAAATAGCTCGGCATTCTTGAGCGATACCGGCTGAGGGATCAGGGCCCCACTGGAATCTTCTTTTGCCACCCCAAGCTGGATAGCCTTAGACCTTGCGGCCTTCAGAACATTGGCCACCTCTGATTCCGGCGCGCTTTCTTCAATGTGACGGACAAGATCGTCCAGCCTCACAGGCGCTTCCATTTCTCCAGACTTTTCAGCCTCCTTATAAAGGGCACGGATTCGGTTCTTATCAGAAGCAGCACGGCTACGTAGCGCTCGATCGACAGACAGCCCTGCTGATCGTAGATCGCCTGCCTGCGCGCCTGTCATATCGATGAATGAGTCAAAGTTCTGCTGTAGCTGCATATTTTGCTGGGCGAACCTGTCGCGAATGGCTGCGCCCATTTCGGGATCTTTCGCAGTCTCCCGCTCAAAACGCTGTTGCCCAAGATCCCTGCTGCGCTGACCCTGGGTTAGCTTGATTGGAACCGGAAGCTCTTCTGCCTTGGCCTGGCGTAGAGTCCCCGCCTCTACTGCCGCCGCGCCACCGCTTCGAGCGCCTGTTTGGGCTTCTGCGGTTGCTGGGCGCACCGCCTCAGTAATATGCTTGGCTCCTTGCGTGACCGGCGTACTCACCTTGCCAGCTGCTGCCCTGGTAAGTGGTGCGGCTGCGCGAGCGCCTTGAGCAATCGCGCCAATCTCCGCGGTCATTGGGGCCACCGCGGCTAAAGGCGCCAGTGCCTCGCCGGCAGCCTGAGTCATTTCTTGCCCAGCCTCTGTACGGGGCGAATATGTCAAAGACTCGGCACCCTGTGTAGCGGCTTGCTCCACAGCGTCAGCCGCTTGCTGCGTGCCAAATTGCCCTGATAGCAACTGTTCAGCGAGCCCCTTAAGCGTGCCCCCGATCATTCCGAGGGCGCCGCTTGTGGCGCCAGTGCCGAGAGCCAGGGCTGTTTCACCAGCGCCCACAATTTCGTCGCCTAGGGATTGTTCAGGGGCCCGCTGCACTGTCTCCGGGATTTCATTCCCCGGAACCTGATTCATGGGGTCTTGCCTTGCGCGCGCAACAACAGCGGCCAATTTACGGGCTGCATCCATGTCGCCGGCCTTATCGGCGTTGATCAGGGCTGATTCCAACTGCTGTAGAGTGGCCATTATTGAGCCGCTCCATATTTTTGTAGAAGGGCATCGACTTCATCTGGCCCCGGAGCGGCTGATGGCGTGTCAGGCACGACGTCAGGCACGCCGAACTTCTCAGACAAATTGCTGCGGCTTTTGAGAATCAGGCGTTGCGCTTCTCGAACGTTCTCGACAAGTCGCGATGGTGATTGTCGAAGGCTCAAGTTTTGCAGGGACGCCTGGAGCTTTTCGCCTTCGGCATTGGAAAGCGCCCCCATTCCCTTGAGAGCCGGGATCTGAGCCATAAATGCCTGAGATGAAAGAGTGGTCAGCAATTCTTCGAAGTCTGCCGTATCCTGGCTTGCTGTGGGCAGCCTAGAAGAAATTGGCCCCGTAGCGCTTTCAATAACTCCCACAGGAGTCTTCAGCACCCTATCTGCGGTATTGAGCATGTTATCGATAGTGGCCCGCGACGATTCAACCTCGGCAGCTTTCCCGCGAATCGTCTCGTCTCGCTTCATCTGAGCGTCTTGCACTTTCTGCTGAAGGGCCTGGCGCTTCAAGTCATTGCTTTCCCGGGCGATATTCGCATTCAGCGCCGCGATCTGAGAGTTCTGACGTGACACCTGGATATCATTCTGCATCTTGGAGATTTCCCAGCCGCTTTTCGCCAGGTCCTGAACCGCTTTTGATTCAGCATATTTGGCGTCAATGGCAGCCTTTGCCGCCTTGGCGTGGGAGGCTGTCAATTCGGAAGGGGCGGCTTCGGCGGAGCGCAATTCGCTGGCAATCTTCCCCCACTTCTCAGGGTCCAAAGCCGATAGGGTCAATCCGATCTGGGCGCCGGTCAGCTTAGGATCGCGCTCGAGTGAATCCCGAATCTGAACCAAGCTGCTTGGGTCCTGCCCGGAGTTCTCCATGGCCTGAATCTGCTGGTCCAAAATACCTTTGGCGATATCCGGCTTGCCACTCTGGATTGCACTGTAAACCTGGGTGCCTGCCCGGAACTGGGAATCCTGCTGATCCTTGCTCTGGATATCCCAGGCCTGCTTGAACGCTTCCCTTTGAGCCGGGTACTTGACCGACATGGCCGCAGCAGCACTGGCAGTCGGGTTGTTCAAGTAGCTCTGCAGATCGGACGAATATTGCTCGGCCATAGCGCTCGCTTTCTGCTGCTGGGCAAGCCCTTGTCCGGCCTGAATCCCCCCCATCAGCGAACCAGCGATATCAGGTTGCTGAATGTTGTAGTTGAATGGTTGGGCCATGTCAGAAAGCTCCTGCGCCGTATGCAGCGCCGCCGATCCCGATCAAATTGCTGATCATCTGATTCTGCGCGTTGGCTTGGCCGAGAATGCCGCCAGCCCGTGCTTGCCCCTGCTGCGCCAGAAGCCCAGAGATGTTGTTTGCCGACTGCATGCCGGCATTGCCTGTCTGCGCGGCAGAGCTCTGCCCCAGAGAAGTGATGCCGCCGAGGTTCTGATACTGCTGCTGGACCAACTGATTCAGAAGCTGTGGCCGATATTGAGCCAAAGCACCCTGAATGTTGCCGCCACGCAGGCCTCCAGTGGCGGACGCGTTTTGCAGCATGGCATTTTCGCTTTGCTTCGCAACGGACTGAAAATAAGGTGAATTTTCAATGCCGGAAATAGCGTCTCGCTGAGCGTTCGCGCCGCTCAGGCCGAGAATTGCCTGCTGCTGCCCGAGGGCGCCCGTCCCAGCCGTCACGTAGGGCTCAAGCAGCTTGCTGATGGCGTCGAATTGTCGGCGTTGCTCGGCAATTCCTGCTTCTGATGCTTCGGCCTGGGCCTCCCCGGCCTTGCCTGACGCTTTTGCGGATTTCGAGGCGCCATAGACTGCCGCGCCTGCTCCGACTACGGCCGCTGTAGTGGCTGCCATTACAAAATCCTCGTAAATGAAGTTTCAGATTTCTGATATCCGCGACGCTGATAGATGGTCGCGCCTATTTCTGGGTCGCATGACTCCATGACGATCATGTTCCAGTACTTGATACCCTGGCTTCGTGCTTGCCCCTCAATATGGTCCATGAGGCGAATCCCATTCATCCCTTTTCGGGCTCGAGGATTAACCCACCAGGCTATTTCGGTGCCACTTTTCACGGCTGCACACCCCAGCAGCGGGCCGCACACACCGGCCACGAAACCTTCGACGCTGCCATTGATCTCCAGGATGGCCAAAAGCCCATGATCGAGCGCTAGCGATGCCATGAAATGAACATGGTCAGCATCGAAAGGGTCGTCATACATGGTGTGCTTCCAGAACTCACGAGCCATCTCAACCACGGCGGCAAGATCTTCTAATTTTCCGTCACGGACCATGATTGCCTCAGCTGAAAAAGCAGGTCAGAACGACCCGGGTGTTTTCTGGGGTGTCACCAAATCCGCCGACAGGTTCGGCTCGATGCAATCTCGCAGCATCGAATATCACGGCTCGGTTCGGGCGCATTTCGGCCATGTCGCGAACATCCCATGCGTCTGGGTCGTTTTGACTTGCCACAACCAATGAGACGAAAGTGGGATGACCAGGGTTGTAGCCAATGCCAGTGTCTTTATGGCTTAGGAAGCTTGTTCCACCCCAGCAATCTTCTTCGCGGTTGAGATACAGCATTAGGCTCTTGCGCCCCATGCTGAGATCGGAATGGACTTGGTGCGGGCAATGAACTCCAGCAGGAGAGCGACGCATGAACATGGTCGGATTCAGGGCTTCAGAACCGATGATATGCGAAAGTTTAGTCAGGATAGACTTTGCGATCTGGGGCGGTATATCGCGGCAAATGAGCGGATAAGTGACGCCATCAAAGTCATTTACAACATCTTTGAATTCAGCGCGGTCCGCATACTCGCGCAGCGCTTCGAACTCAGGAAGAAAATTATCAACAATCAGCATCACACTCTCCATTACTGGGGCTGTGAGCTGCTGGCCGCTCCGATTTCTCAGCTGCTTTGATTATAAATCAATGGCTATGTAATTTCTCTTCCAGATGCACTGATAGTCAGAGACGTAGCAGCGCTAGCAAGCGTGCTGATGTAGCCGCCCGAATCAAGAACCTGACCCACAAGCTCTGGACATGTATAAGCTTCGCCCGCTGCAATTCCTCTCATTTTCGTCACAAGGTTATGATTCCCAGGAGTGTCGCCAGAGGCAACAAGGTTACAACTGAAGCTGACCGTCACTGCGCTCGTATTGGTAACAGTGAATTTGTCGATCACTGCTTTAGCATTCAAGGCGGTGTATTGCGTCGTCTGGCTGTTTTCGGCCTGCTTCCTTGGGATTATATTTTTGACTATGACCGCCATATCAGTCCCTCAGGTTGAAGTGTTATAGATAGTATTGAATATAACGCGCTTGGTAGCCAGTGTGCTGCATGCCAAAGCAGCACCATTTGCCGCTGCACGAAACGCGATAGGGGTGGTAGCACCATTGCCCAAATCCATGTCCACAAACAATGCCGCGCCATAATCAGTGAAATTCACTGATCCACTACCAAAACTACTGCTTAGAGCGAATGGCACGCTCAATGTGGAGACAGAGCCCGACGCAGAAGCACCAAAGGTAACGTCGTACATCACATAGACCAATCGGCCTATCTTGGTGTACGTGCAAGAATTAACCGTAAGCGATCCACCATTCCACGTTGGAACAAATGCATCCTCCTCGTAATCATCAAGCGTGTTCTTGTCAGACGATGCGCTTTGTGTTGCCGGAAACGTTAATCCGGCCCCCGAGGCAGAAGGGGTAGCACTTCCAACACTCATGGTTGTAGTGGCTTTGGCGGTCGTGACATGAATAGGAATTACCCCGGTATTCAGCCATGCAGCGATCGCTGTCTTGATATTGGCCCACGTCCATTTCTTGAGTGAAAATGACGCCGCGCTGTCTATCAGCGGGAACTCATCCCCATCAACCGGGGTTGCTTTGCTAGACGCTGCATGCGTCTCAGCGGCGACTATTCCGCCGGCTGACTGAGATACGTTTTTCCAGTACCCAAGCCCAGAGTCATACTGAAGTATATTCTTGTTGGCTACAGCCGTGATCTCGACGTTTGAATCCGTGACGCCAAGCGCGCTTCCGCGCTCTATCAGCACCTGGAGCGACCCTGACGACCCAGGGCCCGCATTAATGACGACGGCAACCTGCGTCTTCTGATTCGGCGCAGAGGGCCTTACATTCGTCATCAGGCCACCACCAGTAGGCTTATACCAAAGGGCATCCCCGTCACTCCATGATTCCCCGGATGATGCGCCGGTCGTATTTATCCCGCGCACAATTCCTATTATGGTGACGCGCCCAAAAGCGTTATTGGCGATGTTTTCGGTAGCAATCCCAACTATGTCATTTGGATCTGTCATGCCCGCAGTTGTAGGGCCAAATGTCACAACCCCAGATGCGCCGACGGTACCGGTGATTCGTATTAGCTGACCGTCAGTAATGGCGGCCGATGCTTTCCCATAGATAAAGACTTCCTCGCCCACTTGCTGGGTAATATTGCCATTACCCATCCCAAGGTTCAGTGTCCCCGTCTGATTCCACCATAATCTGCCAACGGCATACTCGGGTTCCGGCGGAAGTGTATCAATATCGATATAGTCGGCTTTGAGGAAGTTGTTCGCCTGAGTCGCCGGGGCTGCTGCCAACATCTGCAGAGACTCTGCGATGCTCTGAAGCGCGCTATTGGCCTGGTCGGCTCGGGCTGAGCCGGACTGCGCCTCTGAGTATGCTTCTTGAATAAGGATTGTCAGCTCTTCGAGGTTGTCAGGGATTTCAACATTCAGCTGGAGAAGCATTTGCTCAAAAGCTCGTATCACCTGAGCGCTTGGTGCGAAAGCAGCAAGCTGATCCCTCGTGATTTTTATCTTCTGGCTAGGCATTTAGTGGCTCTATGGTGGCTTCTAGTCGCGCGATTGATATACGTGCATCACTCGTGCCTTTGAACCTTTGAATGCGCCAGTTGCGCATATGCCCTTGCTGAAACCAGACCATGCGCTTGGCTCTATCCCCAGCCTTGCCTGTTCGGATAAATTTCTCCTGACTCCAGTTCTCTCCATCGACAGAGTAAGAGGAGCTTACCGTTGGGTCCAAGCCGAAGGCAGAACGACCGACGAGGCAAACCAACTCAAGCTCGTGGAATATCGCGCCCCTGCTTTCGTTATAGACAATGGTTGTGCCGAACTCCCAGCGCACCAGATCACCATAATGAGAGGACAGCTCGGTCGTAAGATACCCAAGCATACTGCTCGTTGGATCGGCGCAGTTCCAACGGTCAAATACCCAAACCAGGTTCCTGGCGCGGTAGGTAGAAAATCCATCAACAGCACTGGTCAAATAGAACCATAGCGGCTGCTGCACCGCTGAAGACCCTGCTACGTCATAGACAAGGGTTCGGTCAGGAAGGTGTACAAGAAGGTGCTGGTGCCCCTTGTCGATTCTCGCCTCAAGAACACTCTGGGAAAGCTGGGCCTCAGAGTAATTGAGGAGAATCTGGTCCACTTCTCGAGTAGAAATCTTGGTCGCAACGCTATTTGCTCCCAGGTAAACCCCTGGCGCCTCGTTCTTCCCGCTGCCCAGGAAAGCCACAGCATCAACCAATATGCATGCGGCGTGGGTGCCAATGATCCCCTTCTGGATTTGCGCGCCCTCAATACGCTGGAACGGAAAGAGATCACCCCCGATATTGTCAAAGACCTCAATCGTGTACCGGTTCATTGCGTACACTTCGTTCTGTATCTTGAGCAACCCAATGACAGGATCAGGATCGGCCTCAGAACTTCCGTATTTCAATGGATCCACTGCGGCCGGGTCGTTCAACTCGGTGACCACGAGGGATATCCCGTCAGTAGTCATGAAGTACCCATCGACCCATACAACATCGATTACTGCGCCCAAGTCTGGGTCCGTGACCTGTGTTAGAGAGGTGCCGATCAGGTAGTAAAGTTTATTGTTGGAAGCGATCGCCAGGCGGTCAAAGGAATAATCAAACCTTACCTGGTTGGTGCCCCCGACATCGCCCAGGACTGTCACGGTCCCGGCTTTATCGATTGATACCAGCTTAGACCCCATCACTCGATAGTAGGCGCCCTTCCAATTGATGCCGCCCCGATCTATGCCAGGGCCTGATCCAGACTGGATGATCCCGTCAGCAGGGCGCAGGTATCCTTTCGATATCCCGTTTTCCTTCGGAACCGGGATCAGATTCACCGGGTACGAACTGCGGAAGTCCGCCTCTTCATCGGTATAGATCCCGTCAAGGATAGGGATTTGCATGGTTATATGCCGCCTTCGCCAGTCTGTACATGAAGAGTGGTACCGGCAGCGGAGATATGCGCCAGCGTGTCTTCGCCGTCGCCTTTGGTGATGATCACCGAGGAAAGTGGAAACACTGGAAGATCTGCTGTTGTCGCCGTTTGGGCGCCGGTCCCTACGCGTACATGACAGATGTTCGCCCCGCTGTTCACCAGTCGGACCGATTTCGCCACAGGATCGATTGAGATAGATGCCGATGCAGCAGCAGGGGTAGTAACTTGGTTCGCGCCACGATGCGGATTGAATGCACGATTAATCATTGTCTAATGCCTCAGTTAGCCGACGCGATACCAAGTGCCGGTAGGTAGATCGAATTTCAGGCGGAAGAATGCGTTAGCGGCCAAAGTAGTAGGCGCTCCCGTCACGGCCGTTGCACCATTGGCGCTGACCGTCAGGGCGGTAACGATCTGAGTGCAATTGACCAGAACTTCTTGCTTGTCGACGCAGGTGCTCGCCAGTGGGAGAACAAGCGTCCCGGCAGCGAAAGTGCCTGTCGGCGTCAAGATCAGATGAATATTCGACGCCGCAGTGGTGATCGAAACGCTAAAGCCTGTCGCTGATGGGGCGGCATATTGCGTGACGAACTCAGGGATTCCAGTGCTTGGGAAGTCAAGACTCCCCTGCATGTATGCGAGAAGCACCGACATTGCGGCGCCACGTGCATCACCTTGATTCTGGATGTAGATAGGGACGACATCGCCAGCATTTACCGTGTCGATCCGGGTGAGCTTGTTGATTGACGTCATGGCTTGGCCTCAGTCGAATTCGATAATGCTGTCAGGACCAGCAAGAAGCGGGTCGCAAGGCGGATTAAGGAAGGGGCTATCATTGTTGCGCCATGGCTTGTTCCCGGCGCCGGCTGGAAGAGTCCCCGGGAATTGCTTCTCGATCGGGGTCGACGCCAATGCCAGCAGCGTGTCATAGGCGGTTTTCGCGAAGAACTTAACATCAGGCGCTACCGTCTTGCCAAAGTCTGGAGCAATGCGGATCCCCAGGCCGTAATAGATCGCCTCGTTTGCTGCGTCAGGGACGCCCGTCTCTTCATCGATGTTGCTGTTCTGGGGGCTGCTGGGAGCTGGGTACCCGACGCGGATACCCTTTGCATTCCATGCGGCCATCATTGAGTCAAGACGTGTCAGCGCCATCTGAAGCTGTTGGGGCTCAAGATCAAAGACGTATCCGGCCATCCCGATAGCAGAGAATGCTTGCTCAATGTATTGCCGCTTAGTCCAGCCCATGATTACGACTCCTGGCCGATCGCGGCTTCGATCAATTCGGTTAGACGCCGATCAGATGTGCGCCCATCGAACTTAATCGCGAGCTCTGAAGCCTTCTCTTCCAGCTCGGAGCGCGACGGTTTGGAATGAATATCTTCTCCCGCCATGGCCTCAGGAAGAGTCATAAACCACCCAGCGGAGCGGAGACTCGACAGAGCTTCTTCATCTGCTGCGCCAATGTAGTCATACGTTCCTCCGATGCAATGGTGAGCACCTGGGCACCTGTAAACGATGGTTGGAAAGCTCACCGATATTCCTCCTGGGCAGCACTTGATTCTTTCATTCGGACAGGCCGGTGCACCGGCCCATCCATCCGGCTTAGGACAGCCGATAGGTTACGAAGGTATCCGCCGCAGTCTTGCGAGTACGGAAAAGCCCAGATGTCACGGTGACCACTGCTGCGACGCCCACCAGGGTATGTCCAGTAGCCGCAGTCACGGTGAAGGTATTGCCGCCGGTGTTGATGACAGACCAGTCAACGGAGTCGTTGATCGCCATCTCGGTAGCCGCGTCCATAACTGCGCCGGTCGGCACTGTGCCAGCCACGGCCGCCGCTGTGGTCGAAGTGACGATGCCACCGAGAATGGCGGCCGCGGTAATGGCGCCAGTCGCATTCAACGCAACGGGCGCGGCCTGGACTTGGCTCGCCAGACGAGACAGAACTGTAGGAGCGGTGCCTACCTCGTACTGGACCTCAGCAGCACTGGCCTCGATGGTGATACTGGCCGCAGTGGTAAACGGGCCGAACACAGTTTGCGTGTTGACCACAGTGCCTAGCAGGTCCTTGGCAGATGGGAAGTTGGGGAAGCCCACGTTTTGAAATACGTTGGCCTCGCCGACGGTGAATACCGCGACACTTTCGTTTGCCGGCACCGTGAAGGTCGCAGTGCCTTGGGTGTAGATGAGTTGCGACATGATCTGAATCCTCTGATTTTTTGGATAGAACGAAGGGGCCGAAGCCCCTTAATTCTTGCTGTTAGGTCTGGCTGAACAGCATCAGGCCGGCCATTTCTGGCTGGGCGCAGACCACGCCGAACAGAGTGTCGACACGATATTTGATCTTCATCGTGTTGATGTCGTACCACTTCTGCATCACCAGCTCGATACCCTGCTCGGTGGAAGCGCGCATAACCGCGGTACCGGCATCGCTTGGGACTGCATAGCGGCCCGGCAGGATCTCGAAGGCATCGCGGTGCCAGAAGGGGTTGGCATAGGCCGATACGGTGTTCAGGAACACAATCGCAGCGGTGGCCGATGGGGTCACGACAACGTTCTGGTACTGCGCCTCAGCGTCCGAGCCACCTTGGTTCGAGATGATCGGAGGGCTGATAGTCATGGTGGTGGCAGAGTCAACCGAAATGACCCGGAAGGTCTTCAGCTGGCCGGTGTCGCCCTTGGTGATGTGCTGCACAGCATTCACGCCGGCGATCGTGAACGCGTCACCGGCGGCCACGTTGGTGGTGCTGGAGATGGTCACGGTTTGATAGCGGTTGTCGACGTTGCTGGTCTCGCCGGTAGCTGCAACCGAAGTAGCCTTCGGCACCCACCAGTTGTTGGCGCCCACCAGGGTGCTGATGGTCAGGCCACCGCCACCTGCCGCAGCAGGAAGACGGTTCGCGTAATCCAGCTTGTAGGTATCGAAGCTCGCAACCTCGCCTACGAATGCCTTTTCGTATGCGGTATCGGACTTGCGGTTGCCGAACGAACGCGAAGCGGTAGACAGGTTGCTGGCCATGCCGTTGTAGTCGCGGGTCGATAGAGCCAGGTAGCGGTCAAAGCCGGAAATGCCCTGCTCGTTCATGATCGCTTCGGCCTGGGCCACATCATCGAAGCCGGAGGCTGCGGTGGTGCGCTTCACAACCAGAGTGCCTTGCAGGGCAGCAACGTTCATTACAGCCACGTTGATGTCACTGGCGAGCTTCTGGTAGGCCGCCTTGCCGAGACGCCCTTCTTGCAGTGCATCACGCAGCTGCTTGGCATCCATCTGCCATGGGGACGACTTGCTGAAGCCGATGCGTGCCGGCACGGAAAGCTGGGTGCTGTCGCCGAAGTTGGCGGTTTGGTCCATGCCATCGAACGATTGAGCGATGTATGGCATTGGGCGCCAGATGACGTCGTTGGTCCGCTCCATCATTGTCATGTCGTTGTTGAACGTGGAAACGTTCCGGGACAGAACCAATGCATCCTCGAAGCCTTCGAGCATATCCTCGAACGCTACGCGCTCTTCCTTTGAAAATGAGTTACTCATGTTGGAACCCTTTATGAATGAGAAATTACCGGGCAAATGCCCCGCTTTAACTCATCCACTTAAAGGGCTGGATGGCGGCCTTTCGTGCAGCTCTGCCTAGTTATTGGCTGGCGAAACCATTTGTATTACCTGTACAAGTATACAGCGCTATTGACTAATCACATAGTCAGCTGTTACGCGCCTTTTCTCGTTGCTGACGACGATAGGCATTCACCTTCGTCATGTCTCCAGTCTTCTCCGCCTCGGCCCTTAGGCGTTCCAGCGTTGAATCGACAGATCCTGATACTTTCCCGGTCCCGGTCACGGTCTTCTCGGGTGGCGGTGCTGGCTTGCGGCTTTGAACTTTCAATTGCGTCTCCAGCTTCGCGATGGCGAAGGCGAATTTCACATGGTCGTTGATGGCTGCAAGCTCTGCGGCCTTCTTCGGGTTCTTGCCCAGGGCGTAGACAACAAGCGCCGGGTTTTCTGCGCCCTGAATGATGATCCCTTGCTGGGTGACGTTCAGCGAGTTACGCACCTGATCCTCGGCGTCATCGAAGTCTTTAACCTTTAGGCCTGATTTGGCAGTGGAATATTCACCAAGGCGCTGCTGCCACTCCTCCTGCTGCTTCTGCTCCTGCTTGCGGGCGTTATCCTGCGCTTGATCGATTTCGCGCTTGCGCTCGTGCCATTCGGTCAGGCGCGTTTCAAACTTCTCGGCGTCATAATCGATGTCAGGATCATCCATGGAAGGCTTCTTGCCAAGCTCAGGGACTTTTGTTGCTGGATCGTCCTTCTTTACCTGCGCTTCAAGCTCGCGGATTCGCTTCTGCGCTTCTCGGTGGGACTTGCGCAGGTCCTTAACCCAAGCCGGCGCTGCCTGATCATCCTGCTCTTCTGGCGACTTCTCATCGCCGATGGTTACAACAACTTCTCCGCCATCATCCTTGGACTCTTCTTCCTGCTCTTCCTGCTCCTCAGGCTCTTCTTCTTGTTCTTGTTCTTCTTGTTCTTCTTCCGCAACGGTGACGCCGAGGTCGCTCCCTTCGCCATCCGTTTCGCTCATCAGGAAATGGCCAAGTCTGCAATGTACAAATTGATTCATGTCTCTCTCCATTTGCTCGGGCATTCAATGGCAGCCCGGATGCCGGTTAAAGCGCTGGGGGCGCTGGGGGATTTGCGTCAGTGGCAATCACTGTTACATCAGGCGCAGGGGGCAGGCCCTGCTGGAATCTTTCGATTACCTCAAGTGCCTGCTGCTGCTCAATCTGGTCAGTCTCGGTGATGGTCTTGATGGTTTCGGCCTTGGATTTGTCAGCGTCGGCCAAGGTCTTGATGGTGGTGGCGCGCGCCTTGACCGCGTTGGCCTCAGCCTCTTGCGCTGCTGCCTGCAAGTAGATGGTGTTGGCGTCTGGCTTGGCGTTGGCCTGGGCTTCGGCAAGCTCCTTGGCCTCTTCTTCGGTCGGCTCAACAACGCCCATGCTGACCAGCTTCTTGCGGAAGAAGCCGCGAACGTCCTCGATGCCTTCGCCCTCCATATTCATCATGACCATGGCGCTCAGAACCTGAAGCGTCTCCGGGTCGGTGGTGATGGTCATCATCCCTGTCAGCGCGCGGACAGTGGCGGAGCGCTTACTGCTCGAGGATGGGCCTACATCGACCGCCACGTCGAAGCTGGCGTTGGACAGGTCGTTCTCTATTTCGAAGCCTTGGGCGCCGGTAACTGGTCGCAGGATCTCAACAGACCCAGTCGTGCCGTCATAGGAGACGGTCTTCATCTTGCGACCTTCCTCCACCAATACATCCTTGGCCATGCTCAGCCAGATTTCACCAGAGCGCTTGACGGCCTTAGCCATGTTGCTCATGTAGATGAAGGTCTGCATGTCCAGGCGGTTCTGGATCAGCTCAACTGCCTTGCCAGACATGTTTGGCTGGAGCTGTTCACCGGCCTGCTGGTTCCCGAGAAGGTCCTGCATGTCCGTCTCGGTGATCTGCAGTAATGCAGCCATCGCCGCGGGGATCTCAGGCGCTTTGGTGTACCCAATAGGGCCTGAGGCTGCTTGCTGCCCCGCCGTATCCGTGATCGGATTCACAAGCAAATATGGGAAGTTCTTGATGTTGTCATCAGCCCACATCACCTGATGGCCGGCCATCTGTTCCGGTGTGAATATCGGCTTCTCGATCGAACTCAAAGCACTGATTTCACCAAGCTTGCTTAGCTGCATATTTTTCAGCCGCTGCGCATCCTTGGCCAGGCGCACATGCCCCATGCAGCGCTCGACGTTATCGACAAACCAGCGCTTGCCATACATGGGAACGATAGGGATGCACTTGCCTGGGAGATAGCCGCAGTCCTCAAGCACCTTTCCGCCCGACATGATGTACTTGCGGATCTTCTTGCATTTGATCTTCTTCTGGCGAATCTCTCTGCTGCCTATAGCAATCAGGCGCTCGCGAAGGTCTTCGTCATCCTTGAAGTCAGAGTCCTTGTAAGCCTTCTCTTCGCCATCAAGATCGCGCCAGATGTAGGCCGTCTCTTTCAGCAGCTCAACGACATAGTATTCAGCAACGAACACCACATCAGGGGTGCACCAATCGAACTCAGACTGATGCACGATCTTTGGCCAGGATGCCGGGTCGTCGCCCCACTCTTCCTTGTATGCGCCAGGGGACATAGCTGTAAGCACATAGCAGCGCTTGGCATCCGACTTGTCCTGGCGTTTGGCATTCAGGTCGAAGAACACCGAGCTATCAGCGTCAAAGATTGGCTCAATGCGGATGCGCTGACGCTCGTCCTCGGGATCCTCGTCGTCTTCGTATTCGCAACGCAGACGCCATGCACCAAATCCGCCACCGACGGCCTCCTCAAAGGCATTGTCATATGCCTCTTCGGCGCAGCTGTCCTGCTCATCTGCCCGGTACAGGCCATCACAGGTATCAGCCAACTTATCGTCATCAGCGCCGTCCTTGCTGATGAAGTCAACCGTGATTCGGTTGTTCCGGTATTCGTTGATGATCCTGATGACAGAAAGGTGGACCTTGTTCACTTCGAACTTTGGTTTGTTCTCGAACTGGTCATTGAGCGGGCCCTCCCACTGAGCGCCGGCAATCGAGTAGAAACGACGGTCCTGTAGGCACTGGCGGCGCTCATCGCGGAGCGCCGACTGGATATTGTCGAACTCAGCAAGCGCTTCCGCGTGGACGCCACGCAGCCTTTCTTCTTTGGATAGCGACATTGCCTATTTCCTGTTGAAGTGATTCATGGTCGCGATAGGTGTGACCGAAACTTCTTTCTTGAAGAGGATCGGCCATTCAACATCGACGCAGTAGCCGATAGCGGTGGTGATGTGCTGGTATTGGTTCGTCTGGTCTTCCTGGAAGGTCGATCCCTTCTGAAGCTGAACCGTTGACAAACCCTTGTCGCAATACTTGGCGGTCGTTGGATTGACATAGAGGCTGATCACCCCATCAGCCGTGGCAATCTTGGCCCGGACAGCGTTTTGCCTGTCCTTGATCGCTGGGTGCGCGGCCTTCACCTTGCGCTGGAAGGTCCAGCCATTGGCGCGTAATATGGCCTCGATGTCGGTGTAGTCAGATGCGTGGCCGTGCTTCTCACCAGCCTGCCCCGCCGGATCGCCGTAGATGATCACGTTCTTGTTCTGGTGGTTCTTGAACTTGTCCACGAACTCGATGGCGGATTGTTTCGATACGGCACTGATCAGCACGATCTCATCCAGCAGGTACAAGTCCTTCCCGCCGTTGCGGCGAACGCCAATGGCCGATGACAGTGGGGTGAAGTTCTGGTCGTGCATCCACATCAACTGCTCGTGCGGCTCGATGGTCGCAGTGGTGTGGTTGGCTTTGCTGTAGTCCTCATAGATCCGCCCGGATGCCGTCTCGAACGAGGCCTCAAACTCTTGCTTGAACTGCTTGGCGGACATTGCGCGCTTCATGTCTTCAATGACATCAGGCGGCAGAATCTCTGCTGACTTCCAGTGGAAGACCTCGAAGTTCGGGTCTTGCCCTGTCTCTGCCTGCATGCACAGGTCGTAGTAGTGGTTCAGGCCATCAGGAACACCGAGAAGCCAGCACCAGGCTCGATAGTCCGGCATCGTTGGGTTCACGGTGTTCAATGCTGGGAGGATGTTCGCTTCCCATGCATCTGGCTTGATGTCGGCAAACTCATCAATGCCGCCGCCAGTCCAGGGAACACCCTCGATGCGCTGCGGTTTGTCGAGCCCGATAACGTTAATCTCGCTTCCGTTGTCCAGGTAGATGATCAAGTCCGACTCAGAAGGCCGTCGGCTATGCATGCAAGACAGCGAGAAGGCTTTGAGGTCATCCCAAAATATCTTCTTGGCTTGTGCGTGAGTCGGGGCCGCGGCGAAGTACATGCCCGCATAAGCAGTGGCTTGCTTCACCAAGAACCGCTTGAATCGCTCGGTCTTGCCGCTACGTCGACCGGCCGGGACCAATGGAAAACGAACGCCTCGAGGAACGGCTGATACCAGGGCCAGCTGAACAGGATGGTCTTTCAGTGGATACCAGCGTGCCAGCTGGCGATCGAGCATCAGGTTGCCGGTGTTCATGACGGCAACTTGGCAATCAGATCAGCCAGCAGCTGGGCGTTCGAATTGCCGCCGCCCTTCTCGATCAGCTTTATCTCTGCCTTGCGCTTCTCGATCTCTAGTCGCTTTATCTCTGCGTCGAGTTCAGCATTGCCTGGCGCAGTGAACATGCCAAGGTGACGGCCGATGTCGACCAAAGCGCCCTTCTTGTCATGCAGCTTAACCTTCAGCCCTTCCTTGCCTTGGGAGACCTCAGCAATGGCTCCGGCGGTCTCGTCGTCGATCTCGGCGGAGTCGATCAATGCTAGGCCGTGGTACGGCACCATGTCTTCTGCACACTCTTCCTCACCGTCGACCATTCGAACCATCGTCTCGCCCCAGCGAACGACCTTGCGGATGTCGCTGAATCCGATCTTGGCGAGTTCGCGCAGGACCATATCCTGGGTGATTCCCACTCTGTCGGCCCGCGCATCCATCCTTTTTGCGGTAGCGGCTTGTATGTCAACATTTGACAACAGTCGATTTCCAGCTTGCCGGGCAGTCCTGGGGCTGAAGCCAGCGCGGATCGCTGCCTGAGTGGCATTCAGGTCGATCAGGTACTCATCAACAAAGCGTCGCTGCTTTGCTGTCAACGTCCCCACGTATTACTCCGCTTCAGCTGCGGGCGCTTCTACAACGCTGAATGCGATGTTGCGCAGTGGGTAGACGGCGATATCACTGCCATCAGCAGCAAGGAAATGTGCGCAGCCATCTTCTCGGCGATCAATGCTATCGGCCTCCAAATAGTGAGAGCCTTCATTGGTTTCGATCTTGTAAGTCTGCATATTCAGCTCTTCTTCAGGCAAGCCTTAACGATGTAGTTCTGAAGCTCTGCAACCTGAGCCATTACCTTGTCGTTGGCTTCTCGGAGGTCGGCATAATCTTGTCGAGCATCAGGTTCAAGTTCGGGGGCGGCTGCATGAGAGCTGCCGGGGGACTTGGTATCTGGCAATTGGGGGCAGGCGGCACGGACGTACACGCGCTTAACGCCAGTGCGCACATCAGCAACAAGCTGAGCCTTTTTGGTCTCGGCATTGTTCAGAGCCTCTTGGTATTGGGCATCGATGGAGTCACGAACAGCGAGAGAGTGTTCGTATGCCTGCTCTTGGATCTCCAGCTCACCTACACGCTTCGACGCGGTGCTCAAGCTGGTACTGACATGATCGAGGCGCCATAGCGCCAAAATCAGCGCCATGGCAAGACCTGCGATCAGGTAGCGAGTCATGACTGCGCCGCCATGCACTTAGCGTGGCGCTCAAGCTGTCGAGCCCACACGCCCCAGCACCGCTTGTTGCCCGGGGTTGAGCAGTCGAAGCCGGCGGCGAACTTGTACTTGAGCAGGTCGTTGCAGGCCTGGACGTAGTTGCTGGCCAGCAGGTCGCGGCGCATCGAGGACGGCTGCCAGTTGCCCATGCCGTACTGGCCGACGAAGTCCATGTACAGGTCGAACTCGTCCTGGTGCAGCTTCACGCCCGGCAGGCTGGCGGCGAACTGCTTCTCGGCCTGGCTGTTCAGGTTGCGGGCCAGGATCTCGGCGCGCTGTGGGGTGATGGTGTCGGTCATCTTGACCGCGGTGCCGTCCTCCCACCGAGTCGATCCATGGCCCAGGGTCGGTACGTCGCCCTTGGTGGGGATCACGGCGACCGGTGTGAACCCCTCGCTAGCCTTCCAGGCACCGAAGCCGGCCATGCTCAAGGTCAGCATGCCAACTGCGATGCGCTGGCGGGTGCTCACGGCCGGCACTGCTCGCGCAAAGCCTTGATGCGTTCGGCGCTCTCGGCAGACTCGCGGCGGTCGCGGCGCATCTGGAAATAGGTGTTGATCGCAGTGCTGACCAGTAGGCCAACCACTGCTACAACCACGCCAGCGATGCCGATCCAGTTAACCTGGGATAGCCATCCAACAGCGCCAGTTACCGCTCCAACCGCCATACCTTTGTTGGCCACTGAAACACCCACCACCTCTACGATGCTCTCAGGCGTCGGGTTGGCCATGCTTGGACTCCTACTTGAGGCTGCCATGGTGGGCCTCCAGAAACGAAAAAGCCCCGCACGAAGGCGAGGCTCAAGGGTGAAATTGATGGGCACAAAAAAGCCCGATTCAATGGTCGGGCTTGTCTGGAGCGGTAAAACCGCAATATGGCGTCAATGTGCCAGTTCCGTGTTAACACGTCAAGAAAATTGACCAATTATCAGCCTGGGATCCTCAGCTCACCAGTCGCCTTGATATCTTCCAGAACGTAGCTGGCGTGCTCGGCATCTACCGCATAGAAGTAGGCGGAGTATGTGCCATCAGGAGTCTTGTACTCGACAGAGAAAAGCTTCCACCAGACTCCTGCCACTTTTACACGCTTTGCTAGGTTCATGCAGTAAGCCTCCCGGGCCAGCGCCCCTCCTTGAGGTTTCGCTCATTGACAAACCTGCAGGCCTGATACCAGTCTCGTTCGGCAAGCTGTCCGCACTGGATGGTGCAGACCCAATAACCCAGGGAAAGCTTGATGTGAGGCTTCATGCTGCTGCCCTCATATCCAAGCACGCCTGAACGTAGTTATTGCCCGCTATCAATAACTCGCGCACCTTGAGCCGCGGGAAGCCGAGCAAAGTGCCAACCTGCTGCATTGTCCTGTCAGTGCAGTAGTAGACCCGCAAGCAGTCAGCAGTCTGCGGGTAGCGCCTCCAGAGCGATGCAACCGCACGATCCACAGCCATAGCTTCATCGTCCGTTATCGCCGCCGGCAGCGTGGCAGTAGGCTGCTCTACATTGTCTCGCATGATGGCGTAGATCTGCGACACACCGTAGCCAGGCACACCAGCGCCCTGCCATACCCAGCGCCCCCACTGCGTCAGAAGCTCCTCAGCGTCATAGAACATGATGCATCCCCCCCTGGTGCGTAGCCTTCAGTTCTCTTGTCTTGGCCCGGTATTCGGCCTTGATGGCCTTCAATTCTTCGATGGTGTACTTGCGGGCCTTATGAGGCCCTTCGAGCCAATCCACTTTTTCGGCACCGATCCGCTTCACCAGCTCCAACCGGTAATTTACGATGTCGCCAGACTTGTGGTTGTTGCACGGCGCACACTGGCGCCACAC
Organism: Pseudomonas sp. LAMO17WK12:I10; assembly: GCF_900215185.1. Taxonomy (NCBI): domain Bacteria; kingdom Pseudomonadati; phylum Pseudomonadota; class Gammaproteobacteria; order Pseudomonadales; family Pseudomonadaceae; genus Pseudomonas; species Pseudomonas sp. LAMO17WK12:I10. The sequence goes on along the minus strand of NZ_OBDX01000021.1, from coordinate 98,748 downwards.
ATTCAGCGGCTCGAAGCGCAGCTCGGGATTACCACCAACTGTGCGGTAATGCCCGGCGTGCCACTGGCCGTTGTGGTGACGGCCGCAGCTCACACAAGGCAGTCCGATATCCCGCTCACGAATCCAAGCGTTGAATGCGGCTTGGGCCTCTTTCATGTGCTGGGCCCGCGTCTTGATCTTCACCTTTGAGGCGCGCAGCTCCTTGCGGCCGATCTCGGCGAGCGCCTTACGCGCCTTCGGCTCATTCCTGGGCGCGTCGGCCAATGCGCATGCAGGGCTGCAAACCGCCTGCCCCATCCGCGTCGGGACGAATGAGGCCCTGCACGTTGGGACGCGGCATTTCTTCGGCTTGGGCGGCTCCCGCTCAATCGTCATGCGGCCTCCTGGCTCAGCAGGTCACTGAACACCACGCCATGGCCGGTGAAGTACGCAGCCATGCGATCGGTGTACTGGATGCCCTGGGCGCGATTGAACAGACTGGTAACCGGGAAGCCATCCGGGCCAAACAACTTGCAGCCGCCCATCATGCTCAGCTTCGTCTCGTAGGGAAGATGGCGCATGACCCGGTACCACTCGGCCTGAAACCCGGCATCCTCGTTCAGCAGGATCTGGACGCCGAAGTGCAGCTTGCAGTACCGGCGCGCGTCGCCTGCATCGCCGATCTGGGTCATCTCGGAAATGCGCTTGTACATGGCGAACCATAGGGCGTTCTGGTCCAGCGTGCGGTCCTTCCCCGGGCGCAGGGAGACGACCACGAACTTCTTCTCCCGGTACATGGTTGTCAGGCAAGTGATGGCCTCGGAGAGCTTGGCCTGGCAGTTGACGCTGATCTTGTCAGTCATGCTTGGCCACCTTCTTCCAGAGCATCACCAGCGGATAAAACACTGGAAAAGTCAGGGGGAGCGAAAGAACCAACAGGTGACTGGAGAACTCAACGCCGCATTCAGCCGCGGCGTTAAGGTTCGACCAGAACCCAGTAAAAGACCGCTTGTACAGCTTCCAGAACTCCTTCATGGCTGCTCTCCCTTGCCCAGGGCTGCGTCGATGATCGAATCCAGCTCGGGCTTAGCAGAGCCCCACTCGCTGACTGGGTATTGCTCAGCGTCGATCTCTACGCGGCCACGGATCGGCGTAGGCCCGGCGGCGTAGAAGTTGAGGTCGCAAGCATTCGCGCAAATCCACTGATACCGCTCGGCGTCCTTGCGCAGCGCCTCGTTCTCGGCCTTGAGCTCAGCATTCACCTGGTTCTGCGCTTCGAAGCCAGTGCGCAGGCCGCACAGTTCGGCCTTGAGCTGGTCGCGTTCGCTGAGTGCTGTCTTGGTCCCCATGCGTCGACCTTCGTCGTAACCTGCTTGCCAATCGGTAATTCCTTTGCTGAAGGTGACTCCTTGCCCGGGTTTCCATTCGGTGAGCGCGCGCAAAGCGTCATATGCCTCGGTATATGGATATCGGCTCATGTCTTCACCTTCAGGCCCTGGGCCTCGATAGCCTTCACGCAGGAATCACGCATCCGGACCGCGGCGTAATGGGCGTCCATATGACTATCGTCGATGGCGAACTCAGGCTCTTCTGGCTCGACGGGCATTGGTGGCAGCTCCACCACCACATCCTCGCGGGAGGCCTGCCAGGTCGTCCAGGCAAGAGCAACGCGCTCGAACCAGTAGCCGCCATTTTGTGAGCGTTTCAGAGGGCACCCATGGCCGATATCCACAAAGTGGCCGGCTGCCCATGCTTCGAACTGCTCGCGCATCTTGTTGGTGTCCATCAGAAGCCACCTGTTGGGTTAAATGAGTTGAGAAGGGACTTGGAATTTCGCCGTTGATGTGGAACGGCGGCTTCTTGCTGCTGTTCACGCTGGCCGGCGTAATTCACGAAACGGGCGAACTCACCCTGGTGTTGAAGCAGGCAGTGACCTACAGATGCATGGCGGTGCTTGACTACGTCGATTTCGGTTACGCCACTGCGGCCGAGGTCGCTATCAGCATCGCGGTGGGCGATCATGATGATGTCCGCGTCCTGCTCAATCTCGCCGGAGTCGCGAAGGTCGGACATTTGTGGCTTCTTGGTTGAACGGGTTTCGATGCTCCGATTGAGCTGGGCCAGGACGATGATCGGGACGTTCAGCTCTTTGGCCATAGCCTTGATACCCCGACTGATGGCGCCCAACTCGAGGTTGCGGTTTTGCTGGCGAGAGCCGGCCTCGGGAGCGATCAGGCCGATGTAGTCGATTACGATCAGGTCAAGGGGCTTGGCGCGGTGCTGGAAGCGGGCGATGTTGCGGATACGGCTTAATGGCAGCGCGCCTTTTTGGCAAATGCGCAAGTCGGCATCACGCATACGCCCTACGGCGCAAGTAATCCGGCTGATCATCTCCTGGTTGCCCATTGCCTGGCCGGAGTCGATGTTGCCCAGGCTAACTGCAGATGAGGATGCCAGGCTGCGCTTGGAAAGCTCCTTGGCTGACATTTCCAGCGAGAACACCAGCGCCGATTTACCGTTGCGAATGGTCAGGTTCTCGGCAATGCCCAGCCCCAAAGTCGTTTTGCCCGCACCAGGGCGGCCGGCCAAGACAATCACATGCGAACCGCGGAGCCCTTGCACGAGTTCATCGAGGTCGGTTAGCCCAGTTGGCAGCCCGTTGATTCCGACACCGTTGAATCGGTCGTCCATTTCGTCGACAACTGGGCCAAGCGCTTGATCGAGGGACATGACGTCGGGCTCATCATCCTCACTGTTCAGCGCCAAAACGGCCTCTTGAGCGTCTGCGATGATCCCTTGCAGCGGGCGGGCATGGCTGGCCATGTCGATGATGGATTGCCCGATGGCGGCGATCTTGCGCGCCTTGGAGCGCTCAACAACGATGCGCGCATACTCAAGGCAGTTTGCGGCACTTGGCACTCCGCGCCAGATCTCGGAGGCGCGAATCATGGTCAGTTCGCCACTGGAAAGCTCGTGGCGCATGTCTGCGATTGATACAGGGTCAGCTGGACGCCCAGCAGATCTTGCGGCAAGGATCAGCGTGTAAATCTCGGCGACGTCCTGGTCGTAGAAATCGCCCGGGCTGACCATGGCGCCGATGGCCTCGATCAGTTCAGGCTTGATGAAAAGCGCACCAACAACGCCGAATTCGGCCTCCATCGCAACCAGTGGGCGATCAGTGATCATAGGGCCTCCAACACTTTAAGGACCTTGTCCTGGCGGGTCAGAAACTCGATGTCAGCGGTCCAGCCACGGTCGTTATCGCCAGTCCAGTGCTTGTTGGTCAGGCAGTCGGTGAAATACGCAGTCCAGAACTCACCCTTGCGGAAGGGGTGGACACCGTTGATTTCGAGGTTCCAGCAGCCCTTGATCAGGGTTTTGCGCTTGGCCGAGAGTTTCAGGCACTTGGGCAGGATCTCGCCGCAAACCGCGTTGTAGATTTCCTGGATCTTGCTGTACGGGATGCGGTCGGCTTTGGCTGGTGCTGGTTGAACAGGTTCTTGGGTGCCCTGCTGTTCCGGCTCAGATTCCAAATCATCGTCGGTCGAAGCGGCAGCGACGACAACCAATCCGTTAGGATTGGTATTTGTATTTATGTCTTTTATGTGTGTAATTTTCGACACAGTGGAAGATGTGTTTTCTACACAGTGTGTAGATTTCAACACGGTGGATTTAGGGTCTATTTTCCATTCGTTTGCAGGTAGGAAAGTGATCGGATCGCGGCTACCGCCATCACGGAAAAGAACCCGCTGACGAATCAGGGAGTTGATCGCCCGGGATACGTTTGCACGCTCCGACACGGCCTTCTCCTCGTCCTCGTACATCATCTTGGAGATGTAAAGGGCCGCCACCTTCACGGCCTCCTTGTTGAAGCCGGCAGTGAGCTTGTGGATAGCCAGGGCGACCCGCAGCTCACGCCCAGACAGGTCCGCCCTAATCAGGGCCTTGTACAGGTCGTTGTCCATCCGGGTAAATCCCCCGGTGTTGCGTAGTGGGATGACATTGCTCATACTTATTCCGTCCTGAAGTGCATATCACTCGACCCGGGTGCAACCGGCCGAGACAACGAAGCCCGCAAATGACTCACACAGTCTTTGCGGGCTTTTCTTTTGGCTACGTCGCTGTAGAGGTCGCGGACCAATGCCGCCGCCTGCATTGCTTCCTGCATATGGAATTCTTTGGTTCCCGCCAACACCGGACCTGACTCGCCCAGGGTCAACAAAACCCGGTCGATGACCTTGTTCACGCTTTCCGCTGAGTGCGCCGGTCTGATAGTCATAGTCAGTCCCACCCCAGAGGCCCGGGACGCTTGTGCTCGGCCTGCAGCCCGAGCTCGGCCAGAGTTCGCAGCGCGTCGATGTACTTGGCGGGATGACATTGAGCCTCGGAAGGGACTACCTGCAGGTCCATAACCACCAGGGCCTTGCAGAAGCGCTCAATGAGTCCTTCCTTCTTCCAGTTCGAAATGGCGGATTCGCTCAAGTCCACTGAAGTTGCGACGTTCTTCTGTCCGACCGACGAAAGTCGGGTCAAGAACAGAGCTTCGAACTCGCGTGCTCTTGAGTCCTGGTCGGGGCTTAATTGGCTAGTCGACATGATCAAGCCGCCGCGGTGGAGTCGCCGATGAAGCGCTCCGGATAGAGGATGTGGATTTCAGTGATTTCTCCATCGAATACACGACTCAAGCTCTCGGCCAGCGACGCAGAAGAGCACTGGGTGCCGCGCTCAATGCGCGAGAGATTGCCGGTATCGATAGCGACGCCGATCTGAGCAAGACGCTGCGCCACATCGGCGAGCGTCCATTTCTTAACGGTCCGTGCACGTTTTAAAGGAGTCATGGCGATGCCCTGAGTTGTTTTCAGGGATCATTCTGCGATTAGCGCAGATTTAATGCAAACAAATTCTGCGCTTACCGCTTTGCGCGCAACGCAGCAACATCGGAAAATTGAACCCATGGATATTGGACAGATCATCAGATCGGCACGCAAAGCCAAGAAGCTTTCGCTTGAAGAACTCGCGCACCAGGTAGACTCCGACTCTGGGAATCTTTCGCGCCTGGAACGTGGCCTGCAGGGCACAACCCCCGAAAAGCTCAAACAAATAATGAACGTCCTGGGCATTAAGCTGGCCTCGCAAGGCGAACTCAGCGCGCACTTGGACACGGGAATGTCGAATGTTCAGATGGGCCTGCAGCCGAGCCGGGCCCCTAAGGGATATCCATTGATCAGTTGGGTAGCTGCCGGAGAGTTCATTGAGTCGCCTGATAATTTCCAGCCAGGCGATGCAGAGGTGTGGATTCCTTCAACAGAGAATGCCGGCCCCCATGGCTTCTGGCTGGACGTCAAAGGCCATTCGATGACTTGCGCGGGCAACCCCAGTTTTCCTGAAGGGTCTCGCATCCTTGTGCGCCCTGAGGCTGAGCTGATCAGCGGCAAGTATTACGTGGTAAAGCTGCTCGACAGTGGCGACCAGACCTTCAAGCAGTACATCGAAGACGCTGGCCACCGCTACCTGCGCCCCCTGAATCCTGAGTATCGGACCATTGAAATCGACGGCAACTGCCACTTCATTGGCCGCGTCATCGACACGAAAATGACCAACCTGTAACGGTTTCTTCCCGCCCTCCAAACGAGCCCGCCATGCGCGGGCTTTTTTTCGTTCTCATTTTTTATAAATCTGCGCTTGACGCAGAAATAATTCTGCGCATAATGCAATCCATGTTCTGCGATTAGCGCAGATTTGAAGTCCGGCGAAAGCCACCGCTCTTTAGCTCCACCGCACCACCCTGCCGGATCGACACCGGCCCAGTTTCAAGGTAGCGAGCCGAACGCCTTCAAGTTCGGTACAGGGGATGCCTCACCCCGTGGCCAGCAGCGTAGATGGCCCTAGATCAAAGAGTGCTGACGGATGGGATGCCATTGCATGGACTACATCGCGGTCAGTGAAAACATTCGATTCAAGCCGGTGACGGCCGCCAGTAGCGGGTCACGGCGAAACACCAAGCCAGCTTGAGGTGATAGCTGGGCACCGGTGGGCCTCTGAGGAGCGCTACCCACAGAAAACCGTAGGCAATATCGGGAAGCGGGTTAAGGCGTAGCCCCGCATGTAGCACGGAAAGCATCACTGAAGCCCGTTCACTGAGCGGGCTTTTGGATGACGACCAGGAGACAACGACATGCCCAAGTACATCCTCAACTACATCCGGCTTTGCAGTGAATGCAGCTTTGACCTGAGCACGCTCAGCAACATGCGCCTCATGGTGATCCCGGAACTGCAAAGTCGCGCTGCGGAGATTCGTCGCGTGGCAGCGATGGTGCCAGAAGGATGTCCAGAGCTGGAACAGGATGCCGAATTGCTGGAATCAGCAGTTCGGGCCGGCCTGCAACGTTGCAACCCTCAGCCAGGCCAGCAAGACCTGTTCGCAGCATGACGGACCTTTTCACTTCTGCCACTGCATCGGTGGCAGCGGGAAAACAACCGGGAGGAAGTCGAAGTGATGAGGTTAAGCGGATGTGATATTGACGAGCGGGACCTTATACGGAGCGCTATTCGTAACCTTCAGGGACCGAGCAAATACCGCTCTAAGTACGGGCAGTTCCGCTGGGCGCTGGTACGTGATGCCTTTGGCGTGGGCTCAGGCGTTGCCAGCGCGCTTTGCCATGAGTTCGGCTTCGACCCTGAGGAAATGATCCGATCGTAAATCGCCACGACAGCCTGTCGTTAACTGCCCGATCATCTCTATGAGAGCGCATCGGGGTGTGATCTGACTCACCATGACCGCGATAAGACGCGAAGCGAGCTGTCCAGTGATGGAAGTAGGGGCGCAACCCTGAAATGGCAGGTGCTGAAAAATCTAGGGCCTTGAGTAAGCCCGCAGATCACACCCCGATGCGGAAGAAACTGCGGCCTATAACCGCCCACCTGCATCACCAACCCAATCGGAGACCACCATGCTCCAGATCATCCTGATCGGCGCAGCGCTGAGTCATGTGCGGCCAGAACCGCCTATCTCTACCGGCCTGCCAACCGATCCACCAGCTGTATTCGGGAAAAGCCTCGACTGACATTCGGGGTCGCCGCGTTCTGGCGCTGAACGATCCCGCCAAAAAACCCTGACTCTGAGATGACTGCATCGCAGAGCTACACCGAAAGCCCCGACGTCCAACGGGGCTTTCTTTGGGTCTCCAGCATATTTGGTACATGCGCCCGCCTCATAAGCGGAGGACAGACCGGTTCGAATCCGGCGAGACCCACCACCCGCCTCTACCCGTCAGCACTCTCCCCCGCGCCCATCGGCAACCAGCGGGATGCATGAGTGTTGACGAATACAGGTGAACCAACCAACGAGGTATCAGCGATGTGCAATTGCAGACAGAACACAGAGCGCCACTTGCTCGAGGCGCTACCAGCCCAACTGCCGGAAGGCCACAAGAACCTGAGTGCACGCCTGACTGGTTATGCGCTGATGTTCAGTGATGGCGCCATGCAGTCCCGGCAGGTCATGCCGATTGAAGTCACGTATCAGGCCCCGACCAAGGCTGGCGTGATGAAGGACAAGAAGCAGTCGATGAGCATGCAGGCCAACTACTGCATGTTCTGCGGCGAGAAGTACGACAAGGACGAGCCGGAAGCATCGGCCGCATAACCCCAAACACTGGAGGTCGCCATGGCTGCCACAGCCGAATACGCGTGCCTGCGCTGCAAACAGCCTTTCATTGCCCGCACCGCCGACCGGAAGCGCGGCTGGGCTCGCTACTGCTCGAAATCCTGCAAAGCCAGCAAGCAGGAAAAACGCACCGGCCAATATGCCGCCTTCATTTCGCGTGATGGAAACGACTGTCGCGGGTTATCAGCGGAGTAACGCCGCGCCAAGGCTTGGGATGACCAGATGAATGAAGACTGGGGACACCCATTCGCAGCTGGATTCGAAGGCCATGGCCAGAACTGAATAACCGCCACCCTGGAGGCGACCATGAGCGCACTACGCGAATCACAGTTTGAGTATGACGAACGCCTGCCGCCTCCAGTGAGCGAGACAGCGGTAGAGATTGCAGGTAGGGATTGGATCGACAACGCAGTCGAGACGCTGGTTGATCGGCGCAGCGACGTGAAGTTCAAGCGCCGGCTCCATGCTGCTCAGGGGGTGACGTTCAAGCAATTCGCCGCCGAGGTCGAGCAGTTCGCAGTCAACAGCGCAAGCAAAAGCCCATGCGCCATTGGCGAAATGGTAATCGCTGGGCTGTTGGGAGACCGCTTCCTAGCCCGCGACGGCGCCGAGGATCTGATGGCGGTAGCTGATCCCAAAGAACAGCTCCGCGCGATCGCCGAAGGCCTACTCCGGCCCTTGGTCAATGATGCCCTGGTAGCCCAGGCAGAGGATAACGAACTGTGAACGACGTCAAAGCCTCATCAGGGATCGAATACGAGATCTCGAAGATCAGCCGCACTCACAACCCCGCTCAAGACCGAACTTTCGTTATGGGCATGATCGAGTTGGCCGAGTTCGCAGAGCTGATCGATACCCCAACCGCCAACCGTTACCGCGATGCTCTGGATGCCAAGTTCATTGAGCGCAACCAAGAGCTTAAGAGGACCGCAGGTCATTGATGACACATCGATAACCAGACTGATGGGCTGGTGGTGCGAAGGCGACAACCATTGCGCCAGTTGTGATTTGGCAGAAATGGATGGTGACTTTCCGATCTGCGAGCACTGCGAACAGTGTGCAGAGTGCGGGCACACGGAAGACTGTCCATCGAAGGTTGAACCATGACCTCCTACCAAAGAGCCAAGCGCTACTGCTTCTGGCGCGGGTCTGCATTCACCCTTCTCCTCTGCACCTTCCTGATGCTGCTCAGCGCTCTCGCCGACCGCATCACTCAATAACTCACATCTTCAAGCGCTGCGCATGTCGCGGCAAGGAACTGTCATGACGGAAAAAAAGCACACGCCTGGTCCCTGGATCGCTCGCAAGACTGGCGGTCAGGGTTGGGTCGGTCAGCGCGGCTGGGCAATCGACTTCAACGAAGACCAAGAGCAGGTCGTTGACTTCGTGTATGAGGAAGCAGATGCCAAGCTGATCGCCGCCGCGCCAGACCTTCTGGCAGCCGCTCAGAAAACGGTAGACGCCTGGGCGAAGTTCATCGACTCGTTCAGCTACGTGCCGGGCATTGGCGACCGAGCCGAGGACATGGAATTCAAGGAATTCCGTGAGCTTCGCGCCGCCATCGCCAAAGCCACCCAATAACCCCCTTCACAGCGCCCCTCTCCGGTGGCGCGGAGAGATAGTTATGTCCGACAAAAACATGCAGATCTGGAATCGCGTCGAGAAGACCGATACCCGATACACCAAAGACGCCAAGGTCGGCGGCCAGCAAATCACCAGCCTGAACGGCACGGCCATGATCATGAAGGCCACCGAAGTTTTCGGGCCGGTCGGCATTGGTTTTGGCTGGAACGTCACCGAAGAGCGCTTCGACAAGGGCGCCGAGATGTTCGTCGGCGAAGGCGACAAGCGCGTCAGCCTGGGCTTCGAGCTGAACCATACGGTAAAGATTCTGTTCTGGTTCAAGATCGACGGCGAGCGCGGCGAGCTGGAGCAGTACGGCTGCACCCCGTACCTCTACAAGTCGAAGTTCGGCACCACCACGGATGGCGAGGCGCCGAAGAAGTCCCTCACCGACGCCATCAAGAAGTCTCTGTCGATGCTCGGCTTCAGTGCTGACGTGTTCCTGGGCATGTTCGATGACCGCGACTACGTCCAGCAGCGCCAGGAGGAGGAAGCGATCGAACAGGCCGTCGACAAGGAGGCCGAGATCGCCAAGCAGCAGGAGGAGCGACTCGACTACATAAAGTCGGTGATCGAAAACCTACAAGGCGCCCAGACCCCGCACGAACGCAAGAAGATCCACGACGTTGCGGTGCGCCAACTCACGCTGCGCAAGGACGTAAAAGGGGCAGCACGGATCTCGCTTGAGTGGAAAAAGCTCTCTGGGCCGAAACAGGAGACTGCAGCATGACTCAACTCTATGCACTCACCGGAAAGCTGGCCGAACTCCAGGCCATGGCCGATACGGACGATGAGGGCCTGAAAGAGGCCTTGCAGAACGCCATGGACGAAATCCAGGGCGAGTTCGAGATCAAGGCCGACAACATCGTTATGCTGCGGCGAAACATCGAAAGCGATATCGACGCCATAGACAAAGAGGTCGAGCGCCTTAACGAACTCAAGCGTGTGAAGAAAAACAGTGTCTCCCAGATCAGTGATTACCTGCGCCAGAACATGGAAGCCGCGGCGATCAAATCAATCAAGCGACCGCTGTTCACGATCACATTGGCCCTAGCGCCAGAAAAGGTGATCGTCGACAAGGAAGATGAGATCCCCTATGACTTCATCGAAACGAAGACTGAGTTCATCCCTGACAAAAAGTCGATTGCAGTGAAGCTCAAGGAAATCCGTGATCACAACGACGCGGTGCGCAAGCGCATCGAAGCCGGCGAAGACGCGGAGCATGAACTGCTACCTGATCCGACCTGGGCTCACTTGGAGCGTGGCGAAATCTCAATTCGGATCAAGTGAGGGCAGCATGAAGAGCAAGCGCAAGCCACACAACCTCAAGGCCAGGATCGAGCGATCCTGCCGGGCCCTGCTGGCCACCAACCACGTCGCGGTGGTGAACATCGACCCGAGCGGCCACCAGGGCATGATCAATTACAAGTCGCTGAAGAATATCGCGCCAGGGAAGATCGGCCAGGCTGTCTGCGGCATTCCACACCGGTGGACGATCTACCTCAGCGCTCTGTGTATCGATGCCCGCGGCGACCGCTACAGCAAGTCAGTCGAGGTGGCCCCGGAAGGCGTTTACCTCTCTGACCACCTGGAAGACGTGATCGAGCATTGCTACAAGGAGCTGCGCGACTCAGCCAACCCAAGCCAGATGATGGCCTCGGGTTGGATCGCCATTCCCGAGGCAATATCGCTCGACGAGGATCATGCAGCGCGGATCTTCGAGGCGGTTGGCGCCTGGCACCAAGTGAAAGTAGTGGCATGAGGTGACCATGACCATTTACCTACAACAAGCAGTCGTCGAGCAGGGCCGGACCTGGCGCCTGTTCCCCGTCGACTTCACCACCGTAGAGGGCACGTTCAGCGTGTACCTCTATGCCCTCAACCGCGAGCACGCCGCGGCCATCCTGCTGGAACTGAAAGAGACGGCTGTCCTGCGCGACGGCGACCTGGCGGGCGTGACCCGCAACGACTGACCCCATGGAGATCGCATGAATGAGCTGGCTCTTTTCGCAGGCGCTGGTGGCGGAATACTCGGCGGCCACCTCCTTGGGTGGCGTACCGTCTGCGCCGTTGAGCGTGATGCCTACGCCGCACAAGTTCTGGCGCAACGACAAAACGATAGAGCCCTCCCGCCTTTCCCAATTTGGTCTGACGTGTGCAGTTTTGACGGAAGACCATGGCGCGGCCTTGTTGACGTGGTTTCTGGCGGATTCCCGTGTCAGGACATATCAGTTGCCGGGAATGGCGATGGCATCGACGGCGCCCGCTCCGGCCTCTGGCGTGAAATGGCGCGAATCGTCGGCGAGGTACGACCTCGATTCGTCTACGTGGAAAACTCACCTCTGCTTGTGGGAAGAGGACTTGCACTGGTCCTCGGTGACCTTGCCGAAATGGGGTATGACGCGGAGTGGTGCATTGTTTCAGCATCCGACTGCCGAGCGCCCCATCAACGCGAACGTTGCTGGGCTGTGGCCCACGATAACGGTACATGGCAATCACAACCAACCAGGCAGCAGCAAGAGCGCCGGCTGGGGTCTGAGCAGCGCGGTAAAGCAGTGGCCAACGCCGTGCGCGAGCGCGAGCGCGAGCGCGAGCGCGAGCGCGAGCAAAGGATCGTCACCGGCGAGCCTAATACGCAAGTCCGGCAAGAGTCGCGTGAACGATCGAATAGACCATGCCGTGATGGCTTCCGACGGTGGCCAGTTGAACCCGGAATGGGTCGAGTGGCTGATGGGGTGGCCCATCGGGTGGACCGAATTAAAGCCCTTGGCAATGGACAAGTTCCGCGAGTGGCAGCAACAGCATTCACCATCCTTTCTGAATGAGTAACCAACATGAACCCGCTCACATTCCGCGCGCTTGAAGAAGCGTTCGCCGGCCGGGCCCCTGCGCCTGCGCCAAAGCTGATCCCGCCAGTCCTGGCCAACCCGCCGCTTCCGGAGATCGTGATCACCGGCCCCATCAACAAAGTCATGTTTCTGGAGGGCAAGCGCTACGCCCTGGAGGTGGCCCGCGCCGGCGGCAGCTCCATACGCAACCCGGCCGTGGCGGCGAAGATCGTCCGCGACCTCACGACCTACGCCGCCGCCCAGCCTTCCAGTGTGGCCGCCGGCATCAAGACCATTATCGATCTGTTGAGGGGGGAAGCATGAACAGGCCAGCGTACGGAACACCGGAATACGAAGAGTGGTGCCGCATCAACAGCAATTGCGCCAAGGTCACTGGCTGGGGCAAAGAGCAGATGGCCAAGATCGTATGCATGGACGACCGCAACGCGCGGGTTAGCGCCTTCAACAACATGGCCAACTACCTGTCGAACCTGCACAACATGGTTCGCGAGGTGGCCGCCGGCAGCTATGTCCACTTCTGCACGAATTGCGGCAAGCCTGAGTGCGCCCACTACGTTGAGCCCAAAGCGTCCCAGCTCAAGGCAAACGGCCTTTGCCACAATTGCGATTTCTGGCACGAGAAGCGCACCACCTACAACGCCCAGGCACGCGCCGGCCGCATGCTGGTGATGAAAGGATGGGTCTACGGCGACAGCGGCGACCAGCCAGGCGGTAACAGTTCGTGGCTGGGCTTCGGTGGCTCTCGCTGGTATCTGTACCAGATCACCACCGGAAAGCTTTGGACCACAAACAACCTGTTCAGCGCCGGCGATATCCCCGCCGACTTCCTGCCGGGTATGCCCGACAACGCGGTGGCGCTAACCAAAGAGCAGTTCGAACTGGCACAGGCGGGCCGCTGATGACCGCCCTCCGCCGCAAGACCACGATCCGCGGGCGGCCGATGAAGCCGCTCGATCTCAACGTCATGTGCGACATCTGCGAATCACTCGCGCGCCCATGGCAACCACGACAAATGCAGCAAGAAGCGCCAGGCGGCCATGGCCGAGCTGCGCGCGCGGGAGAACAGTGATGAGTAATCCAGCAGTGATTTACCTCGGCCCGGAGTGCGAAGCCGAAACCGGCGATGGCAGGACCTGGGCGGAGGACTGGCCATGGCCGGAGTGCGAATGCGGCCACCAGCCGGTGCAGTACGTGCTGGGTGAGACATTCAATCGCGTCACCGCCGAGCGCGAGGCCCTACAGCAGCGCCTGAACGTGACAGATGAACTGAACGACTCCTTGCGCGCCCAACTGGCCGAACGTGATGCGCTGCCTTTGGGCTGGGAAGATCAGCTGTTCGCCGAGATGCAGCGGCGATTCGAACTCAGCAAGCGCGACGACAATCATATGGTCAACGACGACACGCAGATTGGCGTGGAGTTCGCCATTGATTGGATTCGGGCCGCCATCAACCCCACCCCGAAGCCCACCTGCTGCGGCAGCAGCCCGGCAGGCTGCATTGGAGCGAAGCCATGAAGCGCCTAAGGTGCCTATTCAGCGGGCACGATTATAAGCTCTCATTGCTGGTTAAGACGGATGAAATAATGGGTGACTTCAGGGTGGTTATCGAGAAGTACCACTGCTCGATATGCGGCAGCTACGGCGAACGTGTTGCATCGATTATCGACCGCGAACAGTTTCCTGGCGGAGTACAACAATGGTTGAGGGCAAAGCCATGAGCAATAACGAAATGGTCAGCGTGCCGCGTGAGGTTTTGGTGCACATGACCAACAACCAACACAAAAAAGTTGCTGCCTACATGCCTGATATCGCCGATGCGCTCAGGGCCGTGCCGCCTGCTGGCGGGGAACCTCTGATTCACATAACCCCGGCTGTCTTGTCCATGCTCCGTGGAGAAGTGAAGACTACCCCTGGCGGCATCACTTTCAGTCTTTCCGAACCCATAGGGGGCTGGACCGTTCCGCTGTATGAACAGCACGTAGTCACCCGGTTGCAGGCCGAGGTGGAGAGCCAGAAGAAACAGGCCACATACAATCAAGAAACCGCCATGCGCTGGCTCGCTGAGCGTGACGCCCTGAAAGCCGAGGTGGCGCGGTTGAAGGACAAGTATCAGCGCGACGTGTTCGGCCTGAACAACGAGGGCGACCCAATCGGCGGCGAGCCAGCAGGAGGCTATGCGAACGAGGTAACGCGCTTGCAAGCCGGCGTGGAGCTGTGGAAAGGCAGAACCACGAACCTATGCATTGAGCGCAACGCCCTGCAAGCAGAGCTGGACGCGCTGAAAGCAGTCCAGGGCGAGCCGGTGGCGCGCAAGTCGGACAAGTGGTCGAAAGATTGGAAGGAGCAGGGCTTCAACTACTGCATTGAAACCGCGATCAAGGCCCTTAATTATTTGGCCGATCACCCTCGGCCAACCGGCGGCGAGTCTCGATACAACGCAGAACATTTGATCATGACTGCGCAAGAGTTGATGCTGACACGGCAAGAGTTGTTGATTGGTCGAGAGCAGCCCGCGCCGGTAGCGGTGGTGCTGCCTGAGCGCAAGAAGCTGACGGGCAACCACCTCACCGATTACGGCGTTAAGCAGTGGAACGCCTGCCTCGACGAAGTAGCCCGCCTCAACAGCCTGTAACCCTCCCTCAACTCTCTCAACTCGGCCGCAAGGCTGAAAGGACAAGTCATGTCTGAAGAAAAAGTTGTGATGTATGAATCCCCCGAGGCGGCCAGCATCCAGACCGTTACCGGCTGGCTCGATCCGTCTGGCCGGTTCTGGGGCAACGATGAGCATATGGCCCGTTACTGCGGTTCGACGCATCGCCAGTGTGAGAAGAATCCAGCGCACCCCATTCGCAAGACGAACGGCTGGTGCGAAGCATGTCACGCCGAAAGCCGCGCGGCGAAGTTCTCCGCAATGCCGACCCGCATTTGGGCCGGCGAGCCGATCACAGACTATAACGGCGACGACTACTTCTTCGATGAAGAAAGCCTGCGCGATCACATCATCGACAACGAGATCGACCTGGCCGACCTGAAGCTCGTCTTCTGCACCCCGAATCATCCGAGTGAAATCGACCCAAGCGATTACTTCTCCGACGACCTGCCAGAAGATGGCGAGATCCACGATGGCCAGCTCCTGGCTGCATTCGAACTGGTCAACGAGATGATTCGCAATCATGGCCCCATGTCCTGGTCGCCAAGCAACGAAGCCGTTGAGCTGCCGCAGACTTTCATCGACATGATCAACGCAGAGCGAGAGGAAGTAGAGGTGACGCCATGATCTTGCTCTCCCTCCCCGCCCTGCTGTTCCTGGGCCAGCACATCTACCGAGGGCCGAAGCGATGAGCGCGAAGCCTACCGCCATTTATTTCGAAGTCTGGTATGACGATAAGTCAGGAGTTGAGTTCGGCGTTTCGTGCGACAAACAGCGCGAGAGCGAAGAAATACGGTTCCACCATATTGACCACGCGAGCTTTCCGATCGAGCGGCTCGACTGGCTTATCCAGTGCCTGGAGAAGATCCGAGCTGAGATTGTCACGGAATAGGAGTTCGCCACAGCCCGTGTTGCAGTCGACGGATAGCCAGGACAACGGGCCGGGCGAACGCTGAAACCATAGACCGGCGCAACGCCGGCGTCTGCAAGACCTTTCCGCAAATCACACTCAACTTTCAGAAGCCCGCCAGGCGGGCGAGGTTTCCGTATGCCCCAAGAACGCAAAGGCCAATCACTTCTTGATCGCCTTACCGCCCGCGTCGAGAAACGCCGCGGCGGCGATCACAGCGTGCTCGATACAGATGCAGCCCTGCACCAGCAGGCGGCCGAGGAAATCAGCAGGTTGACCACCGAGAACGCCCGACTCAGAAAGCACATCCAGGGCTACCGCCAGGTCAGGGATGCCCCGTTCTTACAGAACTACGCGCCATATCGCGACATGGACAAGCCAACTCAATAACCACCTTCTGCCGCCATGGGCGGCATGGAGCACATGTATGGCATCTGCAGAGCTGCATGGCCAGAAGATCAACCCGTTCGAGCAGGGCTACGCGGCCTTCCTTAAAGGGGTAGGCCTCAAGCAAAACCCGTTCGAAACGGAAAACGACACGTCTCCCCACTCCAAGCAGCGGTGGATTGACGGCTGGAACAAGGCTCATCGCGAGGAAGGGAGGAAGTTATGAGTGCTGGGCTAGCGCTTCTACCGCGCTTCATCCGGGCGAAGCAAGCACCAGCATATCTCGGCATGTGCCGGGCAGTGTTTGACGCTGAAGTCCGCCCTTATGTTCACGAATTTCCCATTGGCGAGCGCGGCGTCGGCTTCGACCGCCAGGAGCTGGACGACTGGGCAACAGCCTATGTCGAAGCCAAGGCAATTGAAAAAAAGCGCGCTACGGAGCAACAATTGCCCCGCAGCGAGCGCCTGAAAGGAGATAAATCATGGCGCGAAAATCGATTACAGGCCTCTCCCAAAGGAAAGGTATCTGGCATATCGACAAGAAAATCAACGGAGAACGACTTTACGAAAGCACTGGAACTGGTGACCGGGAAGAAGCGGAGCGCTACCTGATCTACCGGCTGGAGCAGATCCGGCAACAGAAGGTGTACGGCGTAAAGAAGGTAAGAATCTGGCGGGAGGCGGCGACTCGCTTCCTGTTGGAGTTCAAGGACCAGCCATCAATCAAGCTTTCGGCACACCACCTTTCGCAACTAGACCAATTCATAGGCGACATGCCGCTGACCCACATTGATGATCAGGCCCTGGCGCCATTCATAAAGGATCGGCTGTCGACAAAGAAGCTCGAGAACGGGAAAGTGAAAAAAGGGGTAAGCAACCGAACTGTGAATATCTCGATCGAGCGCGTGGTTAGGGTTTTATCGTTATGTGCCAGGAAGTGGCGAGACGATGAGCGGAGGCCGTGGCTGGATAGCGTGCCGATGCTCACGAAGCTGGAAGAGAAGAAGTCGAGCCGAAAACCGTACCCAATGTCTTGGCCGGAGCAATCGATTCTTTTCGGGGAGTTGCCGGCTCACCTACAAACGATGGCGTTGTTCAAGGTGAACACCGGCACGCGGGAGCAGGAGGTCTGCAAATTGAGGTGGGATTGGGAAATTCATGTTCCGGAGCTGGGGACTAGTGTTTTCCTGATACCAGCTGATTTCGGCGGCCGGCATGAACGGTCCGGGGTGAAAAATGGTGATGAGCGCCTGGTTGTGCTCAATAGCGTGGCGAAATCGATCATTGAGCAGCAGCGAGGCCTGAGCAAGGAATGGGTTTTCCCTTACAACGGTACCGCGATGCACCGCATGAACGACTCAGCCTGGAAGAAAGCGCGGGTGAGAGCGGCGAAACTCTGGCAGGAGGAAAACCTTCGCCCCGCTCACCCAGGGTATGCATCCATCAGGATCCATGACCTTAAACATACGTTTGGCCGCCGGCTGCGCGCAGCAGGTGTAACCGAAGAAGACCGCAAGGCGCTTCTTGGCCACAAGAACGGCAGCATCACCAGTCATTACTCGGGCGCCGAGCTCGGGCATTTGATCGAAGCTGCGAATATGGTATCAGCTACCGATTCACGTGGACCGGTACTGACAATTTTGAAGAGGAAGCAGGCGTGAAAAAACGAGAAGTCACGCAAATGTCACGCAAATGAAAAAGGCCAATGCTGCGAACATTGGCCCAAGTCATTGAAAAATATGGTCGGGACGGAGTGATTCGAACACTCGACCCCTAGCACCCCATGCTAGTGCGCTACCGGACTGCGCTACGCCCCGACTAGGCGTGTTACTGGGTTTGCTTCTTAACGAAGCGCTCAAGAATATATCGCAAGCTTTTGAAATTTGGAAGTATTTTAAAAGCTGAAAATCATTTCTTGAGTACCACCAGAACGTCCTCCAGTTCGGAGATCATCTGACGGATCAATTGCTTGTACTGGGTGGTGTCGTCTTTGGCTTCATCACCGGAAAGGCGCAGGCGCGCTCCACCAATGGTGAACCCCTGATCATACAGCAACGCGCGGATCTGCCGGATCATCAGCACATCCTGGCGCTGATAATACCGGCGATTTCCGCGGCGCTTGACGGGGTTGAGTTGAGGAAACTCCTGCTCCCAATAACGCAGCACATGCGGCTTGACCGCACAGAGCTCGCTAACTTCACCGATAGTGAAGTAGCGCTTGCCCGGAATGACCGGGAGCTCGTCGTTATGACTTGGTTCCAGCATAGGCCTCAACTCGGGCCTTCAACTTCTGCCCTGGACGAAAGGTGACCACACGGCGTGCCGTGATCGGGATTTCTTCACCCGTCTTCGGGTTGCGGCCAGGTCGCTGGCGTTTATCCCGAAGATCGAAGTTACCGAAACCGGACAGTTTGACCTGTTCGTTATCTTCGAGAGCGTGCCTGATTTCCTCAAAAAACAGCTCGACCAATTCCTTGGCCTCACGTTTATTCAGGCCCAGCTCTTCGTAGAGACGTTCGGCCATTTCAGCTTTCGTCAGAGCCCCCATACGTCACTTCCTTAACGTGGCGTTCAACCTTTGTTCGAGCGAGGTGAGGATATTTTGCGTCGTGGAGCTCACCTCATCGTCATTAAGAGTGCGCGATGGATGCTGCCAGGTCAAGCCAACTGCAAGGCTTTTTCTATGAGGATCAATGCCTTTACCCTGGTACACGTCAAACAACCTGAGGTCTGTCAGCCATTCGCCTGCATTCTCACGGATTACATCCAGTACCGCACTGGCAGCAACATCGCGATCAGCCAGCAAGGCCAAGTCACGACGCACTTCAGGAAAGCGCGACAACTCACGGAATTCAGGCATTTTTCCCGAGGCTACTTCGGCCAGAACCAGCTCGAAAACGAAGACCGGACGGTCGAGACCGAGGGTTTTCGACAACTCAGGGTGGATAGCGCCAATATAACCAACCAGACGACCTTCACGCTCGATGCGCGCGGTTTGACCCGGGTGCAACGCAGGGTGCTTGCCAGGCACGAAAGTGAACGCATCGAGTGCACCGGCAAAACCCAGCACCGCTTCCACGTCGGCCTTGACGTCGAAGAAGTCCACGACATCGCGACCTTGTGCCCAGCCTTCCGGCAGGCGAGTGCCGCACACCACACCGGCCAGCATCGGCTCTTGCTTCAAGCCTTCCAGTTGACCGACGAAACGCAGGCCGCTCTCGAACAGACGGACACGGTCCTGCTGGCGGTTCAGGTTGTGCTGAAGTGCCTTGACCAGCCCCGGCCACAGCGACGAACGCATGGCAGCCATGTCGTTGGAAATCGGGTTGGCCAGCAATAGCGGCTCGACACCTGGATTAAACAACTCGAACTGTTTCGGATCGATGAAGCTGTAAGTAATAGCTTCCTGATAACCGCGGGCCACCAGCAAACGACGCAGCTCAGGCAGATCGCTACGAGCTTCGGCCTTGGCTTGTGGAGCCAGGCGCGCCTGAGGGTAGCGAACCGGTAGGCGGTTGTAGCCGTACAAGCGAGCCAGTTCTTCGATCAGATCGACTTCCAGGCTGATGTCGAAGCGATGGCTTGGCACTTCAACACGCCACTGCCCTGCTCCCTCGGCGGAAATCTTCAGACCCAGTGCGCCGAGCAGACGCTCGACTTCTGTCGCTTCGATTTCCATGCCCAGCATCTGGGTGATGCGCTCGGCGCGCAAAGTGACCGGAGCGATCGAAGGCAGGTGCTGCTCGCTGACTGCTTCAATGATCGGGCCAGCTTCGCCACCAGTAATCTCCAGCAACAAGCCGGTAGCGCGCTCCATGGCTTCACGGGCCAATTGCCAGTCCACACCACGCTCGTAGCGATGCGAGGCGTCGGTGTGCAGGCCATAGGAACGGGCTTTACCAGCGACAGCGATCTGGTCGAAGAAGGCACTTTCCAGGAAAACGTCGCGGGTAGTTGCCGCTACACCGCTGTGCTCGCCGCCCATGACACCGGCAATCGCCAGGGCACGGGTATGGTCGGCGATAACCAGGGTATCGCTGCGCAGGGCCACTTCCTGGCCGTCGAGCAAGACCAGCTTCTCGCCCTCTTCGGCCATCCGCACACGGATGCCACCGTTGATTTCGGCGAGGTCGAAAGCATGCAGCGGTTGCCCCAGTTCCAGCATCACGTAGTTGGTGATGTCTACGGCCGCATCGATGCTGCGTACATCAGCGCGACGCAGACGCTCGACCATCCACAGCGGGGTCGGCTTGGACAGATCAACATTACGGATAACCCGGCCCAGATAACGCGGGCACGCTGCGGGCGCCAGCACTTCAACCGGACGCACTTCATCGTGCGCAGGTGCCACGGATAGCACCACTGGACGGGTGACTGGTGCGGCATAGAGCGCGCCGACTTCACGGGCGAGCCCCGCCAGCGACAGGCAATCACCACGATTCGGGGTCAGGTCGACCTCGATGCTGGCATCGTCCAGTTCCAGGTACTCACGGAAATCCTTGCCTACCGGCGCATCGCCCGGCAATTCCATCAGACCGTCATTGCCCTCTCCCACCTGCAGTTCTGCCTGGGAGCACAGCATGCCGTTCGACTCGACACCGCGCAGCTTGGCCTTCTTGATCTTGAAGTCGCCAGGCAGCTCCGCGCCGATCATGGCGAAAGGAATCTTCAGGCCCGGACGCACGTTTGGCGCACCGCACACGACCTGGAAGGTTTCCGCATCATTGCTGACCTGGCAAACACGCAGTTTGTCAGCATCGGGGTGTTGCTCGGTGCTCAGCACCTCGCCCACCACCACGCCACTGAAAACACCAGCGGCCGGCGTCACGCTATCGACCTCAAGACCGGCCATCGACAGACGAGCAACCAACTCGTCGCGACTTACCTGCGGGCTTACCCAGCCGCGCAGCCATTGTTCACTGAATTTCATCCTGCTCTCCTGAAAGATTCGTTACGGGCGTGCGACCTAGCGAAATTGCGCGAGGAACCGCAAGTCGTTGTCGAAGAACAGGCGCAAGTCATTCACGCCGTAACGCAGCATGGCCAGACGCTCGGCGCCCATGCCGAAGGCAAAGCCCTGGAACTCTTCCGGATCGATCCCCGACATACGCAGCACGTTCGGGTGAACCATGCCGCAGCCCATGACTTCCAGCCATCCGGTCTGCTTGCAGACACGGCAGCCCTTGCCGCTGCACATCACACATTCCATGTCGACTTCAGCGGACGGCTCGGTGAACGGGAAGTACGAAGGACGGAAGCGCACTGCCAGTTCTTTTTCGAAGAACACCCGCAGGAACTCTTCGATGGTTCCCTTGAGGTCGGCGAAATTGATGTCGCGATCGATCAGCAAGCCTTCGACCTGATGGAACATCGGCGAGTGGGTGATATCGGAGTCGCTACGGTACACACGGCCTGGGCAGACGATGCGGATCGGCGGCTGCTGCGATTCCATGGTGCGGACCTGTACCGGAGAGGTATGGGTACGCAACAACATGTTCGCATTGAAATAGAAGGTGTCATGCATCGAACGGGCCGGGTGGTGGCCTGGGATGTTGAGCGCCTCGAAGTTGTGATAGTCGTCTTCGACCTCAGGGCCTTCGGCGATGCCGTAGCCGATATGAGTGAAGAACTGTTCAATACGTTCCAGAGTCCGGGTCACAGGATGCAAACCGCCGGAGACCTGGCCACGGCCAGGCAGGGTCACATCGATGGACTCGGCGGACAGTTTGGCAGCCAGCTCGGCTTCTTCAAACAAAGCCTTACGCGTATTGAGAGCCTCTGTAACACGCTCCTTGGCAACGTTGATCAGGGCGCCGACCTGCGGGCGCTCCTCTGCCGGCAAATTCCCCAGGGTCTTCATCACCTGAGTCAATTCACCCTTCTTGCCAAGGTACTGAACCCGGATTTGCTCCAGGGCATTGATATCTTCAGCGCTTTGCACAGCCTCTAGTGCTTGAGAGACCAGCGCATCCAGGTTTTCCATGTACAGACTCCAGATACAAAATAGGGGAAGAGCTTGTAGGCTCTTCCCCTATTTATGACGTTTAACACCTGGACCCACAGAGGTGAGCCCGGGTGACTGTCGGGGGTACTTAAGCCAGAGTGGCTTTAGCTTTCTCGACAATCGCAGCAAACGCCGCTTTTTCGTTCACTGCCAGATCAGCCAGAACCTTACGGTCGATCTCGATGGACGCTTTTTTCAGGCCGGCGATGAAACGGCTGTAGGACAGACCGTTGATACGAGCACCAGCGTTGATACGAGCGATCCACAGAGCGCGGAACTGACGTTTTTTCTGACGACGGTCGCGGTAGGCGTATTGGCCTGCCTTGATTACCGCTTGCTTGGCAACACGGAATACGCGGGAGCGCGCGCCGTAGTAGCCTTTAGCAAGTTTCAGAATTTTTTTGTGACGTTTACGGGCAATGACGCCACGCTTTACACGAGCCATGAGTTACTTCCTCTATTCTTGATCCAAAAATTAACGAAGGCGCAGCATGCGCTCGACTTTTGCCACGTCAGACGGATGCAGCAAGCTGCTACCGCGCAGTTGACGCTTACGCTTGGTCGACATTTTGGTCAGGATGTGGCTCTTGAAAGCGTGCTTGTGCTTGATACCGTTAGCAGTTTTCAGAAACCGCTTAGCAGCACCACTTTTGGTTTTCATCTTTGGCATGTTCGGATACTCCGCATTCAGTTGATAAACATAATCAGAAGGCCTGCCGTGCCCTGTTGATTACTTCTTCTTTTTCGGGGCGATGACCATGATCAGCTGGCGTCCTTCCATCTTAGGATGCTGTTCGACCGAACCGTACTCTTGCAGGTCAGCTTCAACCCGCTTGAGGAGTTCCATCCCCAGCTCCTGGTGGGCCATCTCACGGCCGCGGAATCGCAAGGATACCTTGGCCCTGTCCCCGTCACTCAGGAAACGTACCAGGTTGCGCAGTTTTACCTGGTAATCCCCTTCCTCCGTCCCTGGACGAAACTTGATTTCTTTTACCTGAATCTGCTTCTGGTTCTTCTTCGCCGCGGCAATCTGCTTCTTCTTCTCGAAGATCGACTTGCCGTAGTCCATCACACGGCAAACCGGTGGGACTGCGTCGGCGGAGATTTCCACCAGATCAAGCTTGGCTTCTTCAGCAATACGAAGCGCTTCATCAATCGAGACGATGCCAATCTGCTCGCCGTCAGCGCCAATTAACCGAACCTCGCGTGCCGAGATATTCTCGTTGATCGGGGCTTTCGGTGCAGCTCGTTTATCTTGTCTCATTTCACGCTTAATAATAATTACTCCGAATCTGGGCGACCACGCCGGGAAACCGCTTGTGCAAGGAACTCCGAGAACTGAGCGACGGGCATCGAGCCCAGGTCAGCACCTTCACGGGTACGCACAGCGACAGTCTGCGTCTCGACTTCCCGATCTCCAATAACCAAGAGATAGGGAACCTTGAGCAAAGTATGCTCGCGGATTTTAAAGCCGATCTTTTCATTTCTCAAGTCAGACTTGGCACGAAATCCGCTTTGGTTGAGGATTTTTTCCACTTCGAGGGCAAAATCTGCCTGTTTATCAGTGATATTCATCACTACGGCCTGGGTCGGAGCCAGCCACGCAGGGAATGCCCCTTCGTAATGCTCGATCAGAATACCGACGAAACGCTCGAAGGAGCCGAGGATCGCCCGGTGCAACATCACCGGATGTTTACGGCTGTTATCTTCGGAAACGTACTCGGCGCCCAGACGGATCGGCAGGTTGAAATCGAGCTGCAGGGTACCACACTGCCAGACACGACCCAGGCAGTCTTTCAGCGAGAACTCGATTTTCGGACCGTAGAACGCCCCTTCGCCCGGTTGCAGGTCATACGGCAGCCCGGCGCTATCAAGCGCGGCGGCCAAGGCATTTTCAGCGCGATCCCACAGCTCGTCGGAACCCACACGCTTTTCAGGGCGAGTGGAAAGCTTCATTTCGATGTCCTTGAAGCCGAAGTCGGCATAGACATCCATGGTCAGCTTGATGAACGCGGCGGATTCAGCCTGCATCTGCTCTTCGGTGCAGAAGATATGCGCATCGTCCTGGGTGAAGGCACGCACACGCATGATGCCGTGCAATGCACCGGACGGCTCGTTACGGTGGCAGGCACCGAACTCGGCCAGACGCATCGGCAGCTCGCGGTAGCTCTTCAGGCCCTGATTGAATACCTGCACGTGGCACGGGCAGTTCATCGGCTTGATGGCGTAGTCGCGGCTTTCCGACTCGGTGGTGAACATGTTTTCGGCGTAGTTGGCCCAGTGCCCGGATTTCTCCCACAGGCTGCGATCGACCACCTGCGGAGTCTTGATCTCCAGGTAGCCATTGTCGCGCTGCACCTTGCGCATGTACTGCTCGAGCACTTGGTACAGGGTCCAGCCGTTCGGATGCCAGAACACCATGCCCGGCGCTTCTTCCTGGGTATGGAACAGGCCCAAGCGCTTGCCGATCTTGCGATGGTCACGCTTCTCGGCTTCTTCGATACGCTGGATATAAGCCGCCAACTGCTTCTTGTCCGCCCAGGCAGTGCCATAGACGCGCTGCAGTTGCTCGTTCTTGGCATCGCCGCGCCAATAGGCGCCGGACAGCTTGGTCAGTTTGAAGGACTTGAGGAAGCGAGTATTCGGCACGTGCGGACCACGGCACATGTCGACGTATTCTTCGTGGTAGTACAGGCCCATGGCCTGTTCGTTCGGCATGTCCTCGACCAGGCGCAGCTTGTAGTCTTCGCCGCGAGCCTTGAACACTTCGATCACTTCGGCGCGCGGGGTGACCTTCTTGATGACGTCGTAATCTTTCTCGATCAGTTGCTGCATGCGCTGCTCGATGGCCGCCAGGTCGTCCGGGGTGAAAGGACGCTCGTAGGCGATATCGTAATAGAAGCCTTCATCGATCACCGGACCGATAACCATCTTCGCTGTCGGATACAACTGCTTGACCGCGTGGCCAACCAGGTGAGCGCAAGAGTGGCGAATGATCTCCAGCCCCTCTTCATCCTTTGGCGTGATGATTTGCAGGGGCGCGTCGCTGTCGATCAGATCGCAGGCGTCGACCAGTTTGCCATTGACCTTGCCGGCCACGGTGGCCTTGGCCAGACCTGCACCAATGGATGCGGCGACCTCGGCTACGGAAACCGGATGATCGAATGAACGTTGATTGCCGTCGGGAAGAGTAATAGTGGGCATGGCGCCTCCTCTCCTAGTGGTGACCCCTACCAAAGGTCACGTGGGTTGGGATGAGCCAGTACGCGGTTCGATCCAGGCCGTTCGTGACGAACGCCTGCCTCACAGTGGCAGGAGCCTTGCGGCCAACCGGTAAAACGAACCAGAGTGACTGGAGTTCAAATCAGAAAAATAGAGGCATAGACTGCGGTGGGATTGAAACTCGCCCAGAGCCTGAAAACACCCAAGCCGGGCATGCTAGCACAGATGAACGGTCATCGCGCCGTACTTCCCACCGGGACCAGCGTATCCGCGCTTTCTTTCGAGAAAGTGAACTTGGTGTGTACGCAAGGCCTCAAATACACCGAGAATCGCCATTCTTGTACCAATCCCAGGAGAGCTCGACTCATGCGCCTCACCCAACTATTCGCCCTTGCCGCCCCTTTCGCCCTGCTGCTGCCACTGAGCGCGCAGGCCGCCTGGCCAGCCGGGGTACGTGCCGAATACATGAAGGATTGCACGGCTGCCGCCAGCCAGAGCGTTGATGTGAAAAGTGCGGAAAAGCACTGCGCCTGTGGTGCGGACAAGCTTAATGAGAAATTCACTACCGACGAAATCAAACAACTCATGAGCAAGCAGACTCAACCGGATCCGGCGCTGAGAACTAAGGCGCTGGACGCTATTGCCGCTTGCCGGGTGGTGAAATAAGTCTTTAAAGCGCGAGAGAGGGCCTTGAATCAGGTTCGATGCGATCTGAAAACCGGCCTTCTTTCACAATTTACGCAGCTTTTACGGCTTTTTTTATCACCGAATATTTTCAGCGAAAGCCCCTTAAACCGGGGCCTTCAGCCGATCGGAGCAACAAAACGGACTCAAGCACCTGGGAATCGGCACGTCCGGGGGGCTCCCAAGTCGAACATTTCGACTATGATAGCCCGGTGTGCCCAGTTGGCCTGAGCAGCACAGTACTACTGAAAATATATGTTTCTTGGAGATACACCATGTCTAATCGCCAAACCGGCACCGTAAAATGGTTCAACGATGAAAAAGGCTTCGGCTTCATCACTCCTCAAGGTGGCGGTGACGACCTGTTCGTACACTTCAAAGCTATTGAAAGCGACGGTTTCAAAAGCCTGAAAGAAGGCCAGACCGTTTCCTTCGTGGCTGAGAAAGGCCAAAAGGGTATGCAAGCTGCACAAGTTCGTCCTGAGTAATTTCTCAGCGAGCTAAAAAAACCCCGTCCATGTGACGGGGTTTTTTATGCAAGGTGCAAAAGCGCTGACAGGATCAGCCGCAATTGACCCGGGTGACCACCAGATTGGTATCGGTGTTTAGGTTCAGCCGATCGGAGCGGTATTCCAGGGTGATCATGTCATTCGGCTTGAGAATACGGGCATTCTGCGCGCCTGCGCGAGTACGCGCCTGTTCCAGCAGCTCAGGCGAAGCTTTTTTGCCGATGGCGAATTCGGCCGCCTTAGCCTCACAGCGGCTATGGCCGCTCTCGGTCGCTACCGGATCCTTATCCGCCGAAGAAGTGCTGCACCCCGTCAAAACGACTGCAGCCAACAAGGTACCGAATGACGCGAGCTTCCAAGGCATGAAGCCTCCTTTTCAAAAATAAGCAGAGATAGTGCGACAACCGCTCTGACTATTGGTTTCACAAACGGACTAGCCAATGGCCTCTTGGCCAGGCAGCGGGCAAGTCTGCATCAGGTACGGCCACGTTTTCATGCAGCAATCGTGACCGGATATGAACAGCCTCAGTAAATATCGATGTAATCGAATGGTGGCTTCGGCCAGTTCTGTTTCAACGCGTTAAAAATCTGCATCACCCAGACCTCATCGCTGGCCGCTACCCGCCCGACATAACCGGAACCGGCGGCCCAGGTCTCCAGCCTGAACAACAGGCCGTCGATGTCCGCGCCACCGACCACTCCCGACGAGATATAGGCAATACCCGCCTTGGTCACTCGCAGCTGGGTATGCACATCGTCACTGGCCGACGCCAGCAACTGGCGCACCGCCTCGAAGGTCAAGGCATCAGGGTTGTTCAAATCGATCTGCACACTGGCACCCTTTGAAAATAGACAATGACCAAGTGTCGCACAGCCCTCCCCTCATGCCTAAGTAGGAGTGCGAAAAGCCCGCCAAGGTGTTTAACTCTACAAGACCGGAAGCCCTCGACAAGCGCCTGTCCGGCCCTATCCTTTCCGAGCTCGCGAGACTTCCATGGCCACCGTGACGATCGACGCCGACATCAAAGCCAAATGGCCCGAAGGCCACTGCTCCTACAGCCCCGGTAGCCCCGAAGAGCTGGCAATCATCGGCATCGACTTGCTGATCAGGGAGCTGGGCACCGAAGCGGCCCAGACATTCATCGAGCAGATATTCGAGAAGTATCCCGGCGAACACTCGGGCACGCCGGATACAGAGAAGGTGTAACGCCCGACAGGCTGGCACCTGCCGGGAATAGCACTTATTTCAGGCGAGCCAGACGCTCGGTCAGCAGATC
This sequence comes from Pseudomonas sp. LAMO17WK12:I10, assembly GCF_900215185.1. Lineage (NCBI taxonomy): Bacteria > Pseudomonadati > Pseudomonadota > Gammaproteobacteria > Pseudomonadales > Pseudomonadaceae > Pseudomonas > Pseudomonas sp. LAMO17WK12:I10. Next base: position 70,988 of record NZ_OBDX01000021.1, on the reverse strand, counting down.
GAAGAAACCCTGGGCATCGCCATTCTCCACCCAGAACACGTTCTTCTCCTGCTTCAGGCCGTCGTACCAATCGACGATGGTCTGACCAAAAGTCGGACCGTCACGACTGTCGATCACCATATTGGCCTGGCGCCCGCTGAACAACTCGGGCTTGAGCAGGTAGGCAACGACGGTCGCGTCATGCACCGGGCCACCCGGGATACCATTGTGCTCCATGTCATCATTGACGTATTCGTTGAGGATATTCCCCACCACCTTGCTGGCATTGTTGTTCAAGGCCGCGATCTTCTGCAGGCGCGCGTCGCTGGTCAGCATTTTATGGGTGACGTCCAGCGGCAAGTAAGTCAGCTTCACGCCGCTCTTGAGCACAACCTCGGCGGCCTGCGGGTCAGCGAACAGATTGAATTCCGCCACTGGGGTCATGTTGCCGCCGTTGAAATGCGCACCGCCCATGACCACCACTTCCTTGATGCCTTGAGTGATATCCGGTGCCTGGATTAGCGCCAGCGCCAGGTTGGTCTGCGGGCCCAGCATGGCGATGGTGATGCTGTGGGGCTTGGCGGCGCGCAGGGTGTCGATCAGGTAATTGATCGCACTGCCCTCGGCCAGGCCCTTTTTCGGCTCATGCACCGCGACCCCGGAAATGCCTTCCTTGCCGTGAATATTCTCGGCATAGATCGGCGTGCGCAGCAGCGGCTTCGGCGCGCCGGCGTACACCGGCACCTCTTCGCGCCCCGCCCACTCACGGGCCAGGCGCGCATTGCGCGAGGTCTTATCCTGGCGCACGTTGCCGGCCACCGTGGTCAGCGCGCGGATCTGCAGTTCTTCCGGCGACGCCAGGGCGAACAGCAATGCAACCACATCATCGGCACCCGGATCGGTATCGATGATCAGATCGATTTTTTCTGCCGCATGGGCGCTGGTAGCAGTGAACAGGGACACGAGCAGAACACTCCGGATCAGGTGTTTCAGTAGCTGAGCATAGCGGTGCATGGCGCACTCCTTTGCGTGGTTGAACAGAGAGAGGCAACGCTCAGAACGTCACCCCGGCAATCAAAGCGATGTTGCAATAAGGCTGACACTCCCCCGTGCGAACGATCGCCCGCGCCTGGCGGCTGAGCACCTTGAACTCATCGTGGCTCAACAGCCTGCGCGCGCCCAGCGCCCCCTCGGTGCTCAGCGCCTCGAGCGCTTGCAGGGTCGGGGATTGTCGACCCAGGATCTCCTGCGCCAGCACATGGCCTTCCACCTGCATCTCGCACAGCACCACCTGCAAGGTGCTGAGAAAATCCGGAATACCCTGGGTCAGGGCCAGGTCGATCCATTCGACGCCCGGCGGCACAGGCAGGCCGGCATCGCCGATGACCACGATATCGCCGTGCCCCAGGGAGGCAATCAGTCGCGACAGGGCGACATTGAGCAAGGGTGTTTTTTTCATGCGGGAGAGAACGCCTGTACGTCGGACAACGTGGGAATGGAAGGTTGCGCACCTGGGCGGGTCACCGACAGCGCTGCTGCGATCTGACCGAAACGAATCGCCTCGGCCTCGCTCTTGCCGGCGGCCAGGGCTGCGGCAAAACCACCGACGAAGGTATCGCCGGCGGCCGTGGTGTCGACCGCCTTGACCTTGGGTGCCGGAAAATGCTCGAAGCTCGTGCCATTGGCGAGCAGCGAGCCCTGGGCACCGAGCGTGATGATGACCTTGCCGGCCCCGGCGGCGATCAGGCGGGCGGCCGCGGCTTCGGCGCTCGCCAGGGAATCCACCGGCAAGCCGCTGAGGGCCGCGGCCTCGCTTTCGTTGGGAATCAGATAGTCGATGGACGCGTACCAGTCCGCCGGCAACGGGCCACTGGCCGGTGCGGGGTTGAGGATCACTGTCTTGCCCAGTTCACGGCCGCGCTTGAGGCTATGCCCCACCGTGGGCAGCGGCACTTCGAGCTGGCAGATGATCACGTCGGCCGCCTGCAGCACCTTGTCGAAGCCGATGACCACTTCTGGCGTGAGCTGACCGTTGCCACCTGCCACGATCACGATTGCGTTCTGGCTGCTGTCGTCCACCACGATCAAGGCGACGCCACTGGAGCCGGCGACAGCGGTGACGGCCTGGCAATCGATCTGTTCGGCGAGCAACGCCGAGCGCAATTGCTCGCCGTAGGCATCATCACCGACGCAACCGATCATCGACACCTGGGCGCCCAGACGGGCCGCCGCCACTGCCTGATTCGCCCCCTTGCCACCGGAAACCGTGGCGAACGACTGGCCGATCAGGGTTTCACCGGCACGCGGCAACCGCTCGGCCCGGGTGACCAGGTCCATGTTGAGGCTGCCTACTACCACTACTTTTGCTGGCATACATCGATACTCACAATTCGATTTTGCGCCGGCCACGGGCGCCGTCGACTTGCGCAGGACAATGCTTGGGGTGACGATACGCTGGTCGGTCGGCAATCCTGGGGTGGCAATGCGGCGCAGCAACAGCTCCGCCGCCTGCTCGCCCAGCTGCAGGATTGACTGGCCAACTGTAGTCAGCGCCGGATACACATAACGACTCATCTGGATGTCGTCGAAGCCGATCACCGACAGTTCGCTCGGCACCCGGATATTGCGCTCCGCCGCCGCGCGCAGCACACCGATGCCCATCATGTCGTTGCCGGCGAAGATCGCGCTGGGCCGGTTGCGCTCCAACAGCTGGGCCGCCGCGTGATAACCGCCGGTGCTAGTGAAGTCGCTCTGCAGGATGCGCTGCGCAGGCACCTCTACGCCGGCTTCGCGCAACGCCCGCAGGAACCCCGCCAGACGCAATTGCGCCACGCTGGTGTAGTCCGGGCCGCCGATGTAGGCGATATCCCGATGGCCCAACTCGAGCAGATGACGGGTCGCCAGGTACGCGCCGTATTCGTGATCGATCCGCACCAGGTCCGCATCCACTCCTTCCAGCCCCCGGTCGACGATCACCATCGGCGTGCGCACAGCCGCCAGGCCCTTGGCCAGCCCGCCGTCGCCACCGGCCGAGGTCACAATCAGGCCGTCGATGCGTTTTTCCAGCAGCACCCGCAGGTAGCTGCGCTGTTTTTCCGGGTCGTCGTCGGAGTTGCAGAGAATCACGCAGTAGCCGTTGCGCTCGCAATAATCCTCGATCCCCCGGGCCAGCTCGGCGAAATACGGGTTGAGGCTGTTGGGCACCAACAGACCGATGGTCGCCGTGGTCTTGGCCTTCAGCGAGCGCGCCACGGCGCTGGGCACGTAGTCGAGCTGCTGGATCGCCGCCTCGACCTTGATCCGCACTTCCTCGCTGACCGGACGCGTCTTGTTCAGCACGTGGGAAACCGTGGTGTAGGAAATCCCTGCGAGCGCCGCCACATCTTTGATCGTTGCCATGACTCAGCTCCGCCGGCTTGCGCGCTGGCTGCGATAAGTATCCAGCACCACCGCAATCACGATGACCGCGCCGGTGATGATGCGTTTGGTTGGTTCGGTCGCGCCGATCTGCGCCAGCCCCGCGGCCAGCACCGAGATAATCAATACGCCGAAAAAGGTGCTGATCACCGACCCGCGTCCGCCCATCAGGCTGGTACCGCCGATCACCACGGCCGCGATCACTTGCAGCTCCAGGCCAGAGCCGGCATTCGGGTCCGCCGCCTCCAGGCGGGAAATCTGGAACAGCGCGGCGATGCCCGCCAGCAGCCCCATCAGGCTGAACACCAGGATCTTGTAGGGCTTGGGATTGATGCCCGCCAGGCGCACCGCTTCTTCGTTGGTGCCGATGCCGATCAGGTAGCGGCCGAACACCGTGCGCGTCAGCACTGCCTGGGCGATGAAGATGATTAGCAAGGCGATGATGAACGATGGCGAGATGCCAAAGGCGATCGGGTTCGACAACCAGGCGAAGGCATCACCGATATAGGCGGTGCGCGAGCCGGTCATCTGGTAAGCCACGCCGCGGGCCATTTCCAGCACGCCGAGGGAGACGATGAACGAAGGAATGCGCCAGGCCACGGTGATCGAGCCGGTGATGGTCCCGGCCAATGCCGCGCAACCCATGCCCAGCAATGCCGCCGGGATGACGCTCCAGCCCCAGCCAAGAATCGCCACGCTGACGGTGGAGGCCGCCAGGGCCAGCACCGAGCCGACGGACAAATCGATGCCGCCGATGATCAGGACAAAAGTCATGCCCACCGCCAGCACCATCAGGTCCGGGATCTGGTTGGCCAAGGTGCTGAAGGTGTCGTAGGAAAGAAAGTGGCTGCTCAGTGTCGAGAACAACGCAATCATTGCCAGCAAGGCACCAGCCAGCCCCAGGTAGGTGCCGAGGCCGTAATTGTTGCCGCCACGTTTGCCGGCCGAAGATGCAGTTTTCATGGGAGGTCCCTAGGCGCCGCTTCGTTGAGCAACGCATCACGTTTTTGATAGCCGGCAAAAGCGGCGGCAAGCAGTTCATCCTGGGTCCAGCTGTCGCGCTCGAAGGTATCGATCAGGCGCCCGGCGGACAGCACGCCAATGCGATCGCAGATCAACATCAGCTCCCGCAGGTCGCTGGAGACCACCACCAGCGCCTTGCCCTGGCGGGTCAGTTCGCCAAGCAGGCCATAAATATCGAATTTGGCGCCGACATCGATGCCCCGGGTCGGCTCGTCAAACAGCAGCACCGCGCAATCGCGCTCCAGCCAGCGGCCGATGACCACCTTCTGCTGATTGCCCCCGGACAGTTCGGATACCAGCTGCGCGGGCCCCGAACTGCGAATGCGCATGGCATCGATCTGCCGCTGCGCCAATGCCGATTCGTCACGACCATTGACCAGGCCGCCACTGGAGATCTCCGGCATATTGCCCAGGGCGATATTGGCGCTGATGGATTGCGTCAGCAGCAGGCCTTCACCCTTGCGGTCCTCGGTGATCAGGGCGATGCCGTGGGCCACTGCATCGACCGGCGAACGGATATTCGCCACCTGCGCCGGATAACCCAGGGCCACCGTGCCGCTGTCAGCCTTGTCGGCGCCGAAGATCAGTCGCAACAGTTCGGTGCGCCCCGCCCCGATCAACCCGGAAATACCGAAGATCTCACCGCTGCGCACCTCGAAAGACACGTCCAGAACCTTGTCCGAACGGCTCAGGCCGCTGACCGTCAGGGCCGGCGCGCCAATCTTGCGCGGGCCGAGATCGATGTGTTCGCCCAGCTCGCGCCCCACCATCAGGTTGACCAATTGCTCACTGTTGTAATTGGCCATCGGCTCGACACAGACCAGGCAACCGTCGCGCAGCACCGCAATGCGCTGCGCGACCCGGGCCAGTTCTTCCAGGCGATGGGAGATATAGATGATGGCCACGCCACGGGCCTGTAGACGGGTGATCTGCTCGAAGAGCAACTCGACTTCGCGGGCCGTGAGCATCGCGGTCGGCTCGTCGAGGATCAGCACATGGCAGTCGCCGATCAGGTTGCGCGCGATCTCCACCATCTGCTGGTGGCCAATCCCCAGTTCGCCGACCAGGGTATCGGGGTCGATCGCCTCCAGGCCGACCTGCGCCATGGCCTCGATCGCCGCCTTGCGCAACTGTTTGCGGCTGATCCAGCCACCGCGGCTGGGCAGGTTATCGAGGAACAGGTTCTCGGCCACCGATAGAGTCGGCAACAGGTTGAGTTCCTGCATGACCATGCGGATGCCCAGCTCTTCGGCCTGGGTGCGACTGCCGGGACGGTAAGCCTGACCGTTGAAGCGCATCTCGCCGGTGGTCGGGGTCACCAGGCCGCCAATGATTTTCGACAGGGTGCTTTTGCCCGCGCCGTTTTCCCCGGTCAGCGCCAGCACTTCCCCACGCATCAGCGTCAGGTCGATGCCGGTCAATACCGGTTGCGCATAGGTCTTGCCGATACCGCTGACCGAAAGGACAGCGTTCACAGCGGAAACTGACATAAGAAACTCTCCATGCGCCCGCCTGTTCAGGCGGGCGCCGTTGCGCCGCCAGAAAGATTACTGGGTGACCAGCTCAACCGGAGTTTCGATCACGCCATTGGCGCCACCGTCCACCTTCTCGCCCTTGAGGATCTTCAGCGCCGTCTCGATGCCGAAGACCGCCTGCTTGGCGGCAAACTGGTCGGCGGTCGCCAGCACGCGACCGTCCTTGAGCATCGGCTTGATGGCATTGATGTTGTCGTAGCCGACCACCTTGACCTTGCCGGCCTTGCCCGCCGCGCGCACCGCCGAGACGGCACCGACGGCCATGCTGTCGTTGCCGGCCAGCAGCGCCTTGAGGTTCGGGTATTCGCTGAGCATCGCGGCAGCGACACGGTTGCCGGCGTCGATTTCCCAATCACCGGATTGCAGCGAGACCACCTTGATCTGCGCGGCCTCCATCGCATCCTTGAAGCCTGCGGTGCGCTGCTGGGCGTTGGTGGTGGTCGACACGCCTTCGATGATGCCGACTTCGTCCCCGGCCTTCAGATCCTTGGCCAGGTACTCGCCCACCAGACGCGCGCCCTTGCGGTTGTCGGGACCGACAAAAGGCACGCTGATGTTTTTGCTTTTGAGTACGGCCGGATCCAGCTGGTTGTCGATGTTGATCACGGTGATACCGGCGTCCACCGCCTTCTTGATCACCGGCACCATGGCCTTGGAGTCCGCCGGGGCGATCACCAGCGCGTTGACCTTGGAAACGATCATCTGCTCGACGATACGGATCTGGTTGGCGGTGTCGGTTTCATCCTTGATGCCGTTGGAAACCAGGTCGAAATCGGTGGCATGGTCTTTTTGATACGCCTTGGCGCCGTCTTCCATGGTGAGGAAAAACTCGTTGGCCAGGGATTTCATGACCAGGGCGACCTTGGGTTTTTCCGGGGTCTCGGCGAATGCCGAAGAAAGGGGAAGCGTAGCGGATGCGGCAGCCAGAACAGCGACAGCGAGAAGACGTCCAGCGAATGGCAGCTTCATGAGTTCACTCCGATCTTATGATTATTGTGAGCAACGCTTGCGCCGGAGTACGCTCGACGACCTTCAGCCCCCCGATTAACGCGGATTGAAGCGAACCTGAGAGGTGTATGACTTTTATCGCCCAGGGCCTGCGCAAACGTTTGCGTAAACCGAACTATGCGAACCCTGCCGCTATTTGTCAACGGGCAAACCAAGCCCATGAGCCGCCCGGAATGCCAGGACAGGCGCCCCGCACGACATCACACAATCATGCGGTGGTACTGACCAGCGTGCCTGACGAAGCGTCCTTGCTCAGTTCCTTGACCAGCTTCCCCACCACTTCCTGCAGCGCGCCGTTGGTATCGACGATCTGGCCTTGAATCGCCATCACCACGGTCGCCTTGGCTTCAGGGGTCGGATAACTCGCCGCCTGGGCAGCGGCCAACTGCTGCTGTTGCTCCTGCAATTGGGCCTGCAGTTCTTTCATGCGCTTGAGCAGCATTTTCACCACCAGGCTTTGATTGTCCCCTTCAGAGCCTTGGGTTTCTGCCTTCTCGGCCTTCTCGGCCTCGGAAGCGGATGCCACTCGCAGCTTGCCCTCTTCATCGATCCCCAGGGCTTGCGCAGCGCTATCGGCGACGCCCTGGCTCAGAGCCTCGATAGTGGCCGGTGATTTACCGTTGATGGTGATGGCCCCGGCAGCGGGAAAACCGACAGAAATAGACATGTGAGCTCCATAAAGAAACGATCCTTGAAGGGCATCGGCTGCAAGGGCCTTCTCTTTAATTCAGCCTTTTCCTCAGGCTAACCAGAACTGTCGGACAACCGAACGTAAATCTTCCGAGCATTCGGAAAACCGGACAACGAAACGGCCACCGAATCCGATAACTAAAAATAAGTTGATATAAATCATTAAGTTAAAAGAGTTTTGCGAGCAAAGTCCGGCTGGTACAGATCCTGCTGTTCCCCTTTCGCCCGCGGCATTCAGATCTGTCTCGGGTGTATCTAGATGAACCTGCACCAGCACCGTCTCACTACTAGAGAGAAAATAATGAAATCTGCTTTCAACACCCTTGTTCCGGGCGCTTTGGCCCTCCTCTTGCTCCTTCCGACTGCATTGCAGGCCAAGGAAGTCGAAACCCAACAGAAGCTGGCCAACGTGGTCGTGCTCGCTACCGGCGGCACCATTGCCGGCGCTGGCGCCAGTGCCGCCAACAGCGCCACCTACCAGGCCGCCAAAGTCGGCATCGAGCAGTTGATCGCCGGGATCCCCGAGCTCAGCCAGGTCGCCAATGTGCGTGGCGAACAGGTCATGCAGATCGCCTCTGAAAGCATCACCAACGAAAACCTGCTGCAACTGGGCCGCCGCGTTGCCGAACTGGCAGACAGCAAGGACGTCGATGGCATCGTCATCACCCACGGCACCGACACCCTGGAAGAAACCGCGTACTTCCTGAACCTGGTGGAAAAGACCGACAAGCCCATCGTAGTGGTCGGCTCCATGCGTCCAGGCACCGCCATGTCGGCGGACGGCATGCTCAACCTGTACAACGCCGTCGCCGTCGCCGGCAGCAAGGAAGCCCATGGCAAGGGCGTGCTGGTCACCATGAACGACGAGATCCAGTCGGGTCGCGACGTCAGCAAAATGATCAATATCAAGACCGAAGCCTTCAAGAGCCCATGGGGCCCGCTGGGCATGGTGGTGGAAGGCAAATCCTACTGGTTCCGCCTGCCGGCCAAGCGTCACACCCTGGATTCGGAATTCGACATCAAGACCATCAAGAGCCTGCCTGACGTCGAAATCGCCTATGGCTATGGCAACGTCAGCGACACCGCCTACAAGGCCCTGGCCCAGTCCGGCGCCAAAGCCATCATCCACGCCGGTACCGGCAATGGCTCGGTGTCTTCCCGCGTAGTGCCGGCCCTGCAGGAGCTGCGCAAGAATGGCGTACAGATCATTCGTTCGTCCCACGTCAATGCCGGCGGCTTCGTACTGCGCAACGCAGAACAGCCTGACGACAAATACGACTGGGTCGTCGCCAACGACCTGAACCCGCAGAAAGCCCGCATCCTGGCCATGGTCGCCCTGACCAAGACCCAGGACAGCAAGGAACTGCAGCGGATGTTCTGGGAATACTGATTGGCCCGCCCGACCTGCTCTGGTCGGGCACCGATCTACCCCGCACTCGCCCGCCCTGGGCGAGTGCTCCGCCCCGGTTGGCCTGCCCTCTTCTTTATCCCGCAGATAAAAAACTCAATCGTTTTGCAGTAATCCGCGGATATTGCTGTCAGAAGAACCTCTTGAATTTTAAGCGGTTGCGAAATTTCCTACAGTAAAATACTGTACGCGCATACAGCTTAATAAGGAATGTTCCGTGCCCGCCGCAGCACCACCAAGCTCTTATGAACGCCTCGGTTTGCGCGTTCAGAAAATCATCAACTCGCCCAACGCACAAAAAGCCAAGGCCGCCCTGATCTTCCGTCAGCCCGACGAAGCGGTCGACGAGTGGGAACGCCTGCTCGAAGAAATCGCCGAAAACGACAACGTCACCCTCGCCTATCGCGATGACGGCGGTGTGCAGATTTTCTGGGTTGTGCCGAAGGAAGACTGAGTCGATGATTGCCCGCTGTTTTGCTGTACTGCTGTTTTGCGTTGCTCTGAATGCCCACGCCGATGCGCCCCGTACCTTCAACGAAGCGAAGAAGATCGCCTGGAAGCTGTACGCCCCGCAATCCACCGAGTTCTACTGTGGCTGCAAGTACAGCGGCAATCGGGTCAACCTCGCCGCCTGCGGCTATGTCCCCCGCAAGAACGCCAATCGCGCCGCGCGCATCGAATGGGAGCACATCGTTCCCGCCTGGCAGATCGGCCACCAGCGTCAATGCTGGCAGCAAGGCGGGCGCAAGAACTGCACACGCCACGACCCGATTTATCAACGCGCCGAAGCCGACCTGCACAACCTGGTGCCGAGCATCGGCGAGGTCAATGGCGACCGTAACAACTTCAGCTTCGGCTGGCTGCCGGCGCGGTCCGGCCAATACGGTTCGTGCCTGACTCAGGTCGACTTCAAGGCCAAGAAGGTCATGCCGCGCCCATCCATTCGCGGCATGATCGCCCGGACCTATTTCTATATGAGCAAGCAGTACAACCTGCGCCTGTCGAAACAGGATCGCCAGTTGTACGAAGCCTGGAACAAGACCTATCCGGTACAACCCTGGGAGCGCCAGCGCAATCAGAGCGTGGCTTGTGTGATGGGGCGTGGCAACGAGTTCGTCGGCCCGGTCAACCTGAAGGCCTGCGGCTGATATCCGTCCGGGTTGCCGATTAACGTCTGGGGCATGGATGGCCCCCTCAAGGATGATTGAGCGCCGGCAAGACTGGCCTTGACCCGGCACCCAAAAGAACGGCTTATTGCGCGACGCGGTGCTCGATCACCTGCGGCTCGATATTGCGCTTCTTGGCCTTGGTCAGCTTCTCGACCAGCTCGGTTTTCTTGGCTTCGGCTTCGGCCTGGGAATCGAACGGGCCGATCAGCACCCGATCCTTGCCATCTTCGACGACAACATAGGAAATGATCCCGTGTTCGATCAGCCAGCCGGCCAGATCGCTCGTCGCCTGAGGCAGGGTGCCGGCGACCAGCACATCCCATTGCGGTTTCGTGGCGGCCTGCGGCGGCTGTGCCTGGACAACCGGCGCCACCTTCTTGTCCTCCTCGACATGCTTGCCTTCACCGCATCCCGCCAATGCCAGGACCGCCATCATCATCGCTACTGTGCGCACAACCTACCCCTTGAAAGTCTGAGGCGGCGATTTTAGCACCCCAATCCCCTGTACAAACGCCACAAAATCAGCGCAAAACAAGGAGAATGATATTTATCGCCTCTGTATAGTTGCACCTCGGGAATTAATACAGCGTCTGCGCGTCAGAAAGAGGCACCCACACAGTGGCACTTCGCAGTAATCTATACGCACTACTACCGACATCTGCACTGTCTGAATCAGATGCCCTACTAAGCAATCAAGGAGAAGATCATGCTGATACTCACCCGCAAGGTCGGTGAAAGCATAAATATCGGTGACGACATCACGATCACCATTCTGGGCGTTAGCGGCCAGCAAGTCCGGATCGGCATCAATGCCCCGAAAGACGTCGCAGTCCATCGCGAAGAAATCTACCAACGGATCCAAGCCGGCCTCACCGCCCCGGACAAACGCGAAACACCTTGAGCGTCATGAGCGGCCAGCCCTTTGTCTCATCACAATGGCTGGCGCAGCGTCATCGTTGATTGATTCCCCGCAGCACCCTCCCCCTCTTCAAATGGCAGCGGCGCAGTTCAGGCCGCCAGCGCCAGCCCTGGCAAAAGTGCGTTACCCAAGCCCTCCACTGATAGCGCTCCATCCCGGCAATCGGTCGATACGACTCGGCCGGGAGAAGCCCTCCCTCGTTTTTGTATAAATACTCAGTAGCGTGGCAATGAGCAGGAGGAGTAATTTCAAGACCTACCGCCTCCGCGAACCCGCCGAGGCTCCCCCCTTGCCATCGGCAGATGCTTTACGAACAAGGAGCGGTCATATGCAAGAGTTCGCTTACCTTCTGATCACCAACGACCTGAATGCGATGCGGACCATTGCCGCCTGCTCGACGGAGGGGCTCTACGAAGTCAAACGCGGAATATTCACCTTCCGCTCCGAGGCCAACGTCGACTACCTGCACCGCGTGCTGGCTATCGTCAGCGACGAGTTCGGCATCATTCCCGTGCAGCAGGCCGAGTTCAAAACCAACCGGGCCACCATCAGCAAAGCTTTCAGCCAACTCTGCTAGAGCGCGCGGTGCTCGATGACGCGCAACAGCCTGCAGCGAGCCCGAGGACATGCGACTCCTCACCTCATGACTGGCCGAGCATGACCCCACGCGCCATGCCACTGGCCGCCACTACTATCAGCACAATCAACAGCGCCTGCAGGTGGCTGATGCGCGCAAACCGCGTGGCGCGGCCGGTATCGATCGACGCCCCGCGCCCCAGGGCGATTCGCCATTTGATCAACACCACCATCGGCCATATTTCGAGCAACAGGATGATGACGAACAGGGTCATCTTGATGTGAAACAGCGGCTGGTGCAGGTAGTAATCCGTGCCTTTTTCGTAGCCCGCGAAGGCGCGCAGCAAGCCGGTGATCAACAACACCGCGGCGGCCAGCCCCCAGCCATTGTCGGCCAGCAGAGCGCGGCGCACGTCTGCCCCCTCGGTGACCACGCGGCGCAACGCTGTACCGCGATTGAGCACCGCCGCAAAGGCGATAGCAAAGGCCAACAAGTGTACGGCCGCGAGAAACCAGGGCATGAGCATCGTTCCACTCTCCATTGACGGATGACAAAAACGGCCTGTGAGTATTAGCCCATAACCCGCAGCTTTGCCTTGCCCGACACCCAATAAAAAAGGCGCCCGTCATCGGGGCGCCTCTGTACTGCTCCTACCCGCGTTCACGCACGACGCTGAACCGCCATCTTGGCCCAAAGGGTGAAGGCGACATCCGGAGTCCAGCCGGCATTCGAGGTGTGCTCTTGCAAGCACAGATACAGATTGCCCTGATAAGTCACCCCATCATCCTTGCGATAGTGATGATTCAACTGCCATTCCGGGTATTGCGGATCAGGCACCCCGCCGGCGGTCTTGACGTTCAGGTTGGTACTGGGCAGCGACTGATTGCCCTGGGCGTCCGTGGCGCTGACAAAGTAGCTGTACAGCGTATCGGTTTTCAGCCCCTCGTCCTTCAAGGTCAGCGAGGCCGTCTGGGCCACCGGCTTGCCATCGCGAAACAGGGTGTAGAACTCGATCGGACGAACACCGTGGGCAGCACTCCAGCTCAAGGTCACGCTGTTCTCTGTCTGCGCGGGGGAAAACAGGTTGCCCGGCGCCGAAGGTCGCTCCTCGCCGCTGCCGCCATGAATCAGCGGCGCGTAGCGATCACGGAACTCCCAGTTGTAACGGACGCCGTACTTGTTGAGGCCATCATCCCAATTGACCGACCAGGTCATCAGGCCCTTGATCGACAATCCGGCATGATCCAGACGCTTGAAGGCATTGCTCACTGCCGCAGGGTCGATGACATACCCAGTTGCTGCCGCGTCGACGTTGGCCGGCAGACCGATCACGAACTTGTCGGCAGGGATGGCGATATAGCCACGCGTACCGGTGACCAGGCTCTCGGTCAGATAAAACAGAAAGTCTTCCTTCAGCGCATCGTTGTTCTGGGCAATCCAGGCACCCTGCCCGCCGTTGGCTTCCTGGACCCACAGACCGTCGCCGCCCTGGTTGTAGTATTGCGGCGCAATGAAATCGTAGTAGCCATCCAGCGCCTGGATATAACCGACGTATTTGCCGCCGGTGGCGAGGTAGGGAAACTCCGGCGCCATGCTGATGATGAAATGCTTGCCCTCGCCTGCGTAGTGATCCTTCACCAGCTTGAGCGCCGCCGGCAGCACGATCTTGTTGTCGGCAAAATCGATGGCGCTCTGCTCGAGGTCGATGTCCAGCCCATCGAAACCATAGGTTTCCACCAGACGGATGATTTCGTGGGCCAACGCTTGCTCGTTGCCCTTGTGCAACTCGATATGAGCGTCCGCACCGCCAAGGGAAATCAACACCGCCCGCCCCTGGCTGTTGAGCACGCCAACCTGGCGCCGGAACTCCTCGTCCGACAGGTTGTAGGGCTTGAAGGTGGGAATGCCGTTGCCCTTCATGAAGGCCACCGCCACCACGTTGTATTCCTTGGGTACATCCACCAGGTCGAGGTTGGCGAACTGCCCCTGCTGGTAGCCGTCACTGGGGCCTGCCGGCCAGTTGTGCCAGAAGCCCATGAGAATCTTCTTGCCTGCGATCGACGGCATCAACGATGCCGAATCATTCGCCTGAGTCTTTACCGCTGCAAAGTTGATCTTGTTCACGTTCTAATCCTTCAGAACCATTTAAAGAGGATGACAACTTCTGCTGTTATTCGAAGTCGACTATTTGAAGTCGACGTCGAACGCCTGATAGAACGCATTGCCAGTGTTGGCGACAATCCACGCCAGAACAATCACGTGATGGCCTTTCTTGTTTTTGGGCAGGGTCACCTGATGTTCGATCTTGGCCTTCATTTCATCGCCGTGCTGGTCATACGGAACTTGTGTGTAGAAGTCCTTGAAGAAAGCCTGCGGCTCCAGTTGCGCACGGCTGATACGCTGTTTCGGGTCCCAGCCATCTTTGGTGATGAACCAGCTGTAACCGCGGGTCACATGAGGAGCGGTGTACTCCCACTTGACCTGAAACACCTGCCCCGGATCGACGTTGAGCAACGGCCAGGAGAACGAACGCCCAAGCTTCTTCGACATTTCTTCATTGGTGAAGTTGAGGCAGTCACGCTCGTCGGTCTTGCCGCCGCTGAGGATATACCCATCAGCCGGTGGCACAACGCTGGCGACGTCGCTCTCGTATGGCTTCTGAAAAGGTCCGCCCACCAGGGCTGGGAAATTTTTACCGCCTTCCATCTCATTGACCTGCCAGGTGCCGAGCAGCCCCAGCTCGACGGCGACAGCGCCACGGCTGGAGGGGGATACGACACGCCCGTGTTTCGGTTGAACTAATGGCTTATTCATTATTGTTCACTCCTTTGTTTAAATAAATCTCCTTCTTGAGGAGAACTTTTAAACTAGTCCAAACCAGTGTTTTGTCTACTGATTCGCGCATACAAAATGCCCAGCAAATTGTCGCACCTCAACAAAGCCTGGACATCAACCAATAATTACAGCGCAAACCTACAGGGAGAAAGGCAAATAACTTACACAAGCAACTAAATGAATATTCAACTAGCCTCTTGTCAACCAACCCTTCAGGAAAAACAATGGAGTTCTTCAATAAACCATAAACCCGGCAAGAGCCGGGTTCATGATCCGTTTACTGGATAGCGTTCAAAAAGGAATTACAGGCAAGTCGCCAATGCGGCCAGTCTACGCTTGGCGACCCAGTTGTCCTGGACCGCGTAATAATTGACGGTGGTACCCGAAGCCTGCCCCCGAATATCGGCAAAGGACTCCGCCGAACGGGTATAGACCGTGTATCCACCCACCTTGGCAGATTCCAGATAGGCCGACGCATCCACACCAAACACAGCTTCGTCCTGCCAGGCAAACTGCACACACTGCGCCACGATTTGCTCCGCCTTGGCCGACGAGAGCACCTTGTAGGGGCTCTTCGAACGCGCCTCATTCATCGCCGAGCCGGCACACCCCGCCAGTAACGCCACGACCATTACCGCCATCAACACCCGCATCACGCTACCTCGCCGTAAAAACGCGACTGTATCACTCACATGACAAGCCATTGGCACTCGGCTGCGAGAAAACCACTCGCAGACCATTTCGCTCACTGGCCGGAAAAACAAAAACCCGCGCAAGGCGGGCTTCTTCATGAATCGATAACACCTCGGTTAAAGGCGGCGTAAAAACGAGCTCACAATACTCTTGGTGGCAGCCGTTGCATCCAGCTCACGGGCAGCCCCATAGGCATGCCAAGCAATGGCTGCAATTTCATTCAAGGGCCGGGCATCCTCGGCATTGGCCACGGCAACCTCGAATACGTGATGCCGTACATTGCCGGCGTCGAACTCCAGGATGTAAAGAGGCTCACTGGCATCCAGCCCTGTCTCTTCCCGCAACTCACGTATCGCGGCAGCAGCGGGAGACTCCCCAGGCTCGACCTTGCCGCCCGGTAAAGACCATTTTGCGCGATCCTTGCGGACAAAAAGAATTTGCCCTCCGTGCGCACAAATTACCGTCGCTCTACTCTTCATACCTGCACCCTACCCGACCACATCCTGCCCGTATTGCGCAGGGAACGTGCATACAGACCGAAAACCGACTTAAAAGTGTCACAAAAATGTCATTAAATGCATAAGCATTAAAGATGCCAAAAAACAACGGCATAGCCTGGAACAAAACCCATCCATACAGACGTAGACATTCACTTCAAATAAAAACTGCATGCATCTCTATAGGTATCCGTGCATTCCAGGATTGTTGATGAGGAGAAGTCTCGAGACTCTTTCCATGACAACGAGTTTCCAATCCACATGACCTGTTTGTAATGACCGCCGAGATCAAGATGCATATTCAAATATCGGCCACCGGAGGTCACATAGATACAGCTATTTATAAAACCAACTTTATCGACACCTTGGTGAGTCAATACAAAATAGCTTTTCTCAAAGTTGGTAACAGCTTCCATGGCACCGTCAACCAGCACACCTGTCCATTCAACACCCTCACTTTTAGCTGGCGCGCTAAAAATCCCCATCACGCCCTTGATATCTCGCGGCGAAGGACATGATTCCTGATCACCCGGCCAGTCAGGGATATTGAGGTCATTGCCACCAGGCGCGGCATGCACGAATGTAAATAGCTGCGAACACAGCAACACCCAACCCAACAATCTAGACACGTTCCATTCCTTCGTAAATATCAGAAGGAAGGTTCTATCAACTAGAACAACTTTAGAATGTAGGACGATTCCTAAAATATTAGTTTTTTCTCTTAAGCCCAGCAGTCTCTCCATCGAAGCGCCCGCTCTTGGTGGTCACTTGCAAAGTGCAGTCACAACGACGCCCCTGACTAAAGCGTGCTATCCATCTGGACCAGGCCTGCCTCCAACGCCGCGAAAATCTCCAGCTTGAAGTCATCGGTGGACCTTGAAAGAACACTATCAGGAAGGGCATGCCGAAAAAGAGATCGTGTACCTGGAAGCAGGTGCCGACTTGGCCTTTTGAGTGGCGGCTTTGCAAAGGTTTTGAAAACCGCGGACAACAAAAAAGGGCCCACCTTTCGGTGGGCCCTTCCAGACCGCCCAGCAGAGCGGATTTTGTTTGGTAGGCGCGATTGGACTCGAACCAACGACCCCCACCATGTCAAGGTGGTGCTCTAACCAACTGAGCTACGTGCCTGCTGTGAGGCGGCATTCTACGGAATTCCGGAGGGGTGTCAACACCTTTTTTGCAGCTAACCCTCTGAATATGCGAATTTTTATTTTTTGAGCCTGCCAAGAAGATTTTTCGATGGCTGGTAGGCGTTTTTCAACTCAGGTAGGATCCACGCAATCGTCAAGAATATTAAACAGAGGTTGCAGGATGGCGAACACACCTTACCCACAGTCGTATTACGCGGCGTCAGCCAACGCTGCTCCAGCCCGGCCGCTGCTGCAAGATGATGTGGAAACCGATGTCTGCGTGATCGGTGCCGGCTACACCGGCCTCTCCAGTGCCCTGTTCCTGCTTGAGAATGGTTTTAAAGTCACCGTCCTGGAAGCGGCCAAGGTAGGCTTCGGCGCTTCCGGGCGCAACGGTGGACAGATCGTCAATAGCTATAGCCGCGACATTGATGTGATTGAACGCAGTGTCGGCCCCAAGCAAGCTCAACTGCTTGGCCAGATGGCCTTCGAAGGCGGCAGGATCATCCGTGAGCGGGTCGCCAAGTATCAAATCCAGTGCGACCTGAAGGATGGCGGAGTGTTCGCCGCCATCACCAGCAAGCAGATGGGTCACCTGGAGTCGCAGAAGCGCCTGTGGGAGCGCTACGGCCACACCCAGCTGGAATTGCTCGATCAGCGCCGAATTCGCGAAGTCGTCGCTTGTGACCTGTACCAGGGCGGCATGCTCGACATGAGCGGCGGGCATATCCACCCACTCAATCTGGCACTGGGTGAAGCGGCAGCCGTGGAATCCGTGGGTGGCATTATCTACGAGCAGTCCCCGGCGGTACGCATCGAACGCGGTGCCAATCCGGTGATACATACCCCTCAAGGCAAGGTCAGGGCCAAGTTCGTCATAGTCGCGGGCAACGCCTACCTGGGCAACCTGGTGCCGGAGCTGGCCGCCAAGTCAATGCCGTGCGGCACCCAAGTCATCACCACTGAACCATTGAGCGATGAGCTAGCAAAAAGTCTGCTTCCCCAGGACTACTGCGTCGAGGACTGCAACTATCTGCTGGATTACTACCGTCTTTCCGCCGACAAGCGCCTTATCTTTGGCGGCGGCGTAGTCTACGGCGCTCGCGACCCGGCAAATATCGAAGCCATCATCCGACCGAAGATGCTCAAGGCCTTCCCGCAACTCAAGGATGTGAAGATCGACTACGCCTGGACCGGCAACTTCCTGCTGACCCTGTCGCGCCTGCCGCAAGTCGGACGCCTGGGCGACAACATCTACTACTCCCAGGGCTGCAGCGGCCATGGCGTCACCTACACCCATCTGGCGGGCAAGGTACTGGCAGAGGCCCTGCGCGGCCAGGCAGAGCGTTTTGACGCCTTTGCCGAGCTGCCGCACTACCCCTTCCCTGGCGGCCAGCTGTTGCGCACCCCATTTACCGCAATGGGCGCCTGGTATTACAGCCTGCGGGACAAGCTGGGGTTCTGATAACCCTGCCTCTCTGCAAATAAAAAACCGCCCATAAGGCGGTTTTTTATTTGCAGAAAGGCAATATCGACTGCCTGAGCAGTATCGAAAAAGCCGGATTCCGAAAACAAAAAACCCCGATCTTTCGACCAGGGTCTTTGCTATCGATCCGAAGAGCTTGCGGCTTCTTCGTCACTTGAAGGCGTTCAGCGTTCCTTCAAGTAGATATGGCGCAGCGGACGGGACTCGAACCCGCGACCCCCGGCGTGACAGGCCGGTATTCTAACCGACTGAACTACCGCTGCGTATCGCTTGGACTTGCGTCCATGTGAACCATTTAAATCGTCTGACTGAAAAACTTCGATGCTTTTCAATCTCAGAGCAGGAATACCTGATCTGGAAAATATGGCGCAGCGGACGGGACTCGAACCCGCGACCCCCGGCGTGACAGGCCGGTATTCTAACCGACTGAACTACCGCTGCGCGTCGGTTGGATGCTTCCGTGGAAGCCTC
Source organism: Pseudomonas sp. LAMO17WK12:I10 (assembly GCF_900215185.1). NCBI lineage: Bacteria > Pseudomonadati > Pseudomonadota > Gammaproteobacteria > Pseudomonadales > Pseudomonadaceae > Pseudomonas > Pseudomonas sp. LAMO17WK12:I10. The sequence continues at coordinate 52,151 of NZ_OBDX01000021.1, read as the reverse complement.
CGCCTTTCTTTCGAAAGACACTCAAGAAGTGGTGGGTGATGACGGGATCGAACCGCCGACCCTCTGCTTGTAAGGCAGATGCTCTCCCGGCTGAGCTAATCACCCTTTGCTTCGTTGAGGCCGCGAAATTTACGCAGATACCGATGCTAAGTCAATACCCTGCTTGAAGTTTTTCTGAAAAAGACAAAATCACGACAACGCCTGAAAAAAGGAATCAACAACACCGACGACCTAAAGCCGTGCTCGTTGCGCCCTCCACACGCCATCAGTCGCGATAAATCATTTTTTTGCTCATACCGCCGTCGACCACGAACTCCTGGCCAGTGACAAAACCGGAGTTCTTCGACAACAGCCACGCCACCATCGCCGCCACATCCTCGACCGTCCCAACCCTGCCCGCCGGATGCTGGGCATGATCGGCATCGCTCAGAGGCTCGGCCCGACGCGCCGCCGGGTCCCGAGCGTCGATCCAGCCGGGGCTGACCGCATTGACCCGGATCTCCGGCCCCAGACTCATGGCCAATGCATGGGTCAAGGCCAGCAGACCGCCCTTGCTCGCCGCATAGGCTTCAGTGTCCGGTTCCGATTGCCGGGCACGGGTAGATGCCAGATTGACGATGGCTCCGCCATGAGCGCGCAGATATGGCGCACAATGCTTGGCCAGGAGCATCGGACCGCTGAGGTTCACCGCCAGCACCCGATTCCAGTAAGCCAGGTCGAGGCTTTCCAGGGTGATGTTGCGCGGATCGGCGACTGCTGCATTACACACCAGCGCATCGAGGCGCCCGAACTGCCCGAGCACTTCGGCGACACCCAGGGCGACCTGCGCTTCATCCGCCACATCCATGCCAATGAACCAGGCACTGTCACCCAGGACCTTGGCCACCTGGGAGCCGCGCACGCGATCCAGATCGGTCAGCACCACCTGCCAACCTTCGCTGATCAGCCAGGCAGCGATGCCCAGGCCGATACCGCGTGCCGCGCCAGTCACCAGAGCGACGCGGCCGCTGGCAATGCTCTGCTGTTCGGACAACTCGATCACAAGGCTGCCAACCCGCGCGCCAGGTCGGCTTGCAGGTCCACCACATCCTCAAGGCCGACAGCGACACGAATCAGGCTGTCACGAATGCCCGCCGCTTCACGCTCTTGCGGCGCCAGACGGCCATGAGAGGTGGTGCTCGGATGAGTGATGGTGGTCTTGCTATCGCCCAGGTTGGCGGTAATGGAAATCAGGCGAGTGGCGTCTATAAAACGCCAGGCCCCGTCCTTGCCGCCCTTGACCTCAAAGCTCACCACCGCGCCGAAACCACGTTGCTGACGCTTTGCCAGTTCGTATTGCGGATGGCTTGGCAGACCGGCGTAGTGCACCTTCTCGATACCGTCCTGCTGCTCCAGCCATTCGGCCAGGGCCTGGGCATTGGCACAATGGGCGCGCATCCGCAGGTTGAGGGTTTCGAGGCCCTTGAGGAAGATCCAGGCGTTGAACGGACTCAGGGTCGGTCCCGCGGTACGCAGGAAACCCACCACTTCTTTCATCTGTTCGCTACGGCCAGCCACCACACCGCCCATGCAACGACCCTGACCATCGATGAACTTGGTCGCCGAGTGCACCACCACGTCCGCGCCCAGCTTCAGCGGCTGCTGCAACGCCGGGGTACAGAAACAGTTGTCGACCACCAGCATCGCGCCCTTGGCGTGAGCGATTTCGGACAACGCAGCGATATCCACCAGTTCGGCGAGCGGGTTGGACGGCGATTCAACGAACAGCAACTTGGTATTGGCCTTGATCGCCGCATCCCAGCCGGACAGGTCCGCCAGGGGCACGTAATCGACCTCGATACCGAAGCGCTTGAAATACTTTTCGAACAGGCTGATGGTCGAGCCAAACACACTGCGCGAAACCAATACATGGTCGCCCGCGCTGCACAAACTCATGACCACCGAGAGAATCGCCGCCATGCCAGTGGCCGTGGCCACCGCCTGCTCGGCGCCTTCCAGGGCGGCGATACGCTCTTCGAACGCCCGCACGGTCGGGTTGGTGTAGCGGGAATAGACATTGCCCGGCACCTCGCCGGCGAACCGCGCGGCCGCATCGGCGGCCGTGCGGAACACGTAGCTGGAGGTGAAGAACATCGGATCGCCGTGCTCCCCTTCCGGGGTACGGTGTTGGCCGGCGCGCACGGCCAGGGTGTCGAAAGCTACGCCATCAAGGTCGCTGTCCAGCCGACCGGCATCCCAATCCTGACTCATGCCGCCTACTCCTTATGTCTTCTAATGCTCTAGATCAGTTGTTGTACAGATCGATGATCGCACTGACCGCCTGGGTCTTGGCCTTGGAGGCATCGTTACGTGCGTTTTCGATCTTGTTCAGGTAGGCCTCGTCGACGTCACCAGTGACATACTTGCCGTCGAACACCGCGCAGTCGAAGTTCTCGATCTTGATCTTGCCGCCACCGACCGCCTCGATCAGATCAGGCAGATCCTGGTAGATCAGCCAGTCGGCGCCAATCAGATCAGCCACATCCTGAGTCGAACGATTGTGTGCGATCAGCTCATGCGCGCTCGGCATGTCGATGCCATATACGTTCGGGAAACGCACGGCAGGCGCCGCGGAGCAGAAGTAGACGTTCTTCGCACCGGCTTCACGAGCCATCTGGATGATCTGCTTGCAGGTGGTGCCGCGAACGATCGAGTCATCCACCAGCATCACGTTCTTGCCGCGGAACTCCAGCTCGATGGCATTGAGTTTCTGGCGCACGGATTTTTTCCGCGCGGCCTGGCCCGGCATGATGAAGGTCCGGCCGATGTAGCGGTTCTTCACGAAGCCTTCGCGGAACTTGACGCCCAAGTGGTTCGCCAGCTCCAGCGCCGCGGTACGGCTGGTATCCGGAATAGGGATGACCACATCGATATCGTGATCCGGACGCTCGCGCAGGATCTTCTCGGCCAGCTTCTCGCCCATGCGCAGGCGCGCCTTGTACACCGACACGCCGTCGATGATCGAGTCCGGACGCGCCAGGTAGACATGTTCGAAAATGCACGGAGTCAGTTTCGGATTGGTCGCGCACTGACGGGTGTGCAGCTTGCCGTCTTCGGTGATGTAGACCGCTTCGCCCGGTGCCAGGTCGCGAATCAGGGTGAAGCCCAGCACATCCAGGGACACGCTTTCGGAGGCGATCATGTATTCGACGCCTTCGTCGGTGTGACGCTGACCGAAAACGATAGGGCGAATACCGTGAGGGTCGCGGAAGCCAACGATGCCATAACCGGTGACCATGGCGACTACCGCATAACCGCCAACGCAACGGTTGTGCACATCGGTCACGGCGGCGAATACGTCTTCTTCGGTCGGTTGCAGCTTGCCGCGCTGGGCCAGCTCGTGAGCGAAGACGTTGAGCAGGACTTCCGAATCGGAATTGGTGTTGACGTGGCGCAAGTCAGATTCGTAGATCTCCTTGGCCAGCTGTTCAACATTGGTCAGGTTACCGTTATGCGCCAGGGTGATGCCGTAAGGCGAGTTGACGTAAAACGGTTGAGCTTCGGCCGAAGTCGAGCTGCCAGCGGTCGGATACCGCACATGGCCGATACCCATGTGACCGACCAGGCGCTGCATGTGCCGTTGATGGAAAACGTCACGGACCAGGCCGTTGTCCTTGCGCAGGAATAACCGGCCATCATGGCTGGTCACGATACCGGCAGCGTCCTGGCCGCGGTGCTGGAGGACGGTTAGCGCGTCATACAGCGCCTGATTGACGTTCGACTTACCGACGATACCGACGATGCCACACATGCGACGCAACCCCTACTTAATGAAACTGAACTGAACACATCTTACTGAGGCGTTTTGGCCGGTAAGAGTTGTTCCTTGAACGGTATTTCAGCGGGTACGCTGATACCGCTGGCCAGCCACTGACTGCTCCACCCCAATATGAGGTTTTTTGACCAGTCTGCAACCAATAGAAATTGTGGCACCAGTCGCGACTGCTGCCACCAGGAATCCTGTTGTACCGGCCCCAGGCTCAACAGCCCGACCGCCACGACCACCAGCAACGCGCCACGCGCCGCGCCGAAGGCCATGCCGAGGAACCGATCGGTCCCGGATAGCCCGGTGACGCGAACCAATTCGCCGATAAGATAATTGATCATTGCGCCCACGATTAAAGTGGCGACAAACATGATGGCACAGCCCGCGATCACGCGAGCCGAGGGAGTCTCGATGTATCCGCCGAGGTATTCGGACAGAGAGCCACCAAACATCCAGGCAACGACTCCTGCGACGATCCAGGTAAGCAGCGACAGCGCTTCTTTGACGAAGCCGCGACTCAAACTGATCAAAGCGGAGATGGCGATGATTGCAACGATCGCCCAGTCAACCCAGGTAAATGGCACAGTGCAGCCTACAGACGGATAAGGCGGCGCATTTTAACAGAGCGCATGGCCGTCGGTAAGCTGCGATTCACTGTGCTTTGCAAATCAAGGCGATAGCCTTAACCGCGCTCAGGCTGGAAGCGCACGACAAAACCCTTGAGGTTCTGCTGACGGCTCAGCAAATCGCGCAGGCGGTCCGCCTCGGCCCGCTCGATCAATGGACCGACGAATACCCGGTTCTTGCCATCGGCGGAACGGATATAGGCGTTGTAACCCTGGCTACGCAGGGTTTTCTGCAGGTTCTCGGCGCTTTCCCGACTGGACAGGCTAGCCAGTTGCACCGACCAACTGACTGACAAGCCGTTTGCATCGACACGGCTTGGGGTCGCATCGGGCTTGGCTGGCGCTGCGGCAATCGGCTGGGCCGGAGCCGGCTTGGGGGCTGGCGCCGGAGGTGGAACCACGGGCTTGCTCGTGGCGACTGGCGGTGCCACCGGGACTGGAGCCGGAGCAACCGGAGCACCTGGCGCAATCGGCATCGAAGGCGCGGCCTGCTGGGCCACTTCTTCATCGGTGGGTACCGGCTCCTGTGGCAGCGCCTGCGGCTCTGGCACCACCACAGGCTCAACTTGCACCTGGGTTACAGCAGGCGCCTGAGGCACTGCTGGCGCCTCGACATTGATATGCCGCTGCTCATCTTCGCGGGAAAACAGCATCGGCAGGAAAATCACCGCCAACGCCACCAGAACCAGAGCCCCAACCATTCGCTGCTTGTAGACGTTATCCAGCATAGCCATGTGCAGCTTCCTCCGTGGAGCGCCGAGCGAGCCACTCGAGCGCCTCGGCAACACAATAAAAAGATCCTAACAGCAGAATCTCGTCTTCGGCCGTAGCCTGCGCACACTGCCCTTCCAGGGCTGCGGCGACACTCTCATAAGACGCTACCGAAGCCCCAAGGTTCTGCAGTGCCGCCTGCAAGTCCGCAACGGGACGCGCACGGGCAGAATCCAGCGGCGCCACCGCCCAATGCTCGACACAGGCATCCAGGCGGGCAACCACGCCCTCCAGATCCTTGTCCGCCAACAGGCCGAATACCGCCAGGCGCTTGCCCGCCACTGGTCGGCGCATCAGGCGCTCGGCCAGATACTCCGCGGCATGGGGGTTGTGCCCGACATCCAGCAACAAGTTCAGGCGCTTGCCCTGCCATTCGAACTGACGGCGATCCAGGCGCCCGACCACTCGTGTCTGCTGCAAGGCTTCGGCGATGCGTTCGGCCTGCCAAGGCAGCCCCAGCAACAAATAGGCCTGCAAGGCCAGCGCGGCGTTCTCCATGGGCAGATCGAGCAGCGGCAAGTCGCGCAGCTCGACAGCATTGCCCCGCGAATCGAGACCCCGCCACTGCCAGTTCGCCTCGGTGATCCCCAGGTCGAAATCACGACCGCGCAGGAAGAACGGGCAGTTCAATTCACGCGCCTTATCCAGCAAGGGCTGAGGGGGATTCAGGTCACCGCAGAGCGCAGGCGCGCCCTGACGGAAAATCCCGGCCTTCTCGAAGGCCACGGACTCACGGGTGTCACCCAGATAATCGACATGGTCGACGCCGATACTGGTGACCAGCGCCAGATCCGCATCCACCAGATTGACCGCGTCCAAGCGCCCACCCAGGCCGACTTCCAGCACCACGGCATCGAGACCGGCACGCTGGAACAGCCAGAAGGCCGCCAGGGTACCCATCTCGAAATAGGTCAGGGAAATTTCACCGCGTCCGGCTTCGACCGCGACAAAGGCCTCGCACAGCTCGGCATCGCTGGCTTCGACGCCATCGATCTGCACGCGCTCGTTGTAGCGCAACAGATGGGGGGAATTGTAGACACCGACCTTCAGCCCCTGGGCTCGCAGCAAGGACGCCACGAACGCACAGGTAGAACCCTTGCCGTTGGTACCGGTCACCGTGACGACCCGAGGCGCCAGCCTGCCCAATCCCATGCGGGACGCTACTTCTTGCGAGCGCTCCAGCCCCATGTCGATGGCTGACGGATGCAACTGCTCAAGGTAGGCAAGCCAGTCGCCAAGGGTACGCTCGGTCATATGTTTGCAGGCACCGGTGGCACCACGATCGCCTCGACAGGCGCGGCCACGAACTCAGGCGTCGGCAAACCCATCAGTTGAGCCAGCAGATTGCCCAGGCGCGGACGCAACTCTTGGCGCGGGATGATCATGTCGATAGCGCCATGCTCCAGCAGGAACTCGCTGCGCTGGAAACCTTCCGGCAGTTTTTCACGCACGGTCTGCTCGATCACGCGAGGACCGGCGAAACCGACCAGGGCCTTGGGCTCGGCGACAATCACGTCACCCAGCATCGCCAGGCTGGCGGAAACGCCACCATAGACCGGGTCGGTCAACACGGAGATGAATGGCAGGCCTTCTTCACGCAGACGCGCCAGCACCGCGGAGGTCTTGGCCATTTGCATCAGGGAGATCAGCGCTTCCTGCATCCGCGCACCGCCTGAAGCGGAGAAGCAGACCATCGGGCAACGCTTTTCCAGCGCGTAGTTGGCAGCGCGCACAAAACGCTCGCCAACGATGGCGCCCATGGAGCCGCCCATGAAGGAGAACTCGAACGCCGATACCACCACCGGCATACCCAGCAGGGTCCCGCTCATGGAAATCAGCGCGTCCTTTTCACCGGTCTGTTTCTGGGCCGCGGTCAGGCGATCCTTGTACTTCTTGCCGTCGCGGAACTTCAGACGGTCTACCGGCTCCAGGTCGGCGCCCAGTTCGGCACGGCCTTCAGCGTCGAGGAAAATGTCGATGCGGGCGCGAGCGCCGATGCGCATGTGGTGGTTGCACTTGGGGCAGACGTCCAGGGTCTTTTCCAGCTCCGGACGATACAGCACCGCCTCGCAGGACGGGCACTTGTGCCACAGACCTTCAGGCACCGAGCTTTTCTTCACCTCGGAACGCATGATCGAAGGGATCAGTTTGTCTACTAACCAGTTGCTCATGCTTTCTTTCTCCAGTACCGGCAGCCCGAACGCTCTGGTTCGCGGCCCCGCGTATGCCCTTGAGCTAAATTCATGTGTGCGGCGATGATCTGTTCGCTACTGCGGTCAGCGCGAGCTTGACCTGCCTGTACCGAACGGCTCCTCACCCATCCCGGCAACCCCCGGATAGAGCGGCTGCCACTTCGATTTCGGCCCGCCCAGCGACGGTGCCGGCCTGTTTTGTACAGTGGTGTTATGGACGGCGGCAGACTGCCAGCCGTCACATCGACTAACAGCTGCCGCGAACGGCCTGCATAAATGCGCGAATCTTTGCGTGATCCTTGATGCCCTTGCTCTGCTCCACCCCGCCGCTGACATCCACGGCGTACGGGCGAACCTGCGCTATTGCCTGGCCGACATTCTCGGCAGTCAAGCCACCGGCCAGGATAATCGGCTTGCTCAAGCCTTGCGGTACCAGTGACCAATCGAAGGCTTCGCCGGTTCCACCCGGCACGCCCTCGACGTAGGTATCGAGCAGGATGCCGCTGGCCCGCGCATAAGCCGCGCAACGGCTGGCAATATCGTCGCCGGCCTTGACCCGCAGCGCCTTGATGTAGGGCCGGTGATAGCCCTCGCAGTCCGCCGGTGTTTCATCGCCATGAAACTGCAACAGGTCCAGCGGCACCGCATCGAGGATCTCGCCCAGCTCGCAGCGGCTGGCATTGACGAACAGGCCCACGGTGGTCACGAACGGCGGCAGCGCGGAAACGATCGCCCGCGCCTGCTGGACGTTCACCGCCCGCGGGCTCTTGGCGTAGAACACCAGCCCGATGGCATCGGCCCCGGCCTCGACCGCCGCCAACGCATCCTCAATGCGGGTAATCCCACAAATTTTGCTGCGAACGGCTGACATGTCGTTTAAACCTCAGGGCAAATCCGGGGAAAGTCCCGGATGGTAGCAAATGCTTTTCCGGGCGTCAGCCGTCAAGTTCCGAGAAGCCGGTGAGGAAATGTGGCCCGATGTATCGCTCGGGCAGCTCGAACTCATCGTGATACTCGACCTGCACCAGATACAGTCCGAAAGGATGCGCCGTCACCCCGCCCGTGCGACGAATCCGGCTCTCCAGCACTTCCCTGGCCCACTCGAGCGGACGCTCACCCGCGCCGATGGTCATCAGCACTCCGGCGATATTGCGCACCATGTGATGCAGGAACGCGCTGGCGCGGATATCCAGGACAATCATCTTGCCGTGCCGGGTGACCCGCAGATGGTGGATTTCCTTGATCGGCGACTTGGCCTGGCACTGCCCTGCACGGAATGCACTGAAATCATGGGTACCCACCAGATGCTGGGCAGCCTCGGCCATCCGCTCGACATCCAGCGACCGGTGATTCCAGGTGATCTCCTCGTTCAAGTGCGCCGGACGGATCTGGTCGTTGTAGATCACGTAGCGATAGCGGCGGGCAATCGCCTTGAACCGCGCATGAAAATGCGCCGGCATGACCTTGGCCCAGCTCACGCTGATGTCGTGGGGCAGGTTGATATTGGCCCCCATCACCCACGCCTTCATCGAACGCTCGGCCTGGGTATCGAAGTGCACTACCTGCCCGCAGGCGTGCACGCCGGCGTCGGTACGTCCGGCGCAAGACAGCAGCACCGGCGAGTCCGCCACCCGGGACAGCGCCTTCTCGAGGGTTTCCTGGACACTCGGGACACCGGAAGCCTGACGCTGCCAGCCGCGATAACGCGAGCCCTTGTATTCGACACCCAACGCGATTCTGAAAAAGCCTGCGGCCGCCATTTCGGCGGCCGCGTTATCTATATTTGCCAAGAACTTACAGCCTGCTGATATGCGCAAAGGCGGCCATTATAAGGCGCGCGCAAGCAGACGCCATGCGCGGCCCGCTTTTAGTTGATGTTTGCCCATTAAGCGCCAGCGAGCGTAAACAGGATTGCGTGAAAACCAGGACAAACGCTATATAGATAAATATATAACGAAAACCATAAATCCACTCGACCGGAACCTGACCAATGACCGCCATCAACAAGGAGGCCGTGGGCCTCGCCTACAGCCTGCAAGGCATGCTCCACGCCAAGCGCAAGACCTGGGAAGCCATCGCGCAGATAGCCGCGCGCATTCAGCCAGGCATGCTCGAATCCCAGGCTCGCGCCTTGGGGCTGGAGGTGCTTGCGGAATTGGGCATGGACCGGATCTGGCACCCGGCGCTGGTGCGCTTTGGCGAAAACACCCTGAAGACCTTCAAGCAACGCTCCGAAGGCGATCCGATACTGGGGCGACAACGACATCTTCTTTATCGACCTGGGGGTGGTCTGGGACCGCCACGAAGGCGATTGCGGCGCCACCTTCGTCACCGGCAACGATCCCGAGATGCAAGCCTGCGCCACGGCGGCCCAAACCCTGTTCGAACGGGTTCGCGATCACTGGAACGAGCACAAGGTGGCCGGCCCTGCCCTGTATCGCTATGCCGAAGAACAGGCGATCGCCATGGGCTGGGTGCTGAACCTTGAGATCAAGGGGCACCGGGTCAGCGACTTCCCCCATGCCATTTATCGAGCGGGCGACCTGGGCAACTTCGAGGCATGCCCCAACGTCGGCCTGTGGATTCTGGAAATCCAGATCGCCCACCCTACCCGGCCATTCGGCGCCTTCTACGAAGACCTGCTGGCTTAATCGCGCAAGCGCTGCCATGGGCCCAGAAACAAAAACGGCAGCCTCGATGGCTGCCGTTTTTTGCTGCTAGCGTCGACTCAGGCCAGACGCGCGAGCATTTCCTTGGCTTCGCTTTTCTGACCGTCGTTACCTTCGCTGATGACTTCGCCGAGAATATCCCGCGCGCCATCGTTATCGCCCATGTCGATGTAGGCCTGGGCCAGATCGAGCTTGGTCGCCACTTCATCGGCGCCGGAAAGGAAATCGAAATCCCCTTCGTCGGCACTGCCCGCGGCGTCTTCCGCGGTAAAGGTCGGCTCGGCCAGGTCCGGCTGCTCGAGGCTCTGCGACAAGCGATCCAGCTCGGCGTTGACATCGTCCAGCTCGGAAGCGAAAGCATCCTTGGCAGCGGGCTGCGCATCCATCTCGTCCGCCAGGGATAAGTCGAAGTCGGCTGGCAGCTCAAGATCGTCGAGCGCAGCTTCGGTCACCGTAGGCACTTCGGCAGCCGGCAGATCCTTCAGATCGTCATCCAGGCTGAGAAGGAAATCCTCATCGGCTTGCGCCGCCGCAGGAAGATCCTCACCCAGATCCAGGTCGAAATCCGACAGATCATCCAGGCTTTCCTTGGCTTCGGTTTGCTGCTGCAGCACCGACTCGAAGCTCAGGTCGTCATCCAGCGGGAAGTCGTCCAGCTCGGGCTCAGCTTGAGTAGAAGCAGCAGGAGCAGCCGGCGCCGCTGGAGAGGCCGCCTCCAGATCGTCCAGGCTCAGATCGAAATCGGTATCCAGGTCGTCGACAGCCGGTGCCGGCGCTGGCTCCTGCGGCTCGTCGAGCAACAGTTCCTTGACGTATTGAGCATCCAGCGCAGCCGCTGCAGCAGCCGCGCCGAGACCCGCGGCCGCCACCGCAGCCATTGCCGGGAAACGGCTTTTCAACTGTTCGACTTCAGCGTGATTCTTGCCATTGGCCACCAGCTGACGCTCCTGGGCCACAAAGGCGCTGCGATCGCCCTGATGACCGTAGACTTCCATCAGCTTCAAGCGCAACTCGCTACGCTGCGACTCCAGCTTGACGGCCTCCTCCAGGATCGCCGCCGCCTGGTTCAGGCGACCGCCATCGAGATGGGACTGGGCCTGATCCAGCACATCGGCCGGATGCTCGACTGCGGCAGGCACCGGCGCCGCGTCCACCACAGGCGTCACGACCGGAGCTGGAGCTGGAGCTGGAGCTGGAGCTGGAGCTGGAGCGAGCTTGACGCTCGGCGGTGGAACTTCAAGGCCTTCGAAGCTGCTTTCCGGCAGATCCAGATCCTTGGACAGCTCAGACTCTTCGGACAGGGCGCGAGCCATGCGCAGATGCTTTTCCGCCTCCTGCCGAGCCTTGCGACGGCGAGCCAACAACAGCAGCAACAACAGCACCAGCACTGCCCCACCACCCGCCAGCCCCAGGAGGATCGGATTGGTCAGCAGGTCGTTGAATTTGTCCTCATCGGACGCCGGTGCTTGCGCCTGGGCCGGTGCCGCTTCAGCCGGGGCCTCTCCCGAAGTTGCCGCAGGATCGGTCACTGGCGCCGCCGGGGTCGCAGGCTGCTCAGCCAGTTGTGCCGGCATGGCCGCGGTCGGTTGTGCTGGCGCCACGGCACCCGCCCCTTCCGCCTGCAACTTGGCCAACTGGTCGTTCTTCAATTCGATCAGGCGTTGCAGCTTGTCCAGCTGGCTTTGCAGGTCCGTCAGACGGCTTTTCAGCTCGGCGTTGTCACGCCGGGCCGTATCGAGGCTTTCCTGAGTCACCGCCAGCTTGTTGCTCAGCGCCTGGCTGTCGCCAGCCGCACCCTTGCCCCGCGCCTGGCCCGACTCGGCAGACACCAGGCTCAGATTATCCTTGGCCGCGCCTTGTGCAGGCGCTTTGTCCGCGCCCGCGCGCCGGGTGCCATCCAGTTGCTGCTGAGCGCTACGCGGCGCCAGGCGGCGCCCCTGACGCCACGCCGTATTCTGCGCAGCGACCTCGGCGATCGCTTGCGGCTGCGACAGGCTGGTGCTCTGCACGGCATCGGGCAGGCGCAATACCTGCCCGGTTTTCAGCCGGTTGATGTTGCCGTCGATAAAGGCATCCGGATTCAGCGCCTGGATGGCCAGCATGGTTTGCTGGACCGAACCGCCATTACGGGCCTTGGCCGCAATTTCCCAGAGGGTGTCGCGGGCCGAGGTGGTGTATTGAGCAGGCTTGCCGGCACCGGTGACCGGCGCGGCGACCGCTGGAGTCTGTGCCGCGGATTGCGCGGCCGCTTCAGCGGTTTGCGGGGAAAACTTGGAAGGATCGAGCAGGACGCTGTAGTCGCGCAGCAGACGGCCATTGGGCCACATCACCTGCACCAGGAACTTGACCATCGGCTCGGAGAGCGGCTGGCTCGACGTGACCCGCAGCACGCTCTTGCCGTTGGCATTGAGCACCGGCGTAAAGCTCAGCTCATTGAGAAAGGCCTGGCGATCGACGCCCGCCTTGGCGAAATCTTCAGGCGAGGCCAGGCTCGGCACCACCTCGGCGGCGGTGAGATCCTTGACGTCCAGCAACTCGATTTCTGCAACCAGTGGCTGGTTCAGAGTCGACTTCAGGGTCAGCTCCCCGAGCCCAAGCGCCTGCGCCATACCGGAGGACAGCGCCGACGCGGCCGCTATTGCTAACACCAGTTTGCGAACTTGAACCATAGCCTCATCCTTTGTTTGAACATTCCTCGGCCAGCGAGAAGGTGTTGTAGCGCTGCCGTAAGGCATTGCGTGCGGCCTGAAGGGCCGCTTCGCGCGATTATGTCTGCATGCCTTGGAAGAGCGCGACGGCAGCTCACCTCCAGCAACCAGCCAAGCATAGCGCCCAGCTAGAATCATTCTGCAAATTGTTGCCAAGTATCTTTTACAGAAGGTCTTTTATCAACAACTCAGCCAGCTGCACGGCGTTGAGCGCAGCCCCTTTGCGTACGTTATCTGACGTCAGCCAGAGATTAAGTTCCGCCGGGTCGTCGATCCCCGCGCGCACCCGACCAACGTAGACCACATCCTGCCCCACCGCATCGCCCACCGCGGTCGGGTAGTCGCCCGCCTCCACCAACTCGATGCCGGGCGCGGCTTCGAGCGCGGCATTGACCGCATCCAGGTCGATCGCCGTGGCTGACTGCAGAGTCACGCTATAGCTATCGCCAAAAAACACCGGGGCTTGAACACAAGTGACAGAAATCTTTAATAGAGGCCGCGCCAGCACCTCGCGCAACTCCCGGACCAGGCGTTTTTCCAACAAGGTGTGACCTTGCTCGTCGGGCGTGCCGACCTGCGCCAACAGGTTAAATGCCATCTGCCGGTCGAAGAATCGCGGCTCCAACGGACGCGCATTGAGCAATTCGGCGGTCTGCCGCGCCAGCTCGGTTACCGCTTCACGGCCCTGGGTGGACACCGCGAGGCTGGCGGTCAGGTTGACCCGCTGGATCTCGAACAGGGCCTGCAACGGCGCCAGGACCACCGCCAGCGACGTGGCTGCGGCGCTGGGGCTGCTCAGTTGAACGGGCTTTTCCAGGCCGCTCAGCACGCGCTCGTTGGCCTCCGGCACCAGATTCGGCGCCTGGGCCGAAGGCAATGCGCCCGACAGGTCGATCACCGCACAATTGGCCGCCGTCGCCCGCGGGGCGAAGCTCAGGGTCACCGCCGGGCCGGCAGCGAAAAACGCCAGCTGCACCTTGCTGAAATCGAACTCGTCGACCTCACGCACGCGCACATTTTTTCCACGAAACGGCACCGAATGCCCCGCCGATTCACTGCTGGCCAGCAGGTGCAGGTTGGCGATCGGGAAATCGCGCTCTTCGAGAATCTGGACGAGGGTTTCGCCGACAGTACCGGTGGCACCGATAACGGCGATATCGAAGGACTGGTTCATGGTGCTACCTCTGGCGAAACGGGGGAGCGGCACTTTACCCGGCGCTTGGGGGCGAGGCAATTTATCAGATCTGACACATCAGACTTTTCGCAAACATGCTCATAGCCAGCAATCAGGAGCTGCTCCGATATGAAAAAAGCCCGCGCCTCTTGCAAGGCGCGGGCTCTTTCAATGCATCAGAGCATCAACGCTCGAGCAGGATCCGCAGCATGCGGCGCAGCGGTTCGGCGGCGCCCCACAGCAGCTGGTCGCCGACGGTGAACGCGCCGAGGAACTGCGAGCCCATGTTCAGCTTGCGCAGACGGCCCACCGGGATGTTCAGGGTGCCGGTGACCTTGGTCGGGCTCAGCTCCTGCATGCTGATGTCGCGCTGGTTCGGTACCAGCTTGACCCAAGGGTTGTGCTGGCTGATCAACCCTTCGATATCGGCGATCGGCACGTCCTTGTTCAGCTTGATGGTCAGCGCCTGGCTGTGGCAGCGCATGGCGCCGATCCGCACGCAGATGCCGTCGACCGGGATCGGGCTCTTGAAGCGGCCGAGGATCTTGTTGGTCTCGGCCTGGGCCTTCCACTCTTCGCGGCTCTGGCCGTTCGGCAGTTCCTTGTCGATCCACGGGATCAGGCTGCCGGCCAGCGGCACACCGAAGTTCTCGGTCGGGTAGGCATCGCTGCGCATGGCTTCGGCGACCTTGCGGTCGATGTCGAGAATGGCGCTGGCCGGGTTGGCCAGGTCATCCGCCACGGCGGCGTGGGTCGCGCCCATCTGCTTGATCAGTTCGCGCATGTTCTGTGCGCCGGCACCGGACGCCGCCTGATAGGTCATGGCGCTCATCCACTCCACCAGACCGGCTTCGAACAGGCCGCCCAGGCCCATCAGCATCAGGCTGACGGTGCAGTTGCCGCCGATGTAGTTCTTGGTGCCGGAGTCCAGCTGCTGGTCGATGACCTTGCGGTTCACCGGGTCGAGGATGATCACCGCGTCGTCCTGCATGCGCAGGCTGGAAGCGGCATCGATCCAGTAGCCCTGCCAGCCGGCTTCGCGCAGCTTGGGGAAGACTTCGCTGGTGTAGTCGCCACCCTGGCAGGTCAGAATCACGTCGAGGGTCTTCAGCTCTTCAATGCTGTAAGCGTCCTTGAGCGGAGCAATGTCCTTGCCCACGGACGGGCCTTGGCCACCGACATTGGAAGTGGTGAAAAACACCGGCTCGATAAGATCGAAGTCTTGCTCTTCCAGCATCCGCTGCATGAGCACGGAACCGACCATACCGCGCCAACCGATCAGACCTACACGTTTCATCGCAACTACACCTATACAAAAGTGGGCCACCGTCTGAGCGGTGGGCCCGAAAGATTACAGATTCCGCAGCGCGGCGACTACTGCATCGCCCATTTCCTGCGTACCCACCTTGGTGCAACCGGCCGACCAGATGTCGCCGGTGCGCAATCCCTGGTCCAGTACCAGGCTCACGGCCTGCTCGATGGCGTCCGCCGCGTCGTTCAGATTGAAGCTGTAACGCAGCATCATCGACACCGACAGAATGGTCGCCAGCGGGTTGGCGATGCCCTGCCCGGCGATGTCCGGCGCCGAACCGTGGCATGGCTCGTACATGCCCTTGTTGTTGGCATCCAGCGACGCCGACGGCAGCATGCCGATGGAGCCGGTGAGCATCGACGCTTCGTCGGAAAGGATGTCGCCGAACATGTTGTCGGTGACCATCACGTCGAACTGCTTCGGCGCACGCACCAACTGCATGGCGGCGTTGTCGACGTACATGTGGCTCAGTTCGACATCCGGGTAATCCTTGGCCACCTGCTCGACCACTTCGCGCCACAGCTGGCTGGACGCCAGGACGTTGGCCTTGTCCACCGAGCAGAGCTTCTTGCCGCGCACACGGGCCATGTCGAAGCCGACCCGGGCAATGCGGCGGATTTCACTCTCGCTGTACGGCAGGGTGTCGTAGGACTGACGCTCGCCGTTTTCCAGCTCGCGGGTGCCACGTGGCGCGCCGAAGTAGATGCCGCCGGTCAACTCGCGAACGATGAGGATGTCCAGGCCGGAGACGATTTCCGGCTTGAGGCTGGAAGCATCGGCCAGTTGCGGATAAAGGATCGCCGGACGCAGGTTGCCGAACAGGCCCAACTGCGCGCGAATTTTCAGCAGGCCGCGCTCAGGGCGGATATCACGCTCGATCTTGTCCCATTTCGGGCCGCCCACGGCGCCCAGCAGGACCGCGTCGGCAGCCCGCGCACGATCCAGGGTCTCGTCGGCCAGCGGCACGCAGTGCTTGTCGATGGCCGCGCCACCGATCACGTCATGGCTCAGTTCGAAGCCCAGGCTGTACTTGTCGTTGGCCAACTCCAGCACCTTGACCGCCTCGGCCATGATTTCCGGACCGATGCCGTCACCTGGGAGAATCAGAATCTGCTTGCTCATGCTTTCCTCATTTGCTCTGTCGGTGTGCTGGTCGGCACGCCCGGAAAAATGCTGTTGCCTGGCCTGCGGCGTCCGCTCACTCGTAGAGAACGAAGCACTGGCCCGAATATCAAGCCGCCATGGCTTTTTTTGGCGGTTACGGCGAGCAAAAAGCTCGCTCCTACAGGTTGTGTGTCCTCTCCTGCCGGAGCGAGCTGGCTCGCCATCCATACATCACTTTAACGCCGATCAGGCGTCGCGAAACAACCACGGCTGGCTGGCACGATGCTTGGCCTCGAAGGCGGCAATCGCGTCACCGTCCTGCAAGGTCAGGCCGATATCGTCCAGGCCGTTGAGCAGGCAATGCTTGCGGAACGCATCGATCTCGAATTTCAACACCTTGCCATCGGGACGGGTCACGGTCTGGGCCTGCAGATCGATCTGCAACTGGTAGCCCGGATTGGCCTCGACCTGCTGGAACAATTCATCGACTTCAGCATCGCTGAGGATGATCGGCAGCAAACCGTTCTTGAAGCTGTTGTTGAAGAAGATGTCAGCGTAGCTCGGCGCAATGATGCTGCGAAAACCATATTCTTCCAACGCCCAAGGCGCGTGCTCACGGCTGGAGCCGCAGCCGAAGTTTTCCCGGGCCAGCAATACACTGGCGCCCTGGTAGCGCTCGGCGTTGAGCACGAAGTCCTTGTTCAACGGACGCTTGGAGTTGTCCTGGTACGGCTGGCCGACATCCAAGTAGCGCCACTCGTCGAACAGGTTCGGGCCGAAGCCGGTGCGCTTGATCGACTTGAGGAACTGCTTGGGAATGATCTGATCGGTGTCGACGTTGGCACGATCCAAAGGCGCGACAAGACCGGTGTGCTGGGTGAAAGCTTTCATGCTGCGCTCCTTAGATCAATTCACGGACGTCGACGAAACGACCGTTGACGGCGGCGGCCGCGGCCATGGCCGGGCTGACCAGATGGGTACGGCCACCGGCGCCCTGACGACCTTCGAAGTTGCGGTTCGAGGTCGAAGCGCAATGCTCGCCGGACTCCAAGCGGTCCGGGTTCATCGCCAGGCACATCGAACAGCCCGGCTCGCGCCATTCGAAGCCCGCTTCGAGGAAGATCTTGTCCAGGCCTTCCGACTCCGCCTGGGCCTTCACCAGGCCCGAACCCGGGACCACGATCGCCTGCTTGATGGTCGAGGCCACTTTGCGGCCCTTGGCGATGACCGCCGCGGCGCGCAGGTCTTCGATCCGCGAGTTGGTGCAGGAACCGATGAATACCCGGTCCAGCTGGATGTCGGTGATCGCCTGGTTGGCGGTCAAACCCATGTATTTCAAGGCACGGACGATGGAATCACGCTTGACCAGGTCCATTTCCTTGGCCGGGTCCGGCACATTCTGATCGACGGCCAGGACCATCTCGGGCGAAGTGCCCCAGCTGACTTGCGGCTTGATCTGCGCGGCATCCAGCTCGACCACGGTGTCGAACTTGGCGTCGGCGTCGGACACCAGGTCCTTCCAGGCTTCGACGGCGAGGTCCCATTGCGCGCCCTTGGGGGCGAATGGACGACCCTTGACGTATTCCACGGTCTTTTCGTCCGCGGCCACCAGGCCCACACGGGCACCGGCTTCGATGGACATGTTGCAGATGGTCATGCGGCCTTCGACGGACAGGTCGCGAATCGCGCTGCCGGCGAACTCGATGGCATGGCCGTTACCGCCAGCGGTGCCGATCTTGCCGATCACGGCCAGGACGATGTCCTTGGCGGTCACGCCAAACGGCAACTTGCCCTCGACCCGCACCAGCATGTTTTTCATTTTCTTGGCGACCAGGCACTGGGTGGCGAGCACGTGCTCGACCTCGGAGGTGCCGATACCGTGCGCCAGGGCGCCAAAGGCACCGTGGGTCGAGGTGTGGGAGTCGCCGCAGACCACGGTCATGCCAGGCAAGGTGGCGCCCTGCTCCGGGCCGATGACGTGAACGATGCCCTGACGCACGTCGTTCATCTTGAATTCGACGATGCCGTATTCGTCACAGTTGTCGTCGAGGGTCTGAACCTGCAAACGCGAGACCTGGTCGGCGATGGCGCTGATGCCGCCCTTGCGCTCCGGCGTGGTCGGTACGTTGTGGTCCGGGGTCGCGATGTTGGCATCGATGCGCCAAGGCTTGCGCCCGGCCAGACGCAGGCCTTCGAAGGCTTGCGGCGAGGTCACTTCGTGGATGATGTGACGATCGATATAGATCAGCGCCGAGCCATCGTCGCGCTGCTTGACCAAATGCGAATCCCAGAGCTTGTCGTAGAGCGTTTTGCCGGCCATCAGACGGTTCCTCATCATTTTCTATGCCGCGGGTCTCCGACACCGGTCAATAACCCCTTGGCTTGTGAGGCTGATGCTATGGCGTTACATTAAATAACTCAAATTCATATTTTTTATACTTTGGATAACCGACTGGAATACGACCATGGACCTGGCCAACCTCAATGCCTTTATCGCGATTGCCGAAACCGGCAGCTTCTCCGGAGCCGGCGAGCGCCTGCACCTGACCCAGCCGGCCATCAGCAAGCGCATCGCCGGCCTTGAGCAACAGCTCAATGTCCGGTTGTTCGATCGCCTGGGCCGCGAAGTGGGCTTGACCGAGGCCGGACGCGCCCTGCTGCCGCGGGCTTATCAGATCCTCAACGTGCTGGACGACACCCGCCGGGCGCTGACCAACCTGACCGGCGAAGTCAGCGGCCGCCTGACCCTGGCGACCAGCCACCATATCGGCCTGCACCGCCTGCCGCCCCTGCTGCGCGCCTTTACCCGCCGATACCCGGAAGTGGCCCTGGACATCCAGTTTCTCGACTCGGAAGTGGCCTATGAAGAGATTCTCCATGGTCGCGCCGAACTGGCGGTGATCACCCTGGCCCCCGAGCCCCATACACTGGTCAAGGCCACGCCGGTGTGGAACGACCCACTGGACTTCGTCGCCGCCCCCGAGCACCCGCTGGTGAGCAACGGCACGGTCAGCCTGGCCGATATCGCCCTGCATCCGGCGGTATTTCCCGGCGGCAACACCTTCACTCACCATATTGTCCAGCGTCTGTTCGAGGCCCAGGGCCTGACCCCGAACATCGCCATGAGCACTAACTACCTGGAAACCATCAAGATGATGGTGTCCATCGGCCTGGCCTGGAGCGTCTTGCCCCGTACCATGCTCGACGAGCAGGTGGCGCGCATTCCTTTACCGGGCATACAGCTCACTCGCCAGCTAGGCTATATCCTGCATACCGAACGGACGCTGTCGAATGCTGCGCGGGCTTTCATGGCCTTACTGGATGCACAAGTCGATTGGCCAGGGACCCAGGCGTAAGCGTCCCGGCATGACTTATGCCACCTCTTTGCTTGCCTGAACCTGCGCCTAACGCTCTTTTCAGCCCAGGGCTCGCTGCTCATGCCAAAACCCGCTGACCGTCTACCGCCCATGCCGCGCATTCACGCGCTCGACCCGAAACAGTCGGAGCAAAGCTGGGAGAGCGCCCCGCAGTTGCTTGCCGCACTCAATGGCGCACGGCTGGGCGCCTGGTACTGGGACATCGAAAGCGGGCAAATCAGCTGGTCGCGGGGCACCCAGGCGCTGTTTGGCTTCGATCCGCGCCAGCCGCTGCCCAAAGACCTGGAATACCTCGACCTGCTGCCCGAGGAAGACCGCGCCAAAACCATTCGCGCCTTCCATTCGGTGCTGGCCGGCGCGCCGCTGGAACAGGCGATGCATCACCGCATCCGCTGGCCCGACGGCAGCCTGCACTGGCTGGAAATCAATGGCAGCGTGCTACCGGACAAACATGGCAAGCCCCGAATGATCGGGGTGATTCGCGAAATCACCCACCAACGCCAGCGGGAACAGGCTCTCAGCAGCTCGGAAAAACGCTTTGCCACGCTGTTTCACCTGTGCCCGAACATGGTGCTGCTGACCCGCCTGGAAGACGGCCTGATCAGCGAAGCCAACCAGTACTTCGAAAGCCTCTTCGGCTGGCCGGTGCAGCACGTCATCGGCCGCACCACCCTCGAACTGGGCCTGTGGGTCGACCCGGAACAACGCGCGCAAATGGTCAAGGCGGTACAAAAGCGCGGCCAGGCCGCCACCCTCGAGGTGCAACTACGCGCCAGCAACGGGCAGATTCACGACGGCATTCTCAGTGCCCAGAAAGTCGAGCTGGAAGGCCAGGCCTACCTGCTCAGCACCTTTCTCGACACCAGCGAACGCAAGCTCGCCGAACAGGCCCTCAAGGACAGCCAGGAGCGCCTCGACCTGGCGCTGGACTCGGCCCAGCTCGGCACCTGGGACTGGCACATTCCCAGCGGCATGCTCTACGGCTCGGCCCGCGCCGCGCAGCTGCACGGCCTGGAGCCGATGCCGTTCCATGAGTCCTTCGATGCGTTTTTCGAGGGCGTGCCCGACGAAGAGCGCGACAGCATGCGCGATGCCTACCGCAGCCTGCGCGAAGGCCCGGCCGGCAATTATCAACTGACCTACCGCGTACAACTGGCCGATGGCTCGTCACGCTTTCTGGAAAGCCGCGCCCGCCTCTACCGCGATGAGCAGGGCCGTCCGCTGCGCATGGCCGGGACCTTGCTGGACATTACCGAACAGGTCGAGCGCGAGCAGCGCCTGGTGACGTCCGAGGAGAAGTTCGCCAGCCTGTTCCAGGTCAGC
Source organism: Pseudomonas sp. LAMO17WK12:I10 (assembly GCF_900215185.1). Lineage (NCBI taxonomy): Bacteria > Pseudomonadati > Pseudomonadota > Gammaproteobacteria > Pseudomonadales > Pseudomonadaceae > Pseudomonas > Pseudomonas sp. LAMO17WK12:I10. Next base: position 31,090 of record NZ_OBDX01000021.1, on the reverse strand, counting down.
CCGGACCCGATCTGCGTCACGCTCCAGGAAACCGGGCAGCTCATCGAGATCAACTCCAGCTTCACCCAGACTTTCGGCTGGACCGCCGACGAGGTGCTCAACCGCAGCGCCGACGAAATCGGTCTGTGGGACGACTCCGCCCAGCGCCTGCAACGGGTCGAACAGGTTATCCGCGAACAGGCGCTGAACAACGTCGCGGTGGTGGTCCGGCACAAGGACGGACAACCCCTGACCTGCATCATTTCCAGCCGGCAGATCACCGTCGACAAACAGCCGTGCATTGTCACCACGCTGCGCGACATCACCCAGCAACAACGCTCCGAAGCCGCGCTCAAGGCCAGCGAAGAGAAGTTCGCCAAGGCGTTCCACTCCAGCCCTGACGCCATCACCATCACCGAACGCGACACCGGGCGTTACCTGGAGGTCAACGACGGCTTCTGCCGGCTGACCGGCTACCGCGCCGAAGAAGTGATCGGCCGCACCGTGTATCAGGTCGGTATCTGGGCCGAGGAAAAACAGCGCTCGATCCTGCTCGCCGAGCTGCAGCTCAAAGGTCGGGTCAATCACCTGGAAATGCTCGGCCGCAACAAGCGTGGCGATATCCTGACAGTCGAGGTCTCGATCGAACCCATTACCCTCAATGAAACCCCTTGCCTGCTGCTCACCGCGCGGGACGTCAGCCTGCTGAAAAACGCCCAGGCGCAGATTCGCCACCTGGCCTACCACGACCCGCTGACCAACCTGCCCAACCGCGCGCTGTTGATGGACCGCCTGAGCCAGCAGATCGCCCTGCTCAAGCGCCACAACCTGCGCGGCGCCCTGCTGTTTCTCGACCTGGACCATTTCAAGCACATCAACGATTCCCTCGGCCATCCGGTGGGCGACACCGTGCTGAAGATCGTCACCGCGCGGCTCGAAGCCAGCGTGCGCATGGAAGACACCGTGGCGCGCCTGGGCGGCGACGAGTTCGTGGTCCTGCTCAGCGGCCTGGAAGGCAGCCGCAGCGAAGTCAGCGAGCAGGTGCGTGAACTGGCCGATACCCTGCGCGAGCTGCTGTCCGAACCGATGTTCCTCGACGGCCAGCGCCTGCAGGTGACCCCGAGCATCGGCGTGGCGCTGATTCCCGATCATGGCTCGACCCCCACCGACCTGCTCAAGCGCGCCGACATCGCGCTGTACCGGGCCAAGGACTCCGGGCGCAACACCACCCAGATGTTCCACAACACCATGCAGAAAGCCGCCAGCGAGCGCATGCGCATGGAGACCGACCTGCGCCTGGCGCTGTCCCGGGGCGAGTTCAGCCTGCACTTCCAGCCCCAGGTCGATGCCCGCGACAACCGCATCGTCGGCGCCGAGGCCCTGGTGCGCTGGCACCACCCCGAACTGGGGGCGCAATCGCCCACCGAGTTCATCAAGGTCCTGGAAGACAGCGGCCTGATCCTCGAGGTCGGCACCTGGATTCTCGACGAAGCCTGCCAGGCCTTCAGCCAACTGATCGCCGAAGGCCTGGTGGACCCGCTCGACTTCAGCCTGTGCGTGAACATCAGCCCGCGACAGTTCCGCCAGAACGACTTCGTCGAGCGTATAGAGAACAGCCTGAGCCATTACCAGCTGCCGCCTTCGCTGCTGAAGCTGGAGATCACCGAAGGCATCGTGATCCAGAACCTGGAAGACACCATCGGCAAGATGCGTCGCCTGAAAAAACTCGGCGTGAGTTTCGCCATGGACGACTTCGGCACCGGTTATTCGTCGCTGACCTACCTCAAGCGCTTGCCGGTGGATGCGCTGAAGATCGATCAGTCCTTCGTCCGCGATGCGACCCACGACCCCAACGACGCGGAGATCGTGCGCGCCATCGTCGCCATGGCTCGCAGCCTGGACCTGAAGGTGATCGCCGAAGGCGTGGAAACCGCGGAGCAGCTCGAGTTCCTGCAAGGCCTGGGCTGCCATTTGTATCAGGGTTACCTGCACAGCCGACCGCTGCCGCTGGAGGGTTTGAAAGCCCTGCTGGTCTGAGCGGGCGACATGCAATCGCCAGCCTGACAGATCAACGGGGCAGCAATTGCCAGTGTTTGGCACAACCTGTAGGGTCGCGTTTTTTGTGACGCCCACGAGATCGATCATGCAGGATGCAACCCTCCCCCGCCCGGCCCTGCTGGGCATTGACCTTGGCACCACCAACAGCCTGATCGCCGTCTGGCAGGACGGCCGCGCCCAGTTGATCCCCAACGCCCTCGGCGATGTCCTGACCCCGTCGGTGGTCAGCCTCGATGAAGACGACAGCATCCTGGTGGGCAAGGCCGCGCGGGCCCGCCTGACGACCCACCCGGAACGCACGGTCGCGGCCTTCAAGCGCTTCATGGGCAGCGACAAGCGCCTCGAACTGGGCGGCCGGCCGTTCAGCCCGGAAGAACTCTCGGCGCTGGTGATCGGCTCGCTCAAACAGGATGCCGAAGCCTTTCTCGGCCATCCGGTGCAGGAAGCGGTGATTTCGGTGCCCGCCTACTTCAGCGACGAACAACGCAAGCGCACGCTGTTCGCCGCCGAACTGGCGGGCCTGACGGTGTCTCGGCTGATCAACGAACCGACGGCCGCCGCCATGGCCTACGGACTGCACGAACAGAAGTTCGAACGCACGCTGATCTTCGACCTGGGCGGCGGCACCTTCGACGTCACGGTGCTGGAATACGCACTGCCGCTGATTGAGGTGCATGCCTCCACCGGCGACAACTTCCTGGGCGGCGAGGACTTTACCGAGGCCTTGTTGCAGGCCTGCCTCAAGGACTGGCAACTCACCCCGGCGCAGATCGACGCCCAGGGCATGGCCAGCCTGGGCGACGCCCTGGAGCAGCTCAAGTGCGCACTCGCCGAAGGCACTCAGTCACTGAGCTGGCGCCATGGGGACACCTCGTATGAATGGACGCTGGACGAAGCGCTGGCGCTGAAAATCTGGGAACCGCTGCTGGCCCGGTTGCGGGCGCCCATCGAACAGGCCCTGCGCGATGCCCGCCTCAAGCCTCGCGACCTCGACAGCCTGGTGCTGGTAGGCGGCGCCACCCGGATGCCGGCGGTGCAGCAGATGGTCGCCACCCTGTTCGGCCGCCTGCCTTACCGCCATCTCGACCCGGATACGATCGTCGCGCTGGGTGCCGCCACCCAGGCCGCCTGCAAGGCCCGGGACGGGGCCATCGAAGAACTGATCCTGACTGATGTCTGCCCCTACACCCTGGGGATTTCCACCCGTCGCGGCGAACAGGTCAGCGGGGCCTTTTCGCCGATCATCGAACGCAACACGGTAATCCCGACCTCACGGGTGCAGCAGTTCTACACCACACATCCGCATCAGGCGTTTATCCGCATCGAGGTGTACCAGGGCGAGCGGCCCTGGGTACGGGACAATATTTTCATCGACGCCTTCGACGTGCCCCTGACGCCCAGCGAACAGATCCAGTCCCTGGACGTGCGCTTCAGCTATGACATCAATGGCCTGCTCGAAGTCGACGTCACCCTGCTGGCCAGCGGCGAACGCCATAGCCACAGCATCGACCGCAGCCCCACCGGGCTCGATGCGCAATCCCGACAGGCCAGCCATGAGCGGCTGACCGCGCTGAAAATCCACCCCCGCGACGCCCTGCCCAACCGCACCCTGCTGGCACGCCTGGAACGGGCGTGGGCGCAAAGCCTGGGCGACGAGCGCGAACAGATCGCCGACTGGCTGGGCACCTTCACCGCCGTGCTCGGCGGCCAGCAACCGACGGAGATTGCCAGCCATCGAACCCAGCTGAACAAGGCGCTGGACCAACTGCGTCTCTAGCCGTTGAGCCGCCGTAAACAGGCCTGCAAACCACCGGGCAGCGCGTCTTCACCCGCGCTGTCCGGCGGTACGCCATAGCGATTGGGCAGCTTGTCGCCGGGAAAGGCGAACAGGATCAGCGACAGAAACGGAAAGAACGCCGACAGACCGCCCAGCACCAGTAAGGTCGGGATACCACGCCCCATGTCATGCAGGCGGCGCAGAATCACCCCGAGCAAAAACAGGCTGCCCAGCAATGACACAGCGATCGCGGACAGCGACGTGCCGCTGAACAACGCGGCCAACGGAGTGACCAGCACAGCGCCCAGCACCTGCCAGAAAAACGCCCCGCGTCCCAGCCGTGTGCCCAGACGCCAGAAAGCCGTGGCGGGCGTCGGACGGCTGTCGCCCTTGGCCAGCAGCAGACGCTCGCTCCAGGACAGCAGCGCACTGAAGGCAAATCGCAGGCCGAGTCCGTGTTCCGGGTTGTCCTTGGCTCGCTGCATGCGCAGCAGCACTTTCTGCCGAGGCACACCGGCACTGCCGTAACGCACCAGCCCCTTGAGCACATCGAGGGCCAGGTAAAAGGCCTCGCTGTCGATCCCTTCGTCTTCGACCAGCGTCTGCTGTGGCGGCCGTGGCGGCTCACCCTTGATCAAGCCGTGGCGGAAGCCGTCGAACCAGTCCTGGGGATTGGTGACTTCGGTAATCCGATCGAGCAGGTATCGACGCTGCTGCGCATCGATCACCGGGTCGTGATACAGCACACCGCTCAAGAGCATGCGCCCGAGCAAATCGTCCGCGAAGGCGTGCAGGTCGCTGCGCAGGCATGCGAACAAGCGCTCATTGCTCAACAACCGCGCACTGTCGAGCGCTTCCTGGACGCCAAGCAATTGCCGGTCGAGCAAGGCATGCAGCGGATCCGCCAATTGCAGCCAGCCGAGCAAAGCGCTCAGGTCGCCCTGTTCGCGCTGTAATTGGGCAAGCTGCGGCTGCAGCCGGCTGAGCGGATGGGACGGATTGAGCGCCAGACGCTCCAGACACCGCGAGTCGATCAATTGCCACCAGCGTTCCGGCTGCTGCAGCAAGGCCATCAGGAACAGCGTATGGGCGTACCAGTGCCAGACCGCCTCTCCCGCCCCTGGCGGCGGCAACACTACGCCATGCTGGCTCAGTTGCAGCAGCAGGTTCAGTTCCGACAAATCGCTAGCGGCATCCGTATCGTTCAATTCGAAAGACTCGGCGATACGCTCCAGGGCAGCGTGACCGTAAGGGCGCAATCGGCGCAGCCACACACGGCAGATCTTATGCGGCTCACCGGTTGTCAGCGCAGCGGCCAGTTGTACCGAAGCCGCGCCCTCATCAATGAAGGCATTCATCGCCAACGGAATCGGCGCCTGGCTCAACCAGCGCAAGTGCTGCCCGGCCTGGTCCTTGAACCCGCTCAGCACCAGGCCTTCGAGGGCATCCAGTGGCTGCGGTTCGTCCAGCACCTGTTGCAACAGATCTGCTGCGCCACGGTGCAAGGCCCAGGCATGCCGGTACAGGCGCAACAACCGGGTGTCGGTGTTCTGGCCCAGCAACTGCGCCAGCAAGGGCAACTCGTCGCCGGTCATTCGCCAGTCGATAAAGGCCTGCGCCAATCCCTGCAGCTCGAGCCGGCCAACGCCGAGCCAGCGGATCAGCGTCTCGGGACGTTGTGAAGGGCTGCCGTATTCCTGAGTGACATGGGCGAGATCGGTGGACCAGCCGCTGAAGTTCTCCAGACGATCAAACGCCTGGATCAGCAGCGGCAAAAAGTCCGGCTGACGTTTGGCGCACAACGCCAGTAATTGGCTCTCGGCCTTGGGATGACGATGCTCCTGCCAAAGCCGGACCCAGCAAGGCAACGCCTGATCGTCCAGCCCCAGCAGGCTGTTCTGGCACGCCAGCAAGTACAGCCAGTCCATATCATCCGGCGCTTCGCGCTGCTGCTCGATGCACAGCTGCAACAGCCCCTGGCCACCGATGCCGGCCTGGGTGAATTGCACCAGCAAGCGCTTGATGAAGAGCGCATCGTTCGGCAACGGCAGGCAGGTGTGTTGGCTGGCGAAGCCTTCGTACTCGTGGAGCGGTCGCCGGTCGAAGATGAAGTCGAGACTGCGCACGTACCACAGGCTTTCGGTCTGCGCTGGTTCCGACCAATTCCCCATCAGCGCCGTATCGAATGGATCCGGGGTCTTGATCCGCTCCAGATAGTCCTCGACATGCCGGGCCTGATCGAACCCCAGCTCCAGCACCTGATGCTCCCAGCCCATGCGCTGGGCCAGCAGGCCCGCGCAACGATGGGACAGCGGTCCGGCATTGGCCGTCCGCCCGAACAACTCCCAGCGCAGGTCATCGAGCATGCCGAGCGGCAGTTGATCGAGTGTCTTGATAAAGGCCTGCCAGGCCTCAGGATTGAAACGTCGCGCCGGATCACTCAGCAGCGCATCAAAATCGAGGATGGCTTGCGCAGGCTCAGGCTCGCTCTCCTGCGCCGCTTCAAGTTCCTGCTCCTTGTCACGCACCAGCCGCAGGGCACTCTCGTAGGCCTGGCGCAGTGCCTGGAACCCTTCGGGATCGGTCTCCGGGTGATGCTCCGGCAGACGGGCACGATAGGCATTGCGAATCAGCGTTTCATCGGTGGTAGGGTCGATACCCAGCTTTATCCAGCAACTCATGACCAGTCGAACTCCTCAAGCGACGCCGGACGTTGCGGCAAATCGAGATCCAGGTGCCAGGGCAAGTCCGCCAGGCAGTCCGCCATGTTTTGCGCAAGCCCCTGGGCGATCATCAGGCTGTTGGGGTTCTCCCCCTGTCGATCCAGCTCGTAAGCCAGTTCGTCGTCGCTATTGCCCAGGCAACCCCAGAACGCGCGGCCAACCAGGAAACCATTGAAATAGGCGAACCAGCTGCCGTAGTGGTATTGCGCCCTGACCGCCAGCCGGCCGTGCAGCCATAGGCTCTCGGCCAGATCGATCCACTGGTTGCGCACGCCGCAACGCAACAGAAACCCCATGCGCCCGTAATCCCAGGCCAGGATCCCGCCCGGGCCGCAAGCACCAAAGGTACGGCTGGCGAACTGGTGCAGGATGCGTTCACGGGGCTCGAGGGTCTCGAGCAGGGCCTGCCATTCGCTCGGCAGACAACGCTGCCAGGCGCGATACGCGTCGTCGAGGTGGGTGGCATGACCGTTGTCAGTCATCCTTTCCAGCATGCCCAGCAACTGCCGCCGGTCACCGATGCCCCAACTGCCTTGCAGGTCGATGGATTCCGGGCCGGGGTAGAACGCGGGGTTGTCGTATCCGGCGCGAGGGTTGAGTGCAACCATCGGCGCAGAGAGGCTCCACAGCCAGCGCTGGTGTATCTCGTCCATGAAAAAGGCTCCAGGCCGACCGGTGAGGAATGGGGGGTCGGCAAAACTGCGGCGGATTGTAGAGAAACCATCGCAGGCAGCAAAGGTGAACGATGATTCTGCCGGGCATAAAAAAGGCCCCGACAAGTCGGGGCCTTCATTTGGCGACTCAGCGCTCGATCAAGCGCCTGCATTGCTGCGCATGGATCAATGCTGCAGAGCCGCTTGCTGCGTCCCGTTGATTGGGATGCGCTTGGCTTTCGCCTCTTCCGGGATCACTCGCAGCAGGTCGATGCTCAACAGACCGTTGCTCAGGCCGGCGGCCTTGATCTCGATGTGATCGGCCAGGCGGAAGGACAGCTTGAACGCACGCTGGGCGATGCCCTGGTGCAGGAAGGTGACGCCTTCGTTCGCGTCACGCTTGCCGCCACTGATGGTCAGCACACCCTTCTCGACTTGCAGCTCCAGGTCTTCTTCCTGGAACCCGGCGGCGGCCACGACGATGCGGTATTGGTCGTCGCCGTGCTTTTCGACGTTGTAGGGCGGATAGGTGCTGCCTGGCTCATTGCGCAGGGCGGTTTCGAACAGGTCGTTGAAACGGTCGAAACCCACCGAGGAACGGAACAGTGGCGCGAGGGAAAATGCAGTACTCATGGTTCAAATCTCCTGAAAACAATCAGCAAGTTTTTTTGTCTCCGCGACCCGAATTCGGCATCGCGTAACCCTTAGATAGGGACCGCCAATTGCATTTCAAGAGACTTTTCGCAGATTTTTTTCAGGCCGCCTCGGCCACCGGCAAGCCCAGCAAACGCGAGACTTGATCCGGCTCGGTTTCGCGACGCAGGACGGTGAACAGCGCCACCGCCTCGGGATAATTGCGGGTCAGCATCGCCAGCCACTGCTTCAGGCGACCCGGCGATTGGCGAGCCGTCATCTGCGCCTTGGCTTGCAGCCAGAAGTCCTGGATCAGCGGCATCAGCTCGGCCCAGGTCATCTCGACCACCTCTTCCCCGGCCCGCGCGGCGGCGATTTGCCGGGCCAGGTCCGGACGCGACACCAGGCCACGGCCGAGCATGATGTCTTCCACCCCGCTGATTTCGCGACAGCGGCGCCAGTCTTCGACACTCCAGATATCGCCGTTGGCGAACACCGGCACCTTGACCACGTCCTGCACCCGCGGAATCCACTCCCAGTGCGCCGGCGGCTTGTAGCCGTCGACCTTGGTCCGCGCATGCACCACGATATGTTCCGCGCCGCCTTCGGCCAGCGCCGTGGCGCACACCAGCGAGCCATCCGGACTGTCGAAGCCGAGGCGCATCTTGGCGGTCACCGGGATGTACGCAGGCACGGCACGCCGGACATGCTCGACGATCTGGTTGAGCAGTTCCGGCTCCTTGAGCAGCACCGCACCGCCACGGGATTTGTTGACGGTCTTGGCCGGGCAGCCGAAGTTCAGGTCGATGACTTCGGAGCCGAGCTCACAGGCCAGGGCGGCGTTTTCCGCCAGGCACACCGGATCGGAACCCAGCAGCTGCACCCGCAGCGGCACGCCGGACGCGGTCCGGGCGCCATTCAACAACTCGGGGCCGAACTTGTGGAAATAGGCCGGTGTGAGCAACTGGTCGTTGACCCGGATGAACTCGGTCACGCACCAGTCGATACCACCGACCCGGGTCAGCACATCCCGCAGGATGTCATCGACCAACCCTTCCATGGGCGCCAAAGCAATTTGCATGAATCACACTCAACGTAAAACGCGGTAAAAAAACGTGCGGCAGTTTACTGGGTTTCTCTGGGAAGCAGGTATTTCAACGGGTGGATGGTCGCGGGCGCGTTCAGTTCGCCCCTTGCAACGCCGGCCCATAACCCTCGAGAAACTCCGCCGGCATGCGCTTGGGCTTGCCGCTGGACAGCTCGATGCAGACAAAGGTGGTCTGGGCACGCAGCAAGGTGCTGCCATCGCTCGGACGCACCAGCTGGAAGCGCCGCGACATCTTCAGGCGCTGGTCCCAGTCGACGATCCAGGTCGCCAGCTGCAGCTCGTCGCCTTCATAGGCCGCCGCCAGGTAGTCGATCTCATGGCGTACCACCGCCATGGCCCGATCCAGGCGGCGGTATTCGCTCAGGTCCAGGCCCAGGCGCTGGGAATGACGCCAGGCGCAACGCTCCAGCCAAGTGACGTACACCGCGTTGTTGGCGTGCCCCAAGCCGTCGATGTCTTCGGCGCCTACCTGCAGATCGATGATAAACGGCGTTGCCAGATCCCAGCCCATGCCCCACTCCCGGTCAGATTATTCGACCGGGGCAGTGTAACGGATTGCTCAGGCGGATTGGCGCGCTTGCAGGCTGCGGCCGGCCAACAGCGTCAGCACACCCTCGATCAGCCGCGGATCGGCCAATACGCGCTGATGCCCGCCTTCCTTCAGGCGCAACAAGCGACTGTCGAACCAGGCGTCGTGGATCAGTTCGGACTCCTTGACCGGGACAAAGCAATCGTCTTCGGCATGCACGATCAGCCCGGGCATATCCAGCTGGTAGTGCGCGACATCCAGGGCCGCGGCGCGCATGCCGACATCCTGCTCCACCTGGCGGATAAAGGCCGAGCGTGCCTTGGGCGGCAGGCGCACATAACGGGCGAAGCCGCGCAACACGCCGAGTATCCGCGCCGGAGCGGCGATGCTGACCAGGGTCTCGGTACGCAAGCCCAGCTGCACCGCCAGCATGGCGCTGGCTCCCCCCATGGAATGGCCGATGACCGCGCGCAGCGGCGGCAACTCCGCGGCGGCTTCGAGCATGGCCCGGGCAAACAGCATCACATTGGCCTCGCGACCGGGAGAACGCCCGTGGGCGGGACCGTCCAGCGCCACGACGCTGTAGCCGGCGTCCACCAGCGCATCGATCAGGCTGGCAAATTGCGTGGGGCGGCCTTCCCAGCCATGCATCAGCAGCACCGCCGGCCCCTGGCCCCAGCGCAATGCCGAGAGCCCGAAGCGCAGGGTGATACGCTCCGAACGCGCCAGCAGCGGCAGCTCCCAGTCACGCGGCAGCCGCTCGCGCGGCGTCATGAAGGCCAGCCGCATCTTGCTGGCGACCAGCTTCGGTGCAACCCAGCCCAAGGTGCCGTTAACGCCACGAACCCAACTTAAGGTGCTCATCGCTTCTCTCCTCAGGCCTGCGCCTCAGGTCATAGCACCGCCGACTTGGCAGCGCGCAGTAAACGGTCCGACAGCTCACCGGCTCCCAGCGCCCGGGCCAGGGACAAGCCGCCCACCATCAGGGCCAGATCGGCCAGGGCCTTGTCGGTGTCTTCGGGGGTGGTCGCCAACTGAGCCAGCATCAGCTCGATGTGTTCATTCAGGACTTTGCGGAAATCGTCCGGCAGGCGCCCCATTTCACCGACCGACGCGGGGATCGGGCAGGCCTGCTCGGTGGAATCGCGGTGCTTGCGCGACAGATAGAACGCTGCCACCAGCGCTCGCCGCTCCTCGCCGGTCAACGATGCGTCCATATCAGCGATCAGGCCCCGGCGCTGGGCCAGCAATTGACTGAACGCTTCCAGCATCAGGGCGTCCTTGCTTTCAAAATGCGCGTAGAAGCCACCGACCGTCAGGCCCGCGGCACCCATCACTTCACCCACGCTCGGCTCGGCCGGGCCACGCTGCACCAGCGCGGTGCTGGCGGCCTGGAGAATGCGCTCGCGGGTTTGAGCTTTTTTATCGTTCATCGTTGCCTCCGAATATTACGATCAAAATATTATTCCCATAATAAATTTTCGCAAGTCGTTAGTGTGACCGTCGGTCAGGAGAACAGTGTGGGGAGAAAGGGAGAATTGGCCAAACGCCAGACAAACAAAAGGGCCATTCAATAATTGAATGACCCTTATAAATCCCGCAGAGCGGGTAAACGTGGCGTCCCCTAGGGGACTCGAACCCCTGTTACCGCCGTGAAAGGGCGGTGTCCTAGGCCACTAGACGAAGGGGACACAAACCCTTCTATACAACTGATCAGTGCTGAGAGCTGATCGATTCAAGGCCGGTGTGGCCAGACCCTGAACTGTAAAATTGGTGGAGCTAGACGGGATCGAACCGTCGACCTCTTGCATGCCATGCAAGCGCTCTCCCAGCTGAGCTATAGCCCCAGATTTTTCGCCTCGCGGCGGAGCGACATCTTGCAACATCGCTTCTGTAAAACTGGCGTCCCCTAGGGGACTCGAACCCCTGTTACCGCCGTGAAAGGGCGGTGTCCTAGGCCACTAGACGAAGGGGACGCAAACCCTTCTAACAACTGATCAGCGCTGAGAACTGATCGATTCAAGGCCGGTGTGGCCAGACCTTGAACTGTAAATTGGTGGAGCTAGACGGGATCGAACCGTCGACCTCTTGCATGCCATGCAAGCGCTCTCCCAGCTGAGCTATAGCCCCTCGTCGGTGAGGACGGGGCGAATCTTAAGGGCGTATCGGAAGGCTGTCAAATTTTTTTTCAGCTTTTTTTAAAAAAATTTGCCGGCATAACAATCACTTACCGCCCTCCCCCGTAAATCCGGGGCTTTTGCCAACCGTTGTGCCCTCCAGCAACGGTCGCGATCTCACTTCTTGCGCAGGTCCGCGGGAGCCAGCATGCCGGCTCCCGCGAATCAGCAGGCTGAATCAGGCGATCGCGCCCAGCAGCTTTTCCCACTCTTTGTTTTCTTTCTTCGACACGCCACCCAGCAGGTCGATGGCCTGGCGCAGGCGGAAACGGGTCAGGTCCGGGCCCAGAATTTCCATGGCATCGAGCACCGAGACCGAGCTGGCCTGGCCGGTGATCGCGGCGAACATCAGCGGCATGGCATCGCGCAGCTTCAGCTCCAGGGATTCGACCACGGCCTGGATGGTCGCGGTGATGCTGTCCTTTTCCCACTGGCGCAGGCTTTCCAGCTTCCACAGGATCAGTTGCATCAACTGCCGCACCTGATCGCCCGAAAGCTTCTTCGATTCGAACAGCTTGGCATCCGGGGTCACGCCACCGGCGAAGAAGAATCCGGCCAACGGTGCGATCTGGCTGAAAGTTTCCACCCGGCCTTGCACGTGCGGCGCGATCTTCATCAGGTATTCGGGGTTCAGCGCCCAGGTCTGCACACGGCTGGCGAACTCTTCCACCGGCAGGTCGCGCAGCCACTGACCATTGAGCCACGACAGTTTCTCGATATCGAAAATCGGCCCACCCAGGGAGACCCGCGACAGGTCGAAGTTGTCGACCATTTCCTGCAGCGAGAACTTCTCGCGCTCGTCCGGCATCGACCAGCCCATGCGACCCAGGTAATTGAGCATGGCTTCCGGCATGAAGCCCATGCGCTCGTAGAAGGTCACGGAGGTCGGGTTCTTGCGCTTGGACAGCTTGCTCTTGTCCGGGTTACGCAGCAGCGGCATGTAGCACAGCTGCGGCTGCTCCCAGCCGAAATACTCGTAGAGCAGAATCAGTTTCGGCGCCGAAGGCAGCCATTCTTCGCCCCGCAATACGTGGGTGATGCCCATCAGGTGGTCGTCGACCACGTTGGCCAGGAAATAGGTCGGCAGGCCATCGGTCTTCATCAGCACCTGCATGTCCATGCGATCCCACGGGATCTCGACATCGCCACGCAGCATGTCCGGCACCACGCAGACGCCTTCGCTCGGCACCTTCATGCGGATCACGTGCGGCTCGCCAGCGGCCAGGCGCCGCGCGACTTCTTCCTTGGACAGCAGCAGCGCACGACCGTCGTAGCGCGGCGTCTCGCCACGGGCCATCTGCTCGGCGCGCATCTGGTCCAGTTCTTCGGCGGTGCAGAAACACGGGAAGGCATGGCCCATGTCGACCAACTGCTGGGTGTACTTCTGGTAGATCTCGCTACGTTCGCTCTGCCGGTAAGGGCCGTGCGGGCCGCCCACGTCCGGGCCTTCGCTCCAGTTGATGCCCAACCAGCGCAAGGCGTCGAAAATCTGCTGCTCGGACTCGCGGGTCGAACGCAGTTGATCGGTGTCTTCGATGCGCAGGATGAACTCACCGCCATGCTGCTTGGCGAAGCAGTAGTTGAATAAGGCGATGTAAGCGGTACCTACGTGGGGATCCCCGGTAGGCGATGGCGCGATGCGCGTGCGGACGGTGGTCATGGCATGTCTCGGAAAGAATATGAAAAGCGAAGATCAAACAAGAGGCGAATGGTAACAGGCGATGCCGGCCCCGCTCCAGTGAGCAGGGCATTTAAGCCAAGGTTGAGGCTACTCGGGTCGCCCGGGCCGCCGAACCGTCGATTGTCCGTCCGTGGCATTTACCACTGGTCGGCCGTATGCCAGATTCGCCCTCTGACAAACTTCCTTACATTTACCTGAGCGCAGCCTGCCGCCCCATGCCAGTTCAACTCAAGCGTCGCCTGTTTATTTTCCTGTTTCTGGTCCTGCTGATTGCCCTGGGCTTTCTGGCGCAGTGGTTTTTCCATGGACGCTTTTATGAAAGCACCGATAACGCCTATGTCCAGGGTGAAATCACCCGCGTCTCCAGCCAGCTTGGCGCGCGCATCGACGAGGTGCTGGTGCAGGACAACCAGCACGTCGAAAAAGGCCAGTTGCTGATCAGGCTCGAAGGCGATGATTTCCACCTCGCCGTGGATCGCGCCAATGCCACCCTGGCCACCCGCGAAGCCGAACGCCTGCAAGCCCAGAGCAGACTCACGCAACAGGCCAGCCTGATCGCCGCCGGCGAGGCCCAGGTGGCTTCCAGCCAGGCCAGCCTCGGGCGTTCGCAGATCGACCTGTCCCGCGCGCAAACCCTGCGCAAGCCGGGTTATGTCTCGGAAGAGCGGGTCACCACCCTGTCCGCCGACAACCATATCGCCCGCTCGCAAGTGGCCAAGGCCCAGGCCGACCTGCAAGGCCAGCGCCAGCAGGTCAATGCCCTGAGCGCCGAGATCAAGCGCCTCGACGCGCAGATCGCCAATGCCCGCACCGACCTGGCCCAGGCCGAGCTGAACCTGACCCGCAGCGAAATCCACGCCCCCATCAGCGGCCTGATCGGCCAGCGCGCGGCGCGTAACGGCCAGTACGTGCAGGCTGGGGCCTATCTGCTGTCGATCGTGCCGGACCAGGACATCTGGGTTCAGGCCAACTTCAAGGAAACCCAGATCGGCCATATGCAACCGGGACAAAAGGCCGAGCTGCTGTTCGACGCCTACGGCGACACGCCGATCGAAGCCCGCGTCGACAGCCTGTTCGCCGCCTCGGGCGCGCAGTTCAGCCTGCTGCCGCCGGACAACGCCACCGGCAACTTCACCAAGGTGGTGCAGCGCATTCCGGTGAAACTGACCTTTGCCGCCGACAACCCGCTGCACGGCAAGATCCGCCCGGGCATGTCAGTCACCGTCAAAGTGAATATCCAGCCCCTGAACCCAGAACCCTCGAACGATGGCCGGTGACCAACTGTTGCGCCCGGTCGGCGAACCGACCCGGCGCGACTGGATCGCGGTGATGAGCGTGATGCTCGGCGCCTTCATGGCAGTGTTGGACATCCAGATTACCAACGCCTCGCTCAAGGACATCCAGGGCGCGCTGTCGGCGACCCTCGAAGAAGGCTCGTGGATCTCCACTTCCTACCTGGTGGCGGAGATCATCATGATCCCCCTCACCGCCTGGCTGGTGCAGCTGCTGTCGGCGCGGCGCCTGGCGGTCTGGGTGTCGGCGGGTTTCCTGATCGCCTCCCTGCTCTGCTCCATGGCCTGGAGCCTGGAAAGCATGATCGTGTTCCGCGCCCTGCAGGGTTTTACCGGCGGCGCGCTGATCCCGCTGGCGTTCACCCTGACCCTGATCAAGCTCCCCGAGCACCATCGCGCCAAGGGCATGGCCATGTTCGCCATGACCGCCACCTTCGCCCCGTCCATCGGCCCGACCCTGGGTGGCTGGCTCACGGAGCACTGGGGCTGGGAATACATCTTCTATATCAATATCCCGCCCGGCCTGATCATGATCGCCGGCCTGCTCTATGGTCTGGAGAAGAAGGAAGCCCATTGGGAGCTGCTGAAAAGCACCGACTATGCCGGCATTCTCACCCTGGGTGTCGGGCTCGGTTGCCTGCAGGTTTTTCTCGAGGAAGGTCACCGCAAGGACTGGCTGGAATCGAACCTGATCGTCAGCCTGGGCAGCATCGCCCTGCTGAGCCTGATCACCTTTGTCATTGTTCAGGTGTCCAAGCCCAACCCGCTGATCAACCTGGGCATCCTGCGTAACCGCAACTTCGGCCTGTCGAGCATTTCCAGCCTGGGCATGGGCGTCGGGCTGTACGGTTCCATCTATCTGCTGCCGCTGTACCTGGCGCAGATCCAGAACTACAACGCCTTGCAGATCGGCGAAGTGATCATGTGGATGGGGGTGCCGCAGCTGTTCCTGATTCCGCTGGTGCCGAAGCTGATGCAGTTCATCTCGCCCAAATGGCTGTGCACCCTGGGCTTTGGCCTGTTCGGCCTGGCGAGTTTTTCTTCGGGGGTGCTCAACCCGGACTTCGCCGGACCGCAGTTCAACCAGATCCAGATCATCCGCGCCCTGGGGCAGCCGTTGATCATGGTCACCATTTCTTTGATCGCCACCGCCTACATCCTGCCGCAGGACGCCGGCTCGGCCTCCAGCCTGTTCAACATCCTGCGCAACCTCGGCGGCGCGATCGGCATCGCCCTGCTCGCGACCCTGCTGGATGCGCGGACCAAGACTTACTTCGACTACCTGCGCGAATCCATAGTGCCGAGCAACCCGCAAGTGGCCGAACGCCTGGCGACCCTGGCCGAGAAGTTCGGCAGCGATACCGCCGCCCTCGGCAAACTCAGCGAAATCACCCACCAGCAGGCGCTGATCATGGCCTACAACGACGCCTTCCATTTTGTCGGGATCGCCCTGGGTGTCAGCATGCTGGCGATTCTGCTGACCAAGGCGCTGCCGGCCGGGATCAAGGCCGGGGAAGCGCACTGACTTGCCAGGGTAACCGCTGTAGCCGCTGCCGCAGGCTGCGATAGGTCCGAAGGACCTTCAGCGGTAGTGATACCGCCACGGCCGTACCGGCCGATCGCAGCCTTCGGCAGCGGCTACAGGTGAGGCTCAAACCGTCAGCAAACGCTCACGCAGCTTGCCGATTTCGTCGCGCATCTGCGCCGCGGCTTCGAACTCCAGGTCGCGGGCCAACTGGTACATCTTCTCTTCGAGCTGGCGAATGCGCTTGGTGATCTCGCTGGGCGAGCGCAGTTCGTTTTCGTAGCGGGCATTTTCCTCGGCTGCCTTGGCCATGCCTTTGCGCTTCTTGCTGCGCGAACCGGGCACGGTGGCGCCTTCCATGATGTCGGCGACATCCTTGAACACGCCTTTGGGGGTGATGCCATTGGCCAGGTTGAAGGCGATCTGCTTGTCGCGACGGCGCTCGGTCTCGCCGATCGCCCGCTCCATGGAACCGGTGATGCGGTCGGCGTAGAGAATCGCCCGGCCGTTGAGGTTACGCGCGGCACGGCCAATGGTCTGGATCAGCGAGCGCTCGGAGCGCAGGAAACCTTCCTTGTCCGCATCGAGAATCGCCACCAGCGACACTTCCGGCATGTCCAGGCCTTCGCGCAGCAGGTTGATCCCCACCAGCACATCGAAGGTGCCCAGGCGCAGGTCGCGGATGATCTCGACCCGCTCCACGGTGTCGATGTCCGAGTGCAGATAACGCACCCGCACACCGTGATCGGCGAGGTAATCGGTCAGGTCCTCGGCCATGCGCTTGGTCAGGGTGGTCACCAGGACCCGCTCTTCCACGGCCACGCGCTTGGTGATTTCCGACAGCAGGTCATCGACCTGGGTCAGCGCCGGACGTACTTCCACCTGCGGGTCGACCAGGCCGGTCGGGCGCACCACCTGCTCGACCACGCGGCCGGCATGCTCGGCTTCATAGTTGCCCGGCGTGGCCGAGACGAAGATGGTCTGCGGGCTGACCCCTTCCCACTCGTCGAAGCGCATCGGCCGGTTGTCCAGCGCCGAGGGCAGGCGGAAACCGTATTCCACCAGGGTTTCCTTGCGGGAGCGGTCGCCTTTGTACATGGCGCCGACCTGCGGCACGCTGACGTGGGACTCGTCGATCACCAGCAAGGCGTCCGCCGGCAAATAGTCATACAGGGTCGGCGGCGCCGCCCCGGCAGGCCGCCCGGACAGGTAGCGCGAGTAGTTTTCGATGCCGTTGCAGTAGCCCAGCTCGAGGATCATCTCCAGGTCGAAACGGGTGCGCTGCTCCAGGCGCTGGGCTTCCACCAGCTTGTTGTTGCTGCGCAGGTATTCCAAGCGCTCCTGCAACTCGACCTTGATCCCCTCGATGGCATCCAGCAGGGTTTCCCGCGGCGTCACGTAGTGGCTCTTGGGGTAGAAGGTGAAACGCGGCAGCTTGCGGATGACTTCGCCGGTCAGCGGGTCGAAGGCGGAAATGCTTTCCACCTCGTCATCGAACAGCTCGATGCGGATCGCTTCCAGGTCGGATTCCGCCGGGTAGATATCGATCACGTCGCCGCGCACCCGGAAGGTGGCGCGGGCAAAATCCATGTCGTTGCGGGTGTACTGCAGGTCGGCCAGGCGGCGCAGCAAGGCGCGCTGGTCGAGCTTGTCGCCGCGATCGACGTGCAACACCATCTTCAGATAGGTTTCCGGGCTGCCCAGGCCATAGATGCACGACACCGTGGTGACGATGATCGCGTCCTTGCGCTCCAGCAGCGCCTTGGTCGCCGACAGGCGCATCTGCTCGATATGGTCGTTGATCGAGGCATCTTTCTCGATAAAGGTGTCGGACGAAGGTACATAGGCTTCCGGCTGGTAGTAGTCGTAGTAGGAAACGAAGTACTCCACCGCGTTGTTCGGGAAGAACGCCTTGAACTCGCCGTACAACTGCGCGGCCAGGGTCTTGTTCGGCGCCAGCACCAGGGTCGGACGCTGTACCTGGGCGATCACGTTGGCGATGCTGAAGGTCTTGCCCGAGCCAGTCACACCGAGCAGCGTCTGGTGCGCCAGCCCGGCCTCGATGCCTTCGACCATCAGGCGGATGGCCTCCGGCTGGTCGCCGGCGGGCTGGAAGCGGGTGACTAGCTGGAATTCAGACATAACGTACCTCTGGGTTCACTCCAGCACGACACCGCCGCACAGGAACGAGAAAGACCACAAACGACGAGCGTCGCCGGGAAAATACTGGATTGTGCTGGATGTGGAGGCAAATTCCACAGCTTTCAAGGCAAAGGTCCCAGGGCCCTCTACGACTTTGACGTTGCAATAAGACTAACGGTCGAAAAATAAACCGAAAAACTTGCCGGAAAAGCCCTTTCAGCTGTCGCCGCGCGCAGTGATGTGCCTCTATACTAGCTCCCCGTTTGTGCACCGCTCTAGTGCATTCGGCTGGAGCGCGACACGTCCCTCCACACTCCATTCAGAGCCGCCGTAATAATGAGCCTGTTCTCCGCTGTCGAAATGGCACCACGCGATCCTATCCTGGGCCTCAACGAAGCATTCAACGCCGATACCCGTACCAACAAGGTCAACCTGGGGGTCGGTGTTTACTGCAACGAGGAGGGGCGAATTCCACTCCTGCGCGCCGTTGTCGAAGCCGAGACGATCCGCGCCGCTCAACATGCCTCCCGCGGCTACCTGCCGATCGACGGTATCGCCGCCTACGACCAGGCCGTGCAGAAGCTGCTGTTCGGCAACGACTCGCCGCTGCTGGCCGCCGGTCGCGTGGTCACCACCCAGGCCGTCGGCGGTACCGGCGCACTGAAGATCGGCGCCGACTTCCTCAAGCAGCTGCTGCCTGACGCGGTCGTGGCCATCAGCGACCCAAGCTGGGAGAACCACCGCGCGCTGTTCGAAACCGCCGGTTTCCCGGTGCAGAACTACCGCTACTACGACGCCGCCACCCACGACGTGAACCGCGCCGGCCTGCTGGAAGACCTGAATGCCCTGCCAGCCCAGTCGATCGTGGTCCTGCACGCCTGCTGCCACAACCCGACCGGCGTCGACCTGAGTCCGGAAGACTGGAAAAACGTGCTGCAGGTAATCAAGGCGAAAAACCTGGTGCCGTTCCTCGACATGGCCTACCAGGGCTTCGGTGACGGCATCGCCGAAGACGCCGCCGCCGTGCGCCTGTTCGCTGAATCGGGCCTGACCTTCTTCGTCTCCAGCTCGTTCTCCAAGTCGTTCTCGCTGTACGGCGAGCGCGTTGGCGCCCTGTCGATCGTCAGCGAATCGAAAGAAGAAAGCGCGCGCGTGCTGTCGCAGGTCAAACGCGTGATCCGCACCAACTACTCCAACCCGCCGACCCATGGTGCAAGCATCGTCGCCGCCGTGCTCAACAGCCCGGAACTGCGCGCCCAGTGGGAAGCCGAACTGGCCGAAATGCGCCTGCGGATCCGCGGCATGCGCCTGCAGATGGTCGACCTGCTGGCCAAGGGCGCGCCACAGCGCGACTTCAGCTTCGTGGCCCGTCAGCGCGGCATGTTCTCCTACTCCGGCCTGAGCGTCGAACAAGTGACGCGCCTGCGCAACGAGTTCGGCATCTACGCCCTGGACACCGGCCGCATCTGCGTGGCGGCGCTGAACCAGAACAACATCGACGTTGTGACCAAGGCCATCATCCAGGTGATCTGAGCCACGTGGGGTGAATGAAAAGGGGGAAGCCTTTGGGCTTCCCCCTTTTTTGTGGGTCGCCCTCGCCAGCCCGATGCCCACTAGACTGAATCCAGCTTGCCTTCTTCCCTATCGCTTCCCTATGGAGAATTCCCATGAGACACGACGACCTGCGAGCCGACCGCGACGAACTGGACCACTTCCCCCGCCCGCAGAAACGTGAAAGGAACCTGGTCCTGCAAATTGCCCTGGGGGTATTTCTCGGCGGCCTGGCGCTGTGGCTGGTGCAACTGGCCGCCACCTCGCTGGCCGCGAAGCTCATGCTGGGCACCTTCACTTTCGGCGGCTGAGAACGCTCAACCGGCCAGTTCAGCGCTGCGCTGGCTGGTGGCATCATCGAAGGCCACGTACAGCGACTCGGCGACCTGGCTCTTGATGGCCTTGGCGCTTTCCAGCCCAAGGACAAAACCTTCGGCCTTGCCACCCGCGCGGTTCAGTTCAGCGGCCGATCCGGCCTGGGTAATGGCATCCCACAGTTTCATGGCCTGGGGACCGACACCTTTGGGCAGGCTGATCTGCTCGATGCTCATAAAACCTCCTCAGGCAGAGGCGACAGGGCAAGCAGTGTGGCGGGTAAAAACTTGAACAGGGTCATGAGCGTTACCTTTTCGGCTGGAAGCCGGGAGCGCGTGAAACCACTGCCGGGGCGCCATGGTAGACCTGTGCCGCGATTCCGGTAACCGCCAACGGGCAAATAGCCGCGGATTGGCATAATGGCCAGAGTCGACCAGGCTCACTCAAGCGAAAAAATATTTGGAGAGGCTTGACTTCTCCTTCTTAATCAGTAAGATACGCCGCATTCCGCGATAGCTCAGTTGGTAGAGCAAGTGACTGTTAATCACTGGGTCCCTGGTTCGAGTCCAGGTCGTGGAGCCATCTTCCTACACTGATTGGCCAGCAACATTTCAAGGAGCGCCCTGCTCCTGCGGCGAATCAGTTCAGCGTCACCCTCCCCAAGATCGATTCAGTGCATGCCAGACCGGCATGCGGATACGCGTTTGCGCTGTGCCCGATTCCAGCCTGTCTCCGATTGCCTGTCTCCGATTGCCTGGCGCCAGCGCCTGAAGTAGGCTGTGCCCCTTCTCACGCTAGCCGTCACGACTCATGTTTTTCCCCGCACAGTTCCATCACAGCTTTCTCTCGATGAGCCCATCGCAGACCTTCGCGGTGTCGCAATCCGACTGCGCGATCAATCGACGCCGCCGCAGCGTGCTGTTCGCCTTCACCTTCTCCCCTCACGCCTGAACCCCATCGTTGCGCCTGAAGCCGGCGCGGACCTGATACAGCTGCCGCGCTTGTTCGCCGCGCACAGCCCCATCCGCCGCTTTGCACCGCAGAACCCCGGCCCGACCTACGCCCGCGTATGCCGAACCGCAACCCTGCCCGAGCAAAAGCGCCGCGCCACAACAAACCGTCTTTAAGCACCCGACCCATCGGGTGCAGGTGTCTTCCATGAATAAAACCCTGTTGGCCGCGCTAATCCTCGGCATCTCGATTGTCGGCCTGAGCATTGGCTCCACCGTGCCGGTCATTGCCTTGCGCCTGTACCAGGCCGGCGCCTCGAACACCCAGATCGGCATCATGTCGGCCCTTCCCGCCGCCGGCATGATGCTGTCGGCGTTCCTGGTGAACGGCCTGTGCCGGAAACTCAGCCGCCGGCAGATCTACCTGCTGTGTTTCAGCCTGTGCGCCCTCAGCATCGGCGCCCTGGAACTCCCCGGGATCAGCCTGACCGGCCTGGGGCTGGCGCGGATCGTCATGGGCTTCGGCGCCGGGCTGATCATCATTCTGGGAGAAACCTGGGTCAACGAGATGGCCGCGGACGCCGTGCGCGGCCGAGTGATCGCGGTCTACACCACCTGCTTCACTGTATTCCAGATGATCGGCCCCGGCCTGGTGGCCCTGCTCGGCACCGAGGGGCCGGCGGTGATCGCCACGGTCAGCACCGGTTACCTGCTGGCCATTGCGGTGATCTGGCTGACCCTGCCACGTCAGCGCCCCGTTTCTGAACACGCCGCAAACAAAAGCTTCTCGGTGCTGGGCTTTATCCGGGTGGCGCCGGCGCTGTGCGTGGGCATCCTGTTCTTCGCCTTCTTCGATACGGTGATTCTCTCGCTGTTTCCGGTCTACGCCGCGACTCACGGCTACGCCATCAAGCTCACGGCGCTGATGATCAGCATCATTCTGCTGGGGGATGCGGCGTTCCAGTTCCCCCTGGGCTGGCTGTCGGACAAGGCCGGGCGCGCCGCCATCTACCTGGGCTGCGGCGTGGTGTCGTTGCTGATCGGCCTGGGGCTGCCGCTGCTGATGAACTACCCAGCGCTGCTCTGGCCGAGCCTGGTGATACTCGGCGCGGCGGCCGGCGGGGTGTATACCCTGGCAATCATCCTGATCGGCCAGGAGTTCAACGGCCCTGACCTGGTCACGGCCAACGCCAGCGCGGGCTTGTTGTGGGGGATCGGCAGCCTGCTGGGCCCCTTGCTCAGCGGCGCAGCCATGAGCGGTGGCGCCCACGGCCTGCCCTTGACGCTGTCGGCGGCAGCCGCCGTGGTGGTGCTGTTCGCCTTGGCGCTGGTCCGCCAAAGGCTGCCGGAGCGGGTCGCAGAGTAGCTAGCCGGCCAGGCCTGGACTGATTGCGTCCAGCCTGGCGACTCGGCCGGCCCTAGACCTTGCTGGTTTCGACCGCGCCCGAGGCATGGGACGACGCCTGATGAGCAGCCGGAGCATGCTCGCCATGGGACGTATCCACCACCGGAATCTCGTTGCCCTCGGCATCGTACAGCTTGCCGCCGCTGAAATAGTCGCCCTCACGCAACGCTGCCAGGTCCTGGTAGCGCAGGGTGCGCTCGGACGCCACGGCAAACACCGATTGCTGGTCCGAGTTGCCCAGGGTGAAGTGGTTGAAGGTGAGGTTCAGCACAATGGCCATGATCGCCGACGAGCTGATGCCGGAATGGAAGATGGTGGCGAACCAGCTCGGGAAATGGTCATAGAAGGTCGGCGCGGCGATGGGAATCATGCCGAAGCCGATCGAGGTGGCAACGATGATCAGGTTGACGTTGTTGCGGTAGTCGACCTTGGACAGGGTCCGGATACCGCTGGCCGCCACGGTGCCGAACAGCACGATACCGGCACCGCCGAGCACCGAGGTCGGCACGGCGGCGATCACCCGCCCCATGAACGGCAACAGGCCAAGGATCACCAGGAACACCCCGCCGGTGGCCACCACATAACGGCTCTTGATCCCGGTCACTGCCACCAGCCCGACGTTCTGCGCGAAGGCGCTCTGGGTGAAGGAACCGAAGATCGGCGCGATCATGCTCGACAGCATGTCGGCGCGCAGACCGTTGCCCAGGCGCTTGGAGTCGACCTTGGTGTCGATGATCTCACCCACCGCGAGGATGTCGGCCGAGGTTTCCACCAGGGTCACCATGACCACGATGCACATCGACAGGATGGCGGCGAAATGGAAAGTCGGCATGCCGAAATGAAAGGGCGTCGGGAAGCCGAACATCGGCCCCTGGGCGACCATGGAGAAATCGGCCATGCCCAGGAACACCGCGATGATCGTCCCCACCACCATGGCCAGCAGGATCGACAGCCGCGAGATGGTCGCGCTACCGATCTTGCTCAGCAGCAACACCAAGATCAGGGTGATCGCCGCCAGGCCGATATTGGCCATGCTGCCGAAGTTTTCCGCATGGCTGTTGCCACCCATGGCCCAGCGCGCCGCCACTGGCATCAGGGTCAGGCCGATGGTGGTAATCACGATGCCCGTGACCAGCGGTGGAAAGAACTTGGTGATGCGCGAAAACACCGGAGTGATCAGCAGGCCAATCAGCGAGGCGGCGATCACCGCCCCGAGAATCGACTGGAAGCCCCCCTCGCCACCACTGCTGACAATCGCCACCATGGTCGCCACGCCCGAGAAGGACACGCCCTGGACCAGCGGCAACTGACAGCCGAAAAACGGCAGGCCGAGGGTTTGCAGGAGAGTCGCCAGACCGCCGGCGAACAGCGACGCCGCGATCAGCAGACCGATGTCCGCTGGCGCCAGGCCGGCGGCCTGGCCAACGATCAAAGGCACCGCAACGATACCGCCGTACATGGTCAAGACATGCTGCAGGCCGTAAGCCATATTCGCGCCAAGACCCAGGTTTTCATCTTCAGGCCGTTGCGGTGAAACAGAGGGCGTTTTCATGGTGGGGGGTTCCCTGGTTTTTGTTATGGGGCACACTGTATTCAACAGTCAGGACAAATGTCTATATAGTTGTATACACTTTATTCGGCGCCGCCCAACCTCAAAAACCAGCGAAACCTGATAGTCAGCCTCCGCCTTTTTCCCGCCGAACCCCGTCCCAGACTGCCACCCTGATAGAATCCCAGCCCCCCCCCGCGGCGCCCACACAGGTGGCGCCCTCCGTCCGCGCATGGAAGCGATCGAATGAATCATCTCTGGCATACCTTCCGCCTCGCCTATGGCAGCTTCCGCACGGTCGTGGCCTTGCAGGGTTTTGTCCTGGCCATGTATAGCGCCAGCTTCACCGACAGCCTGTGGCAAGGGTTCTGGGCTGGCCTGGGGACCTTTGCCCTGTTCGTCGCCGGCGGCGCGATATTCGGCTTTCTGCCCATGGCGCTGGTGTTTACCCCGCTGTACGCCCTGCTCTGCGCCAAAGGCCTCGCCAATTGGCTCAGCAGCCTGCTGCTGGGGCTGTCGATCGCCGGTGTACTTTGCCTTCACCCAGCCTTGCGCCTGCTGATGCCGCTCTGGCTGCTGGACAGTGCGTTGATTGCGCTGCTGACTCACTGGACGTATCGCCGGCAGCTGAGGGATGGTTATGAGCAGATGCCTTTATGGCGTTGACCTGGGCCGCCTCTTTACCCGGCATTCGCCAATCCCGCGCAGCCGGCTGGGCTACAGCGTATCCATGGGTTCCACGGAAACTTTCGTCGGTCGCCACGAAGCCTGGGCGGAGACCGACGATTTCTAGCTGGCCCTCGGGACCGAGGAGCCCTGAAGTCGAACCGATCAGGCCGGTTGCGGCAACGCGAGCAATTCGCCAAGAACCTCTCGCAGCCGTGGATGCTGCGGCACCCGAATGGCGAACTCGTTCTGCAACAGGGCAATCAGCTCGTCGGGGTCGCTGATCTGCCTCCGCTCGCTGTCCTGGCCCAAACGATGCACGGCGTAACTGCCGTTATTCAGGGTCCGGCGCAGGCCTTCGCCCATCAGCGCGACTTTCAACTGACCGAGAAACGGCGAGTCCTTGTGGGTCGAAACGAACCAGTTGCCCATCTCGTAATCCGCCGCTTCCTGCCGCTGTAGGTCGAACACATAAATCGCCCGCCATTCACCCGCGACCTTGGCGCGCAGGGTATAGCTGCCGTCACGCTCGGTGATGCAATAGGGCCCGTGGGGCGTGGGCTGCTCATCCTCGGTATCGAGCAGCAGCGGCGCGGTAGGCACCATGCCGCCAAAGCCGACATCCGAGACATAGCGCACGCCATCCAGGGTCAGCAACACCAAGCGATGAGTACGTGCCGGCCAGGCATCTTCCGGCCCGCCCATCACCACTCGCCCGGTAATGCCCCGCGCCTCGTAGCCCAGGTACTGCAACAGCACCTGGTACATCTGGTTGAGCTCGTAGCAGTAGCCACCACGGCCCTCATGCAGGACCTTGCGTTCCACCGAAGCCAGGTCGATCGGCACCGGCACGCGCAACAGGGTCGATAGGCTTTCGAAGGCGAAGGTACTGGTATGGCGCAACTGCAACTCGCGCAAGGTCGCCAGGGTCGGCGGCGGCGCGCTGTCGTAGCCGAGCCGTTGCAGGTAAAGCGCGAAATTCATCTGGTGGAGCTGACGCATGGGGTGGTCCTTATGCATGAGGTGTCGCGTATCGGCGCTATGTATAAGCCATTGAAGCCCCGAACCGATAATTGATTTGGCCAATATCCCTGCTCGAAACAACCCATGAATGGACCTTGCCAGGGCTTAGGTGTCTGCCTGTAATAGACGGCCGAAGCCCACTCCTTCACTGCTGGAAAAAAACTGCCATGGACATACTGGAAGGCCCGCGAATCCTCCTGCGACCGCTGCAACTCTCCGACGCCGACGCCCTGGTCAAGGCCGCCGAGGATGGCGAGCTGTGGAGGCTACCGTTCACCGTGGTGCCGTCCAGCGCGACGGTGGACGACTATCTGCAGATCGCCCTCAGCGGTCGCGACGCCGGTACTGTCCTGCCCTTCGCCACAGTCCTCAAGGCCAGCAACGAGGTGATCGGCTGCACCCGCTTCTGGAAGATCGACCGCAAGAACCGCAAGCTGGAAATCGGCAGCACCTGGATCGCCACACGCTGGCAGAAAACCTTCGTCAACACCGAAGCCAAGTACCTGATGCTGCGCCACGCCTTCGAGATGCTCGACTGTGTACGGGTGCAGTTCACCACCGACGAAATCAATGAAAAGTCGCGCAACGCCATTCTGCGCCTGGGAGCAAAACAGGAAGGCATCGTGCGCCATGAACGGATCATGCCCGATGGCCGCAAGCGCAACTCGGTGCGTTTCAGCATCATCGACGATGAATGGCCCGGCGTGAGGCAACATCTCGAACACAAGCTGGGCTAACCGGATCAGGACTGAGCGCCCAAAGGCACAGGCAACGAGTTGTCAGCGATCCGAGCGGGCCAACGGTTGGCTGACGCTCTCGATCGCCACCTGATTGCGCCCGGATTTCTTGGCCTGGTACAGCGCGGCATCGGCGTGTTCGAGGAACGCTTCGATGCTGTCGTGCCCGTTCGGCACGAAGCAGTAGCAACCCAGGCTGAGGGTGACTCGTCCAAAGGGCGAGCCGGTATGCGGGATATTTTTCTCCATGACGCCGCAGCGAATCTGCTCGGCCATGGCCAGCGCCCCGTGCATCTCGGTATCGGGCAACAGGACCACGAATTCCTCTCCGCCATAACGCACCGCCAGGTCGGCCTTGCGCTGACAGCAATCCCTCAGCACCTGCGCCACCTCGGCCAGGCACTGATCCCCGGCGACATGGCCGTAGGTGTCGTTGTAGCGCTTGAAGAAATCGATATCGAGCATGATCAGGCTCAGCGGGCTTGCCTGCCGCCCGCCGCGCCCGAACTCGGTCTCCAGCGCCCGCTCGAGCAGCCGGCGATTGGCCAGGCCGGTCAGACTGTCATGGGTCGCGATCACCTCCAGCGCCGCCTGCGCGGTCCGCAGGTCGGCCTCGATGCGTTCGCCGTTGCGCACCTGATGCACAAACACCCAGCCGAACAGACCGATCCCCAGAACTACCAGGGCGACAATGGCGCTGGACTGGTAGGCGCTGGCGTACCAGTCCTTGAGGACCGCATCCTTCGAGCTGGCCGCGCCCACCACCAGCGGGTAAGCCTCCAGTTGCCGATAGCCGTAGAGTCGCATCTTCCTGTCGACCAGCGAACGAATCATCGCAGTACCCGAAGAAGACTCAGGCAAGTACTTGCTGAAGATCTCCCCGCGCGCCAGGGATGCGCCGATCTGCCGCTCCTCCAGCGGACGCCGCGCCAGCAAAGTGCCGTCGGACAGGGCGAGGAACATGCTGCCGTTGTCATCGATGTCGAAGCCTTTGAAGAACCGGTCGAAATAGGCCAGCCGGATACCGGCCAGCAGCACGCCTTCGAAATTGCCCTGCTTGTCGTTCAGGCGCCGCGTCAGCGGAATGATCCACTCGCCGTTTTCCCGACTGCGGATCGCCGGCCCGACATGAGCCAGCAAGGAAGTATTCTGCTGATGAAAGCGGAAGTAGTCGCGATGGGCCACGCCTTCGCTGCGTGGCAAGCGCTCGAAGGAGGTGACCACCCATTGCCCCGCCCGGTCGAACAGGAACAGGCCATGCATCTGTTTGAGCGCCTGCGCCCTCTGCGCAAAGATCTTCTGCAGGAAAGGCTTCTGCTCAGGGCCATAACCATCCTTCTGAATCCAGTCGGCCAGGCTGGCCAGCACCAGGTCGGCCTCGATGAAGGTGTCCTCGGCCTGTTGCGCCATGGCCCGGGTCAGGTTCGACGAGGCGACCTGCGCCCGCGCCATATCGTAGTGATAGGACTGCGCCAGCTGCAGATAAAGCAGGCCGCACAGGCACAGGCAAACCATCGAAATGAATACCACCGCGGCCTTGAGCAGCGGAAGCCGTTTCAAGGTTCGATCGGAGGCATGGTGAGGGTCGTGAATCGGGATAGGCAAAGCATCATCCTGGCAGGGTAAGGCATCCAATGCAGCCGGGCCGGCCAATCCTAAGAGGTAATAGCGGACAATTCAGGGTGGCGCCGTCTGAAAATGTAGAGCATTTTTCTGATACTCATCAGGGATATATAAAAAACCCCCTGTCACAATACAAACATCGGCATCCAGCAGCGGGTCATGAATCGCTGGCCACCCTCCGCCAAGGTAAAGTACCTTCCGAAACTACACTTACCCTCACATCACGATAGGAAGTCGGAATGAGTAAGGTCGATGAACTCGCCGCAAGGCTGAAACAAAAACAGGACAGCTGGGCCAAGGAAGACATCTCGGCAGACAAGGCCATCGAGCTGTGGCCTGCACAGGTCTATGAGATGTACCACCAGGTCGAGACCTGGCTGACTCCACTTTCAGAGGTCGGGTTGAATATCCGCCGCGTCCCCACTCGCGTGTTCGAGAGCCACCCCTCTGGCGCCACCTTCAACTATGCCATCGACCAACTGCTGATCGAGGGCAACCATCAGAGCATCCTCCTCGACCCTATCGCCCGCTTC
This sequence comes from Pseudomonas sp. LAMO17WK12:I10, assembly GCF_900215185.1. Taxonomy (NCBI): domain Bacteria; kingdom Pseudomonadati; phylum Pseudomonadota; class Gammaproteobacteria; order Pseudomonadales; family Pseudomonadaceae; genus Pseudomonas; species Pseudomonas sp. LAMO17WK12:I10. The sequence goes on along the minus strand of NZ_OBDX01000021.1, from coordinate 2,461 downwards.
ACCACGGGTGGCGCCGGGCGTGTCGAAATCCACGGCAAAGGCCCTGAACGCTACCTGCTGCGCAACGGCAGCGAACATGGAGAGGGGCACTGGCTGATCCAGACGGTTCCCGGCTCCGGTAAATCCAGGCCGGACCCGCTCGAACTCAATGAAGACACCTTGTTGTCCGTGATCCAGGAAGGCCTGGACCTCTGAACTCCGCTCAAGCGACTGCCCCTCGGGCAGTCGCACCGCTGAAGCCGACGGCTAGAGCCGCCGCGCCGCACAATACGCCACTATCACCTGGGACAACGCAGCCACTATGCCCTGATCGGCATCCTTGGCCGTGAACAGCCGAAACTCCGCGTCAGGCAGTACCGGCAAACCATGCTCCACCCCCAATACCGCAAGCCCTTGCCCCAACTGGCTGGTGGCTATCGGCGCCACCGCGAACCCGGACAGGGCCGCCGTGCGCAACGCCGCGGTGCTCGAGCAAAGCATTGCCGTGCGCTGGGCGATTCCCGCTTGCGCCAGATGCTGCAGGGCTACTGCCCGATAAGGGCATGGCTCGGGAAACAGCGCCAGTGGCAGCGGAGTCGGCAAGCGGCCGACCAGGTACGCGGAACTGGCCCATACCAACGGCTCCTGCCACAACAGCAGGCCCGGCTCACAGGTTTCACACAGCGAACCTATGACCACCTCAAGGCCGCCCTGCTGCATACGCTCCAGCAGCGTGCCGGGAATATTCACCTGTATATCGATTTCCATGCCCGGATACTGCGCCGCGAACTCCTGCAAAAGGCGCAGCAGGCGGGGCTCGACAAAGTCCTCGGACATGCCGATCCGCACCCGGCCGTGAAACGGCGAACGCGTCAGCTCGGCCCAGGCATCGCGATTCAAGGCAAGGATGGCTCGCGCATAGGCCATCAGGCGCTCGCCATCGGCAGTCAAGTGCTGGGAACGCGTGGTACGGGTCAGCAGCGGCTTGCCGACCTGCTCTTCCAGGCGTCGCAGATGCCCGCTGACCGCCGACTGCGTCAGGTGCAGCCGTCCGGCGGCACGGCTGAAGCCTTCCTCGTCCACCACCGTTACAAAGGTCTTGAGTAACAGAACATCGAACATATAAAGATAAGTGATCAATCAGCAATTTATTTACAATTTATATTCCGTAAATCGCTATGTTGCAATGTCGGTATTCCTCATCCGAGATGCCGTCATGACCCGCCTGTTGCATATCCAATGCTCCCCCCGCAAAGAGCGCTCCGCCTCGCAACAAATCGCCCGAGGTTTTATCGACCGCTATCAGACCCACCATCCACACACCGAAGTCAGCACCCTGGACCTGTGGAGCCTGGACCTGCCGGAATTCGACCAGCACGCCATGGACGCCAAGTACGCCGGCCTGCAAGGCATGGCCCTGTCCCCCGACCAGCAAGGCGCCTGGAACACCCTCGAAACCCTCGCCGCCCACCTGCACCACGCCGATCTGCTGGTACTTTCCGTCCCCCTGTGGAACTACAGCATCCCCTACAAGCTCAAGCACTTCATCGACCTGGTCACGCAGAAAGACATCCTCTTCAACTTCACCGCCGAACACGGCCTGCGCGGCCTGCTGCACAACAAAACCGCGGTCGTCGCCTACGCCCGCGGCCTCGACTTCTCGCCGCTATCCGACACGCCTGCGGAACGCTTCGACTTCCAGAAGCCCTACGTCGAGGCCTGGCTGAAGTTCGTCGGCGTCACCCAGGTCCACGCGCTGATCGTGGAAAAGACCATCCTGGGGCATGAGGTGGATCAAGTGGCGCGGCAAGAGGCCGGGAATCGGGCCAGGGAGTTGGCGGACAGCTTCAAGTGATTTAAATGCAGCAAACATTCGCCTCGCCATGCGGCTATCGAATCACACACAAAAGCGGGCGACCTAACGACTTCGGTTACGCAGTCGAGTCAATGAGCTGTTTACGCAGAGTCGAAGCGCCGCCGGGAGCCGCAGCATCGTGTCGATGATGCAGGAAGATGGCGAGCAAATCGGGCGGTTCAAGATGCGTAGCCTGATGCGGGAACTGGCGTTAGTCAGCAAACAACCTGGATCACATGTCTACAAACAGGCGACGGTTGAGCGGCCGGATATTCCGAATATCTTGAATCGAGCGCTTGAAGTGCCAGCACCCAACCAGGTCTGGTGTGGCGATATCACCTACATCTGGGCTCAAGGGAAATGGCATTACCTGGCTGTCGTGCTGGATCTCTGCGCGCGTCGAGTTGTGGGCTGGGCGCTGTCGAGCAAACCGGACGCGGACTTGGTGATCAAGGCGTTGGACATGGCTTACGAACAGCGTGGCAGACCTCAAGAACTGTTGTTTCACTCGGATCAGGGCTCGCAATACGGCAGTCGCCAGTTTCGCCAACGGCTCTGGCGTTACCGCATGCGCCAAAGCATGAGCCGTCGTGGAAACTGTTGGGATACTCAGTTCACTATGCTCAA